>NZ_JAWOUQ010000001.1:0-488281 GCF_033339475.1 Vibrio sp. 2304 | reverse complement strand
CAACAGCAACAGCAACAGCAACAGCAACAGCAACAGCAACAGCAACAGCAACAGCAACAGCAACAGCAACAGCAACAGCAACAAAAGTCTCAAAACGAAGGGAAAGAAGCGCAAGGACAACAGTCACAAAATCAGCAAGATTCTGAAAATAAAAAAGAAAAACAAAAAACGGAACAACATCAACCGCAACGAGATGACAAGCAAGTGAAGGATCAAGGTGAACCAATACAGGCTAAAGCGCATCCCGAAAAAATGCATCAGGATGATCCTGAGTTCCGTCGACTAGAAGCAGTAGAAAGTGCTCGCGACCCAAGCTTTTTGATCCGTGCGCAAATGCAACTTCAAGCGCAACAAAAACAACCTCCACAACAATCTCAAAAGGAGTGGTAAGCCTGTGATGAACAAAGGCGTAAAACTGGTCTTTATTTTTGTGGCCAGCCTAATATCCAGTTTCTCGGTGATGGCACAGACACTTCAAGCTAGTGTGAATAAAACACAAGTAGCCAAGAATGAAGTGATTAACCTCAGAATCATTTCAGATACTGAGCTCAGCTCAGACTCAATCGACTTCAATGTTCTAGAGAAAGACTTCTTCTTAGGTCAACCTCGTTATGGCCGCTCTAGCAATAACATTAACGGAAGAAAATCAGTGCGTACCGAGTGGAGTATCTCAATTGCACCAATGAAAGAAGGTGTTCTGACTATTCCAAGTTTTTCCGCTGATGGCATGAAAACGGAGCCGATCAAACTACGTGTCAACGCGAGCCAAACAGACCCCAATCTTGATGATCTATTTAGCTTCAATATTACGGTCGACAACAGTACGCTCTACCCTCAGCAATCTGCAACATTACGTATACAACTTCTAATTAAAGCGGACACTCGACGCCTAGATAACCCGCAAATAGTACCTCCGCAGATTGAAGGCATGAAGCTTGAGGCACTGGGTGGCTTACAACAAAGACAGAAGATCTCAAATGGGTTAGAAGTAGCGGTCATAGAGCAGTCGTTTCGCTTAACGGCCAATCAACCAGGCACTTATACCTTGATAGGTCCTAAACTGACCGGTTCTTATATTTATGGCGACAGCTTGACGGGCTCAACCAAAATAATGCCTATCAACACCAAAGCGAAACGCATGCCAATCACGGTCAAACCGATTCCGAGCGAATTTAAAGGTGAATGGCTTCCTGCTTCAGCGTTAGAAATGACACAGAGCTGGCAAGACGATCAAGGTAATCTACTGTCGACTAACGCGATCAACACAGTAAAGCAAGGTTCTTCACTCACTCGAACCATTCAAGTTAAGGCTCGCGGTACACAAGCCGAATATCTGCCACGAGTCAATATTAGTTACCCGAGTTCACTGCGCGTGTATCCCGAACAACCTAAGTTCGATAGCGCGAGAGATGGCACCGTTACCATGACGGTGAAGCAAGTCATTATTCCTACAGAGGCCGGGAAATATACCTTACCAGGATACGACTTAAACTGGTGGGACAGTCAAAATGATGAAGCGAAGAAAACAACGTTACCAGAGCTAACATTAGACGTAGAGAAAAATGACACTGGGCTAATCACGTTGCCGGAATCGCCTCTTTCAGCGCCTTTAGTGCCAGCCCCTAGTCCTGAATCAAGCGGCGGTGTAAACAGTCTCTGGCGAACGTTAACCTTTGTTTTCTCAGGGCTTTGGATAATGACATTAGGAATCGCAATTTGGGCATGGAAAAAGCGCCCAATAACAGCGAGTGGAACGGTTTCAAATACTGAACAACCACTTTGCATCGACGCGCTAAAAAAAGTCATCGAAGAGGGCGATGCTGCGAAAATTGAACGCTCTGTAAATGAGTATTTAACCACTCATCAAGACAGGTTAAACCCTGGTGACGTACAAGTAATTAAGCAAGAGCTTAATGCCATGAATCAAGCGCGTTTTAGTGCTAACCAACAACCTTGGAGCCCTGATTCGCTGCTAGCGAAAATTCAAAACCTTGGCAAAGCAAACGTAACGAAAACCGACCACCAACTCGAAAAGTTATAAATAACAATGGCAGCGTTTTAAAAGCTGCCATTGTTATCTTCAAAGAATCCAAATACATTTATAGACGATAAACAATATTTAAATTAAAGCCGCTTAAATCTAGTCCTTTGTCGTCATAAAGCTTCATCCATTCAATTTGTAACTCTAATGGTGTTCCTTTATTAAATGCAAATCCAACCCCATATTGCAAATCTTCATCACTGTCAGAGATTCCATCCACTGACGCTGTTATTTTCCCGTATCCTAATAACCCATACAGGTCTACATTTTCACCCAAAGGAACCAAACCTTTTGCCAACAAAGCAAAATTACGTTCCACCTCTACTGAAGTACCATATAACTCATCATCAGATATGCTTCCATAGCCTCGGACTTCAACACCAAAGTTTTGATGAAACCTATAGCCAAACATCGCACCTAGCAGAGAGTTATTCAACGAGTACGATCCCAAAGATCCAAGATTTATATCGGCGTCAGCGTATTGATAACCTACTCCCAAGTATCCAAAAGGTTCAAATTCACTTACATTATTGTATTGTTTTCCTTGAGATACTCCGGTGAAACTCAACGCCAGCATTGCTAGTACCACACTACCTTTTTTCATAATCACATCCATACTGATCAAGCTGCACACTGCAATATAAAAGTAGTTGATTATATAGATGCCAGCAATAAATTTATAAATAAAAGTAATAATAGTAGGCAAATTGTTGTTCACGTCACAACAGTATTTGATTGAGCATTTTGCTAGTATCGCCTTACACAATTTCGCCCATGATTCTTCGCTTGATAGAGTGCCTTATCCGACAACTGATATAAGTGGTCGAAATTAAAGTCTTTGCCTTTCGCTTTATAACAAGAATAACCGACTGAAACGGTAAGTAACTCCCCGTCTGGGTTATGTCGATGCTTTATCCCCTCGCCCTCGATGCACTGACGAATGCACTCTGCTCTCAATCGAACCTCCTCTTGCTCAGAACCAATCATGAGCAACGCAAACTCCTCACCACCGATACGGCAAAAAACTTCATCTTCACCTTTGGTATGATGATCCAAGATATAGCCAATTCGCATCAATGCAATATCGCCTTCGAGATGACCATAGTGATTATTGAATAAGCCAAAATGGTCAATATCAATCAGGATCAGGCCAAACGACATGTCGTCTTCACACTCTAGGGCGCAATATTTTTGCATCACATGTTCTAACATGCGGCGATTACCAAGACGCGTCAAAGGATCGAGCTTAGAAAGTACCTCAAGCTGTCGATTGGCTTCCTCCAACTCTTTTGTTCGGTTCTGAACCTCCAGCTCTAAGTTTTCGTTTAGTTCGCGAATCGCCTCTTGAGCTTGAGTACGTTGCAATACTTCAGCTAAGCTGGACGCGAACATACGAATCACTTCACGTAACTGAGAAGTTAAGGGCGCACGTGTCAGCAAATTATCAACAGCGATAAAGGCGATAGGACCACTGCTATTTGAAGTCAATACCGTCATCGCAGCCCAACCAAAGCCAACAATATTACAGTCATGATAAATAGGCACTGATTCTTCAAATGCGACTTCGTTTGGCATTGAGCGAGCCAGATTTATAAGAGAGAAATCTTGGGTTTCGCCAAAGAAGTAAGATTCATCCACCACGTTACCTTGAATATCGGTACCCCACGTTCCTTGCATGTAAGAGCAATTTTCATCAGTTAAAAACACCGCCATTCGATCAATACCAAGATTTTTAATGGCGAAAGTGACGGCCGATTTGCATACTCCACTGACAGTAGTGCAACGTGATAACTCAACCATGCTTGAATGCAACATGCGTACGTTTTGTTCTTGGCGCTTACGAATGTAAATTTGAGAGAAAAGTGAACCAAACGAGTCCAACATCTGTTTTTGATATGCCGTTATCGGCTTACGATGAATAAAGTTATCTAGCGCGAACCACCCAAACGGTTCATTGCCATCGCGTAAAATCAACATCGCATTCCAGCCCTGCCCGATGACCTTGCCTGCTGTGTATATTGGCGCGTCTTCTACAATCACTAAGTTGCTCTCAAGGCTAGATAACGCGGTGATATACTCCTCGCTAAGTTGATGTAAATCGTATTGTGTGTGAAATTCATCAATCGTAATTCCTGACTCATCCGTGCCGTATGTACCACTGAAGCTGCGCTTTTTCATATCGAGAAGCATCAGTGTAGAGCGATCAAACCCCAATCGTTCACGTAGCGCTTCGACGGCTTTGTAGTACAAGTCCTTTAAAGAATCAGGATTAGAGATTTCGAGTGCAACTTGCTGAACTAACTTCATATTTTCGATAAAGCGCTCGCGTTGGCTAATCTCATCAACATATTGCGCTTCACGAATATCTCTGTGCCTGATCTCTTTCGAGGCATTTTTTTCAGCACGAATACATTGCCAACGCGCCGCTGCGAGTTGCATTGCGTCGTAACTTTCTTCATAGATATTATGTGCCGTGCGAGCATGTACAGATTGAATCAGTAGGTAGGTACGTTTGATAGGCGTGTTGTCGAGCATCATGATGTAACTGTCACCCCCTAAATCTCGGGTGTGGTTCCAGTTACAAGTGTTGATCGCCAGAGGTATGATGCTTTCAGAGGTATCAAACTGACTTGCCCACTCCCAGAATGTCTCAGGATAGTTTTGGGTTGGGTAAAGCTCTCCGCGAGAGAAGCTCATCGAATGACGAGGGTTAATTGAAGGATCTTCAAAAATAGCGAGGGCTTGAGGGGAAAACAGACTCTCTAAATGATCAAAGATTGCCTCCGCTAGCAACCGATGGTCCCTTGTTGAAGACACTTTTCTTGTAAAACTTCTTAAACTCACCCTACCAACCTAATCTACTTTTTTATCCTCGATAAAAAGCTACTTAGGCCATGATATGCAATCAATACGTTCAAATTTGAGCTGTTAAGTCATTCGCAAAATTATCAGACTTAGTGTTACATTCGAGAGCTCTTCAGCACTTTTAAAGCCATGTTTCACATAAGTTACATGCTTTATAAACTGGGGAGGAAAGTTGTGCTTATTTACAAGATTTTTTGTGTTGGTAGGCGTTATAAGCCTACGACTTAAAAAGAAAAAGGCCCCTCATTAAGAGGGGCAAAGTTACCATCGCTTATAGTTATTTAGTTATGCTTGTAAATACGGTGGATTAACCGAAATCACCATTTACGTAGCCTTGAGTACGGTCGTCTTGAGGGTTGCTAAAGATCACTTGCGTATCGTTGTGCTCAACCAGTTCACCCATTAGAAAAAACGCAGTGCGGTCAGAGATACGACGCGCCTGTTGCATTGAGTGAGTCACGATAACGATGGTGTAGTTCTTCTTTAGCTCTTCCATCAGTTCTTCGATTTTGTGTGTCGCAATTGGGTCAAGTGCCGACGTTGGCTCATCCATCAGAATCACATCCGGCTCCATCGCGATTGTACGTGCAATACATAAACGTTGCTGCTGACCACCAGAAAGACCGAATGCGTGTGATTTAAGGCGATCTTTCACCTCATCCCAAAGTGCAGCACCGCGCAGCGAACGCTCTACCACTTCATCAATTGTCTTTTTGTCTTTGATACCTTGAGCACGTAATCCGTAAGCCACGTTCTCGTAAATGCTCATCGGGAATGGGTTTGGCTTTTGGAATACCATGCCGACTTTGATGCGAAGGTCAGCAACATCAATGTTGCCGTAAATATCTTCGCCGTCCATCGCCAATTTACCTGTAATTTTCACGCCTTCGATTAGATCATTCATTCGGTTCAAACAGCGTAGAAGCGTTGATTTTCCGCAACCTGACGGGCCGATAAGCGCCGTCACTTGGCGAACTGGAATTGGTAAGTTGATCGATTTCAGTGCTTGGTTGTCACCGTAGAATAGGTCTAGGTTTTCAATATCAAATTTGTTCATTGTCTTAATCTCTTAATTCTTGAATTCGTGTCTTTTAACGTGCGTTCTTAATTAGTGTTGTTAGTAAGTTGCGGTGTTAAAACGTCGTGCAATCAGTTTCGTTACCATGTTGATCAAGAGAACAACCACGATAAGCACTGTTGCCGTACCGTAAGCCTGATTCCATTCTTCAACGGTAAACAGTTCGGTAGTCAGTTTGTATAGGTGGACGGTTAGCGTACGACCTGAATCTAATAAAGAATCCGGAATACGTGCAACCATACCTGCTGTCAGGAATACTGGAGCAGACTCACCAATGACACGACCAATACTCAGAATGACCGAGGTTAAGATACCTGGCATTGCGCTCGGAAGAATCAAACGCCAGATAGTGTAAATCTTAGAAGCACCGAGGCCATAAGAGCCTTCACGGTACGTTTGTGGTACTGCCATCAGCGCTTCTTCCGTTGTACGGATGATCACTGGCAGGATTAGGATACTTAGCGTCAATGCACCCGACAGAATCGAGAAGCCAAGGCCAAGAATCGCCACGAAGAAAGTCATACCAAACAGGCCGAAAATGATCGACGGGATACCCGCCAATGACTCGGTACAGAATCGGATGATTTTCACCAAACGACTGCCCACTTTCGCGTATTCGGTCAAGTAGATTGCCGTCATGATACCGAGTGGCGCTGCCACTGCGATAGAAGCGATAACCATGTAAATGGTCGCCACAATCATTGGGAAGATACCGTGCTCTTCACCTGTGCGCGTATAGTTATCAGTAATGAAGTTCCAATCTACGTGTTGTAGACCGTTTGATAGGATGTACCAGATAATCCAGAACAAGAAACCTACCGTTAGTGCTGCCGAGATCCAGACAAATGCGTTAAAGACATTATCTTTGAACTGGCGTGCTTTTTTTAGTTTTGCGCGATCCATAATAGTCACCTTTAACGAGCGATTACTTCGCTTTTTCTCGGTTTAGGTACAGTAGTACAGCGTTCAACGACATGATGAAGACCAGAAGTACTACACCTGTAGCGTAAAGTGCGTTCGCGTGAACACCACTTGCGTAAGACATTTCAATAGCGATGTTTGCAGTTAGTGTACGAGCCGAATCCAAGATGCCTTCTGGCATTGCCGGTGCGTTACCCATAACCATAATGATCGCCATGGTCTCACCTAATGCACGACCGATACCCAGTATCACACCTGTCATGATGCCTGAGCGAGCCGCTGGAACGAGCAATTTAAAGATGGTGTAGATTTTCGATGCGCCCAGTGCCAAAGAACCTTCTTTATAAGTACGAGGGACAGCGCGGATAGACGTTTCAGATACCGTAATTACTGTTGGTAGAATCATCACACCAAGAACAATAATACCGGCCAAGATAGTGTTACCTGCAGGTACATCAAATACCTTCTGAATCAATGGAACGATAATAACCAGACCGAAGAAACCGTAGACCACTGAAGGAATACCGGCTAGCAGCTCAACCGCTGGACGGATAATGTCTGCTAATCGCTTTGGTGCGATTTCAGCGATAAAAATGGCGGTCAGAACACCAATTGGAACCCCAACAATGACAGCACCAGCCGTCGATACGATAGATGCCACAATCATGGTGGCGACACCGTAAAGCGCAGGTGGTAACCAGTTTTGTCCTAAGACAATGCCCGATACGCCTGCTTCTTGGAATGCCGGAATACTCTCTCGAACGATGAAGTATGCAATAACGGCTAATGAAACAATGCCGATTACGGCACTCGTTAGGAACAAGCCGTGGAAGATGCGCTCTTTCCAGTCTACACGACGCTTCTCGCGTAGGCCTGACTTGCTGATAGCTCTAGCGTCAGTATTCATAAGCTTTTCACTATTTGTTGCGATGGTCATTTAAAAATCTCACGGTTCTGGGCAATGCCGTTGAACACAATGGATAGAAAAGGCTCAGCCCGAAACGTTGGGCTGAGCAAACTTTAGAGTCCCGATGGGATTAGTTAACTGATATGTAACCTTTTTGGTCAACTAGCGCTTGCGCTTCGTCAGTTAGCATCCAGTCTAGGAATTTTTGCGTTTCTGTTGATGGCTTGCCTTCTTTGTAAAGAACAAGGAATGGACGCGCTACTTTGTAAGAACCGTTTTTAACGTTAGCTACCGTTGCATCAACGCCGTCAATTGCTAGCGCATTAACAGTGTTGTCTACAGTACCAAGAGAAATGTAGCCGATTGCGTATGGGTTAGATGCAACCATTGTTTTCAGTGCGCCGTTACCGTTTGCAACTTGAGCACGTTGAGAGATAGCTGATACTTTCTTACCAGAAATCTTCATTTTTAGAGACATGATGTCTTCAAATGCGCCACGAGTACCAGAAGCTGTGTCACGAGTAATGGCTACGATTGGCTTGTCTGCACCACCGACTTCTTTCCAGTTTGATACTTCGCCTTTGTAGATTGCAGTCACTTGCTCGGCTGTTAGACCTGGCAGTTTGTTTTGTGGGTTAACAACCACTGCGATACCATCACGAGCAACCACTTCTTCGATTAGTGTTGATTCTTTTTCAGAGTCTTTTAGATTACGAGAAGACATACCAAGGTCTGCTGAACCATTTTTCGCTGCTTTTACACCAGCTGAAGAACCAGGACCTTGAACTTCGATAAATACGTTAGGGTTCTTCTTCATGTACGTTTCAGAGAAAACTTCCATCAGTGGAGTTACGCTGCTAGAACCCACTGCAGAGATAGTTTCTTTAGCAGAAACAGGAGTCACTGCCATTGCGCCTAGAAGTGCGATTGCACCGATTACTGTCTTTTTCATCACAATTTCCTTAAGTGGCTTTATTGCCGTTGTGTTTCACTTGAACGGTGCTCACTTTAGAATTTGAATATGACAGTTGTGTTTCACTTAGTTGAACCCTCTATGACACGTTGTCATTTCTAACTATTAATTCCGCGACTTATCCCTCTCTCAATTTGAACGTAACGTTTTTATAACGTTGCCTCATGTTCAAGATGATAACCCCATCGATTTTGGTACATTTCATAACAATTAGATATGAGTAACTCATTGATTTGGCAAATATAACAATTAAAATCGAAATGCTTATTTATAAAAAAGATAATAATTAAACCGATAGAGGGTCAATCTCATGCGTCAATTTCTTAGTACGCTTTCTATTAAACTTCAGGTTTTTCTGCCTGTTCTATTCACAGTTATATTACTCATCATTGGACTGAGTGTCGGAATCGGTAAACTCGATCAAGCATTCAATAAGGTTTCGGCTTCCACCCATAAGCTAATCATTCACAAAGAGGAACTTAGCGGCATCGTAGACAATACTTACGCCATGCGCATCAAAGCCATTTATAGTCTATTTAGAGCCGAAGATGTTCAGTCTCTCAACCAAGAGCTTTCTGAGCGACAAAACAAAAACCGCGATTTTCTTAACTCCATCGACAATCTCCCTGGCGTTCAAAATGAAGTCAATGCTATGCGTAAGGCCATGAATCACTATGTTGATTTCACTCGCGTTACCATGACACCTCTGCTCACCACTAAACACTCTTCTGATTACACCACCTCTGATTTCAATCAAAAGTACGAATCTGCAATGGCTGAGTATCGATTAGCTGGCGAAGCGATGATCAACGCCATCGACAAACTATCTAAACAATTGAATCAAATCGTCACCGATGAAGTCGAAACGAATGGCGAACAACATTCAACCACGCTAACTTACAGCGCCGTCTCGCTTGCGGTGATCTTGAGTGCCGCTTCACTTATTAGTTGGGTACTCGCCAGCTACATCGTTGCGCCGATTCGTAACCTTCAAGTAACGATGCAGGAAGTCGCGAAGGGAAACCTACTAGTTAAGACCGAAGCCATCGGGAAAAACGAAGTGTCTCAGCTGGCTCGAGATGTAAACCAGACCATAGAAAAACTGCGTGAAACTGTAAGCGCATTGGTTCGCATTAGTGAAGATGTGGCATCAGCATCAACCGAGTTAGCAACTGTTATGACTCAAAGCAGCGTCAACTCGGATCAAGAAAAGCAAGAAGTTGAGCAAGTAGCCTCGGCGATCAATCAGCTAGAGTCGACCGCAGCTGAAGTATCGACCAATGCACAAGAAGCCGATAGTGCATCAAATCAAGCACGTACGTTAACCTCACAAAGTATAAGCATGTTTGGGGAAAGCACTCGCGCAAGTGAAAAGATGGCGGAACAACTTAACGAAGCCGCTGCCGTCGTGACTTCACTAAAAGATCAATCAGAACACATTGGTCGCGTGATCGAAGTGATTGAAGGTATTTCTGAGCAAACGAATCTACTTGCACTGAATGCAGCGATTGAAGCTGCACGGGCGGGCGAAAGTGGCAGAGGCTTTGCGGTAGTCGCCGATGAAGTACGTATGCTGGCAGCACGAACTCAGGAGTCCACCAAAGAGATCCAAACCATTATAGAAGAGCTACAGCAACAATCTGGTCACGCAAATGAAAGTATGCATTCCAGCTTAGCCATGTTGTCAGACAACCAAGCTCTTACACAAGAAGTTAGCCAATCACTTGCTAATATCAGTAATGCTATCGCCGATCTGAACTCAATCAATACTCAAGTTGCAACCGCATCAGAAGAGCAGAAACAGGTCACGGCTGATATCAACAACAACTTAACGAACATCTATGAACTAGTGAGCCAGAACGTAACTGGTATCACTCAATCCGCCGCGGCAGCGCAAGAGTTGTCTGGTTTAGCAGAAAACCAAAAACATCAGCTTAAGCAGTTCCAAGTTTAAATCTCTGAACAACACGATAAGCTCCAAAGGTCAGAAAAGAAAAAGCTCCGCACTGGTGGAGCTTCTTATAAAGGCAAAGCTATCAACCCTTATTAACGTAATAATTATTATTCATCTGTCACTAACAAGAGAGAACTTTTGAAACTTGAGTTTAACGGATCTCTATTGAAAACCTCACCATTAGTCGTATCAAAAGTTGCAACATGCTTACCGTCGCCATTAGGTGTGTTGCTCCAGACATAACGCCCTAGCACATCATCTCCATCTGTCAGACTATAGCCGCTAGCAAACCCTGTACTATTTATGGCTGGGCTGTGGCAAGCTCGCTCAGTTAGAGATACCAGCTCTTTGATATTTGCTAGTCGCCAATTTTTTTTGTCAGCAAAATTGTGAAGAGGATGGTTGCCGTCCTTATTACGAATTTGTTTGGCTGTGGAGAGAGCGAGTTGCCATGACATTGTAGATCGCGTCCCCTGGCATTCTTGATTTCCTACATTCCATGTCATACCAACTGGACAGCGCATCCATGTAAGACCTGTTTTTAAGTCAGTTACGGTACCGTTATCAGAATATGTATAACGCGTGTTAGGTGCCGTTTTAGCAAAGTCAGTAGAACACTCTTGTGCAGCCATTGCAGTTTGAGAAGCCAAAGCAAGAGATAGTACAGTTATTAATTTCTTCATCTTATTGGCCCTTTACTGCTACTAGACGGATTGGGAATTGGTATGAGTCATCGGCGTCTGCACTTGTGTTGCTTGAGCGAATATCGACGAGTGAAATAGTGCCTCTATCTACGCCCCGAGAGATAATTGCAGGAAAATAAACCTCAGCATCAACGAGCTGTGATGATGTATTCACAAACGTAAAGTCGCTATGCCAAAACGCACCATACTCTAAATAAGGACTGCCTATCGTTTGCTGTGGGAAGTATTTAACATTGAAACCATACACGTTGTGTGGCGCATATTCCTCGTTCGGAGCGAACCGCGTTTGTTCACCAAAATCTAATAAGTCATATGTTTCACGGTAAGTAGGCAAGCGCCAACCATTGATTCCACATAACGATTGTTTGTTTATGTACTCAACATATTGGCTAGTGGTACAAACTTCATCACCAGCGTCTTTACAACCTGCAAGCTCTACATCTTTGCTAAATGGCTTAAATGTTTCAGACTCAAACGCAAATAGGCGATCTTTAAATTGAACCGAGCTCGCATCCGCACTCTTATTTTCCCAAACAAGACCAGTACGTTCGTCCATAGTACAAGCCCACTTAGTCGCATCTGCTGCTAAAGCTGCACCTTGTGAATCTAGCTTAACGAACTTAAAGCCAGCGCCTGTCGACGTTTGCTTGTCCTCTTTGTCGAAGCCGTATTCCGCATCTTGACCAGGGTAAGACGCTTGAACCTCAGCAACGTCTGCTGCTCCTTCAGCAAAATAAAGAACGGCGCCCGTATCGTTACTACCAACCGTTTGTTCAGCAACCGCTACAATTTCTTCAGCAAATGCACTTACTTCCGCTTCAGACAGAAGATCAGAGGCCAACGATTTACCTTGGAAGCTAAGACTTTGAGCAAGCAGCGCTACGCCTTTGATCATTTGCTTTGGTTGCATCGCAGCTAATAGCACAACCGTGTTTTGCTCTAGCTTGTCTAGCTCGCTAGCTTCTGCGTTAGACATCACCGTACCAGAAAGAGAAACGCCGGCATCGGCGAGTTGCGCTTTCACAATCTCTTCAGCTTGAGCAACGGTTTTACCGTCAATTACAAGACCCGCGAGCAACGTTGTTACACCATTGACCGTGTTACCCGTTGCTAAATTTTGACCCGGAGCCGCAAGACGCAACGTTTGGTTTGAACCTTGATCAACTTGAGCAAGAATGGTGCTGGTTAGTACGTTTTTGTCGCTTGAAGTCAGGCTAAATTTACCGGCATTATCCGTTTTAGCACTCGGTTCAGTGGAATCACAAACGTAGTTTTGGTTTAAATCGATACATACTGGCGTATCAAGAAGTGTACCTGCAGAAACGATGGTGCCAGCTACATCATAGGTCGGTGCCGACGTGTCACCACCAGAACCTCCGCCACAGCCAGCAAGGGCTAGTGACATAGCAACGAAAGAATATTGAAACTTCATAGATTTTATCTTCTTTTGATTTTAATTAACGAGAGCGAATCACTCTCACCATTGAAAGCAGGAAAAGTCCTAACAAGGTCCAAGGCGAACCACTGCCACCTGAACCACCGCCACTGCTTTCTTTAGTGGTATCAGCACTACACTGATACTGAGCAAAGTGACTCACACCCCACTCTTTCAACACCCCAGAGTTCCCTGACACGCGGTCAGACACTTCGAGACGCCAAGTACCCCAACTCGGTTGACCGACAAGTGCTTGTAACTCCTCGTCATACTGAGCGGTGAAGTAACCTTTAAATCCTTTGGTATTGCTTGATTGATGGCTAAGTAGCACGACCGATTTGCCTTGTGGAGACACAAGCGTCACTTGCAGATCTTGCAGTGAGTCATGTTCGATGTTCAGGTAAACCGCAAACGAATCATCAATCGTGCGTGACTTGTCCGATAGCGTCTGAGAGAACAGTCTGTCGCCCTGCTCCGGTAAAGCGGAATTCACTGATTGAGGCTGGATATCGAGCTCTGGCGTACCATTAACCAGCATCACCTTTTCACTCCACTGGTGAGTCTTTAGGCCTTCAGCAAATTGATAATCCAATGAAATAGAGGAATCGAATTGCGTGCCACATGTTAGACCGCTTGGTAACGCCACCTTCATTGAGGTCGAGTCAGAAAGCGTTTCATCAAAGTCGAAAACGGATGCGTTGTTTAGCTGCCATTGTCCTTTGATGCTCGCTTCGCGGCCAGTTTGGCTCAGGCTCAAACCAACGTCTTGACCTTGTGCGATGTATCGAGCGTCATAGCGAACACGAAGAGGCGCTTTAAGTAAGTTGTGTCTGTTGAAGCTGTCCGTCAGGAATTGGGCGTAGTCTTTATTTGGGAACAAAGTTTTTGCGGCAAACACGGTCGATTCCGCCAGATCATGCATTTTCACGCCACGACCAATGCCGTACATGCCTTCAAGTACAATGGCGTCAAACTCGCGGAACACGTTATCGGTATCATCACCGTATCGTTCAACCGATGCTTTAAGTGCTTGGAACAGTGGCGTTGACCATAACTCGTCGCCTAGTTCACCGCCCACACTAACGTGCGCTGGATACTCTGAACCCTCGAAGTAACGAGCTCTTTGGTTCCATAAGCTACGAGTTGTTTTGCGTGTTCCGAACACACCGTCCCAGTTGAACACCGTATCTAACTCGAACTCTTGACCACGACGCGAAGCATCCAAATATTGAGTGCGGTAGCTCGCGCTGCCCGCCCAGTAATCAGCAAAACCCTCTGCGATAGCACCAGTGTGACCGTACGCCCAATCCGGTACGATTTGGTAATGAATGCCATGCCCAAGCTCGTGTATCACTACATCAGCATCGACTGCATCCGGAGAAACACCACCGACACCTAGCATGAGTGCTTTCGGACCGTAATAGTAAGTAGAGTTATCTTTTGATAAACCGCGAGCGTCAAAACGAAGCGGTTCGTCAAACAAGTCGTAAGTCAGGCTTGTCAGATATTGGATCGAGCTATCAAGATGATAAAAAGCCATCAACTGTGGGAACGCATTGTCACCAAACTCGGTGCTTTGCATCTCATCAACACTGTCAAACGCTTGAACTCCTTCTGCGCTGAGAAAGTCCAACGTATCGAGTACAGGCGCTTCACCAGGTGCTGGGGCTGCAAATAAACCCGTCGCATCCACTTGCTTTAATCTTGGGTTAGAGAGATAGAACTTACCTCCCGACTTTAAAACCTCAATCGACTTGGTGACGTACTCGATCGGCTGAGGGTAATCAGACAGTGCTGACCACGTCGATTCTGGTGCCGCTTGCTGTTGCATGGTGCGAAGATCTGGGTTGAATAAAGAAACCTCAACATTAACCAGACTTCCAGAGCTCAAAGCAGGTGGCTCTTGTGCTTGCAGTTGGCGAGGCGATTCCAATTCCATTGCAACCGTTGGTTTACCGTTGCGAATGATCGTATCTTCAAGGCTCTTAAACGCTCGCACAACGTGATGATTTTTATCGGTTGTTACTACTAGGGTGCGCTGTGCTTGATATTCACCGTTTACCCAAACATCAAAATTGTAATGCTCACCAAGCTGAGATTGGGTTTTGTAACGGAACTTAAACTCGCCCGCTTCTGAGTAGTGGCTGTCTAGATAAGTTTTCGCTTGCGCTTCATTCGTTACCACAGAGTCCGTTACGGGATAATCCCACTCTGCAGCCTGTGCCGCAGGGGTACAAGCAATAAGCAGCGAAAACGCCAATGGTTTTAGCTTCATGATTTCGTCCTAGAATTCGTATTTTGCAGTCAGCGTGAAGTAGCGCCCTGGCTCAGTTGAGTAACGCTTACTTTCCTCAGCGATACCCGCTACGTCTTGGTATCGGATGTATTCTTTGTCGAACAGGTTGATGATGTTTGCGCTAACACGAAGGTCTTTGGAAACGTGGTAAGTTGCGCCAATATCAAACGTATTCCACGCACTTGTCTGCGCGCAATCTGTCGCTAGACCAAGCGTGGTCTGGCATTTAGGAACGCGATCCATTGCCGCGGCCCAGTTCCAAGCCACGTAAGCATTGAAGTCTTGGTTGGCGTATTTCAGTTGAGCGTTACCTTCGAATGGCGTAATGCTTCGAACGTATTCACCTTCCGCGTCTTTGCCATCTACGTAGCCAAACTTAGTGCTGATGTCCCATTGTTTGGTGATCGCGTAACCCGCAGAAAGCTCTGCACCATACGTCTCGACACCATCGAGGTTTTGGTATTGTTTAATGTAATTACCATTGCTTGAGTCAAAGCCCGTGGTCACAACGTCGATGAAGTTTTCAAACTTGTTGTAGAACAAAGACGCATAGACATACGCACGACCGTTATCGAACTTGTTACCGATTTCAAATGAGTCGGAAGTTTCAGCTTCTAGATCCATGTTTGGTGCAATGACAAACGGCGTGAGCGGCACAAAGTCGTGGCTTACGAAGCCATACGCTTTATCGTATTCCGGAGCACGGTAACCATGGTTATAAGATACATAAGCAATGTTGTTGGCAAATACTTCACGAGAAACCGAAAGACTTGGAGATACCTCTGAGCTATCCATGTCTTTTAATGGGAAGCCGCCCACTTCACCCGCACCGTCTGGCGTGAGACGGTGCGCATCAAAGCGTAGGCCACCTGTGATGGTCCATTTATCCAGTTCCACCATGTCTCGAACGTACAAACCAATGTTATAAGCACGAGCAGGAGCGAAAGGTTGTTTGGTCGAAGGTGTTACTCCGTTCCAATCAATCTTGGAGTCGCTATCTGTGCGTTCGTAATAGTCAGTAGAAAGCTCGACACCGTAAGCCAATTGGTGCTCAGCATTTGCTGCATAAATCGTATTAGTGAAATCGCCACGGAAGCCAATTGTTTCGTCAATGAAGGTTTTGTGTTCCAGCTCGCGACGCTTGGTGATCAAACCATTGTGATCCACTTGGCGCATTAAACGGTTGGTGTCTTCCACCACTTCGGTGTGACGCCAGTAAACTTTGGTATCCAACTCTTCGAACCAAGTTGGATTAATCGGAGTCACCTCTGCACCAATATAAGCGCTGTACTCTTCTGTGGTTTCATCCTCAGCAAAGTCTTCAATATGCCAAATTCCATCAGGTTGAATGGACGGTGAACCCTCCAAACGCTCTTGGTTCTGGGTGTAGAGTTCCGCTTTGGCTTTCAACATCACCTCTTCATTGAAAAAGTGGTTGATCGTATAAGCACCGCTGTAACCATCGAGGTCGCGGTTATACAAATCTTCATCAAAGTTACGTGTCTCTTGTCCTTGCCAGTATGAAACGTTAAACAAACTCTCTGTATCACCGGAACGGAAAGCTAGATTACTCGTGCCTTTGTACTTGTTGCTGATATCGGTGTAAGTACCGGAAACATCGGTGTAGAAGTCTTTGTCTTTTAAGAAATCACCCGGCTGGCTGGATTCTAAAATCACCACACCGCCGATCGCGCCAGAGCCATGCACCGAAGAACTTGCCCCTTTAATGATTTGCAGCGATTCAAAATTGGATAAATCAAAAGTATCTCGCCCAACGGCATCATTAATGTCATTCGCACCGAAGCCATCCGCAGAACGAATGCCATCACGAACGATCATAATGCGGTTACCCGTCATACCACGGATGGTAATGTTTTGCGGACGTCCTGCACCGCCCGTCACGCTTACACCAGGTTCGTTACGCAGCACGTCATATAGCTCGGTCTCGCCTCTTTCTTCGATTTGCTCGTTTGTGATAACCGCGACACTACCTGCCACTTTTGACAATGGCTGATCGATTTTATTGGCGGTTACCACCACCTCTTCCATTGAGAAAACCTTAGATTCGGCGTGCACTTGACTGGCAGCAAGTACCGAAAGTACTGCCGCTGACACTGGGGTAAGCTTCATTTACTGCTCCGCTTTAGATGTTTTAATGAGTGATAGTAGAAATGCGTATTCTTTTGCTTGTTGTTCTTGCGCTTGTCGTGGGTCCATTTGGTGGCCCGAATTAAAATCAGTTTGCAACAAGTACGGCCCGTTGCGCTCACTTAACGCTGAAACTTTAGCGAGATACTTTGCACCTTCCCAATATGGCACGCGCTGATCGATTAAACCGACTTGAACCAACATGGGTGGGTAAGCGTTTTTATGGATATTGAGAATCGGATCGTACGCCTTCATTAACGCCAATTGTTCAGGTTTGGTTGGGTTACCCCATTCGCCATACTGCTGTGTGGTAAGCGGAAGTGAGGTATCCGACATACTTGCAACCACATCAACAAAAGGCACTTTAAGTACGACACCTGAAAACAATTTAGGATCTTGATTAACCGCTCCGGCCACCAACGTGCCACCAGCACTAGAACCGATGGCGAAAACCTCTCTATTGCCACGTTCGAATGTTTGCAGCGCCTTCGCGGCCGCGACAAAATCACCAATAGAATTGGCTTTTCGCACACCACGGCCTTGCTCGTGCCATTCATCGCCAAAGTACCCACCGCCACGGACATGGGCGATAACGTAAATCACACCTTGGTCGAGTAAACTGATAACCTGAGGCATAAAGTACGGTTTCATCGTAAAACCATACGCGCCGTAACCGTAAATCATCACAGGAGATTGTGGGTGCAATTTGTCTTTGCGATACGCCAAAGAGACCGGGACAGAAACGCCGTCGTGCTTAATAAAAATACGTTGGGATACATAACGCTGACTATCAAAGTCTTGGTAAGCATCTTGAGAGTACAAGGATTTATTCAGCGTTTTTACATCGAACTCTTCCCACTGAGGAGGCGTAGTCATCGACATGCTTCGGATACGAATTTTGTTTGATTCAAAATCGCCCAATGTGCTTAGCCAAGCGACATTACCATCGTGTTCCAATGGCAGTATCACTTTTTCCTGCCCTTGGTAAGAATACACCGTCAATGTCGACAAGTTGTTTGGCTTACTAAGTGCCACAACTCCTGCATCATAAAGGTAGAACTGTTCAAGCGGCTCACGAGGATTGGTAAAGCGTTGCCATGTTGCGCCAAGCGGTGCGAGTTCGGCTTGGTAAAGGGCGAACTTTCCTTCCAGGTTGCTTTTAAGATAAATGTAACCTTTCGCCACATCCGCGTAATATTCCACACCCACTTCAGGCTTTCGCAATGAATCTGAGACAGTGCCCGTTTCTAGGTCGACAAGCTTCTGCTCTGTTGTTGACTCGTTGTTGCTTTGCAGCACAGCATAACGGCTATCTGCCGCACGATAGAAAGAAAGTAACCAATCTGACTTGGGTTCATTCCATAGGACTGTTTTTGCTAAAGATTCAGTGGAGATACGTAAGATCTGATGAGGTCGCTGGGTGCGCTTTTCTTTTGCAACGAGGAATGCCACTTTCCCGTTAGGTGACAACAATACGCCACTATCGACGTGCGTCGCCAGTTCCGTAGATTGACCGGAGAGTAAATCAACAACCACAGCACGATATTGTTCGCTGCCGTCGATATCTTCCGTGAAAAGTAGCGTGTCACCATTCACTTGCCATTGACCAAGTTGGTAGTACTGATGCGCAGATTGTCGTTCATCGAAATCGAACACCACGTTTTCTGGTGCATGTTGACTCGCACGGGATAATAGTAAGTAACGACCATCGCGACGCATTAGCGTCCACTCTCTTCCACTCACGATCGACCATGGCTTATCACCTTTGTCTGCCACAATGGTATCCCACTGCGTTAGTAGGTTTTTTGTCAACGTCTGATAACTTTTTTGGTGCTGTTCAGTTTTGTGGTTTTGTTCTGTTAGGTAGGTAAGAACTCGCTCATCTTTACGAGCATCATCTCGAAGCCAGTTGAAATCATCAGCAGCAAAGCCAGAACTAGAGGTAATTATGAGCCCTAAAAAAACATGAGTAAATTTCATATAGAGAGCGAATTCATTTATAGGATTAATACAATGGCGCGTATTCTGCCCTTAAATAAAAATGAGATCAATTATCATTTTCATAATCATGTTAGATTTTTATCTAGTGTGTGAGGAAAAACGTTTGCTTTGACCGAGGTTATAAAACTTAATAACTTCCTAAATTAGCGTTCTATGCTGTTTATATACAACCAGACAGATATAAAAGCTGACTAACGAGTGAGTATGGAAAGACGCTATTTCACCTAGCGACAGACATAAAAAATCCGAGTGCGAACACTCGGATTTTTAAGAACTAAAATCAATGGGAAACTACAGCAGCTTTTACTCTTCAGAGCTCGGTGCCGCTGGTTTTTTCTTAGGGATGAAGACATCATCACCCACAGATACGTTTTTGTAGAAGCTCTTGTCACGCTTAGCTGGTTTTTTCGCCGATTTTTTCGCTTGAGGGCGAGCTTTCTTTGCGGTCGCTTTCTTATTGCGGAAATCTGGTTTAAGTGGCTTAAGGCCTTTAAACTTACCTTTCAAATCTTCGAACAATGAAAACTCAAGATCTTGTTGTAGGTATGCTTCTACACGTTTAAAGCTATCCCAGTCTTTTGGACCAACAAGAGAGATTGCATCCCCTTTATTTCCAGCACGACCAGTACGACCAACTCGGTGTACGTATTCTTCGGTATGCTTTGGCATATCGAAGTTGATGACGTGTGTCACAGTTGCAATATCCAAACCGCGGGAAGCAACATCAGTCGTTACAAGGATCTTAAACACTGCGCGCTCAAACTGACTCATAATGGTGTTACGTTGAGTCTGGTTCAAGTTACCACTTAGTGCTACAGCCTTCAGTTTCTTTTCGTTCAGCTTTTCTGTTAGTCGCTCAGTATCATCACGCGTTGCCGTAAAGATAATAACTTGACGGTATTCAGCCTCAGAAAGAACACGATCTAAAATTGCCTCTTTATGATCCAGGTGATCACACAAGTAAAATTTTTGCGTAATATCTTTATGTTCTTCGTTAGAAACGCCGATAGCAATACGCTTTGGCGTATTGAGCATTTCAGCCGCGATTTCATTGACGTCTGCATGATCTAATGTCGCAGAGAACATCAACGTTTGACGACGACGATGCTTGGCTGCTTTATGAATGCGACGAAGCTCTGGTGCAAAGCCCAAATCCAACATACGGTCTGCTTCGTCAAGAATCAGCGTTTCCAAACCATCCAGATAAAGCGAACGATGATCTAAGTGATCAGCCAAACGTCCTGGTGTCGCCACGATAAATTTCGGGTAACGACGCAGAGCTTTTACCTGATCGTTAAAGTTCTCACCACCCAAAATCAGTGCTGCTTCATAAGATAGGCCAGCTAGCATAGAACGAAGCTCACCATATACTTGTTTCGCTAACTCACGAGTAGGAGCAAGGATAACCGCGCGAGGGTCTTTCGCAGAAAACGATTTTGTCTTTAAAGACTTATGAAGCATTGGCAATACAAACGCCAAAGTCTTGCCCGAACCCGTTTTCGAAGATGCCAATAGATCCTTGCCTGCAATCGCAACAGGAATCGCCTGCTGCTGAATGTCAGTCGCTTTTTTAAAATCGTAGTGTTTTAGGTTCTTCAACAATCGGTTGTCTAGGCCTAGATCTTTAAATTGCAAAGTATTCTCCAATAAATCAGTCAGCGTCTGAGCGCTCTGTAGTGTCGTTTCCGCTCTAACGCAGCAAAAAAATAAAGCTCGGTATAATACCGCAAATCATAGGAGTATAGATAGAGATCACACAAACTAATTCCCTGTGGTGACGGTAAAACATCATTTGTGGCTCAGTTCAGAGTAAACCCTAGCCTTTTTGATGTGCATCTGAACGTGAAGTTTAATGAAAGGCCTTTCAGATATGTCTTCTATTCTTCAACAAAACGACGTAAATAGCAGTTATTTGGGCCAATAAACTTTCATTTGTGTCAATATCGTCTAAATTATTGATATCAGGAACGTGGCAAATACACCTGCTATGAAAACTGTTGTGAGAACGAAATAAAGGATAGGTAGTTAAACTTTGTTAAGTTCAGGTAAAAGTTGACGTCAGGTACTCCATGAAATTCTTGGGTTTTTTTGACTTTTGCTACATCATGTACTGATAAAATGTAACCACATTTAACCTCGCTACTGTATAAAATAATAGTTAGTGGCGAGACTTTCACTATAAGCAAGGAGTTCTTATATGAACAAAACGTTGATCGCAGCTGCAGCAACTTCAGTACTTCTACTAGCCGGTTGTGCTTCTTCTGATGACGCAGCTACAGCAAATGCAGCAAAATTAGACGAACTAAGCAACCAAGTTAGCCAACTAAGCCAAGACGTACAAGCTCTTCAATCTGACGTTCAAAAATCAGGCGCAGCAGCAATGGCTGCTCAAGAAGAAGCTGAGCGTGCTAACGAGCGTATCGATAACATCGCTCAGTCTTACACTAAGTAAGATAAACAAGATAAAAATATCACTGACTATCAGTTAGTTAGCGGCCATTACAAACCAAAATGGCGATAAAATGGCGACATGTACTATGTCGCCATTTTGTTTTATTGTTGCTGTCACTGATGTGACCAAGCGATGTGAAGCACTAAATGATGAGTCACACTAAAACCGTTGACTAGTAGTCGAATATATCCAATAGATCTAAATCGAATTCAACACCACGTAAGCCATGTTCATTACACAAGTTCTTTAGCTTGTCATCGCAATACAACAACTCACACCCTTCCATCAATGACTTAAAAACGTACTTATCTACAACGCTAGACTCAACAAACTTAAGCGACTCCAAGCCAACCGGATGCTCATCAATGTATTCGTGTTTCGTGTGTTCCTTGTCTTCTTCGCCAAAACTCATGACATTGAAAACCTGAAACTTCTCGCCATCAATCACGATAGGTAAAAACTCACCATCTGATTCAATGTATGGCTTTAACACTTCAACCGCTCGCGGCGTTAGCACCAAGCAAACACCCCAAACGGATATGTCCGGGATTTTTACCGATGTCTTATAGTGAGCGGTAAATTCAACACTCTCTTCTACCCAAACATCAGATAGCCCCTTTGCTCTTACTGGCTCATTGAAAAGCCTATCCAACAGGGCATCATCGCCCGCATCTATGGCCCTTTGAAACGGATCATGCTCAAGAACTTTAAAGTAACGATTGAGGTTTCTTACCTGATATATACTCATTAAGCTGGCTTCCAAGATGGATCTTTCTTCATAAGAATTTGGGGAGGATGAGAACCATCCTTTAATTGAGATTTGATAGTCACAAGTCTCGCCCTAAATGCACTTTCATTGTTGCGAATGACCGCCAACCTGCCAACCCACCTCTGATAGTTATCGCCATGTATGCGCGAGTGCGTCGGCGCTTTTGGCGTAGTGTAATGCCCTTTGTAGGCGGTAGAACGAGGGAGCCAAATTCCATTAATTGAATCATTAATGCCTATCCCGTACATGAACATTTGCAACCGAGCGTTGGTCATGGCCCTAACACGCCCATTCCCCATAATGATATGATGCGCTGCATGATTTGGTGACGGCTGTGGCTCTGCAATGGCATACAAATTACTTACCAAGCGTGTTGTAGGATGATGTTTTTCCTTGGCCAATTCGGTATGAGAGCTATCTTTGTTGTCGTCTCGATAGGCTTCCAAATCTGCAAGCAACTGCTCTTGCAATTGTGCATGCGCGTTAATCTTGGCACGCTCTCGATTCAAATGAGCAATTGTTTCCTCTGCTTCTTTAACTTCTTTAGGCGAGGTTTTATCTAAATCCTTTATCTTATGGTAATGCTTGTACGCTTTAACCTGAAATCTATATATCGCCATCTCCAAGCCTGACGGATTCTTTGGCCTTAAAGGGAGCTTCAGAACGGGAGACTTACCCAAAATTACTTTTTCCATTTTCTTTTCAAACCTTCAAAAAGAATAATGCTCCACCCTATAAGCGCACCCGGTCAACGAGGCAAACGTGTTTTTGTGCTTAAGTTAAAACTGTCACGAACTGACTAACATGTTAATTACATACAACTCTAAACATCGCGGACGCCCGTAGGCTGGCTCAAGCGACTCAACTTTTTAAGACATTATTTCGATGATATTTAATAAATGCCTTTTGCGGCTCACTAAATGAGCCCACGTTTAGAGGGTATGGTATGCCCCAACAATTCAATAATGAAATTACGGAGTGATCTGAAATGATTAAATCAGCATCATCAGTAAATGATATCCACCCTTTATCAAAGAGCTTATCGATATGAGGAGAAAGAAGTAAGCCATTGTTTCCATCCAGTTTTTCTTGGTTATTGGATTCACGCCAAGGTTTACAGTGACTTGCGATCAAAAAGCGTTTGTCTGACAAACCTGTAACACGACATTTAGATTCAATAGCTTCCAGATTCTTTCTGAATTTTCCTTGGCCACGTCGTGCTTTTATCAACTGCTCTTTCTCTGTTTCGCTAATAGAATCATCATACTCTAATTGCTGTTCTATTTCGTTATCTAGTTCATTGATACCTTCATCAAAACCTAGCTCTTCTTTAGTCGCAACTGCTTCGCCTGAAAGCTCAAAAAGAAGGTTAGCTAACTTCTCTGAAATATTAGCCAAGTAACAACTTTGATTGCCATTTCCATTCTTTTGGATAGGAGCATACTTATCAGAAAGTAGAGGGGCGATTGCGGAAATGTTGTCTTTAGCGCGAAATGGTTTATCTAAGGTTGTCCACTCAACCTTAACTAACCAGCCTTCATTGCCCCAATAACCTCCTTTATCACCGAACTCATCTGGTTTAGATGCAGACCTACATTGTTCAACAACCTTGCCGATAGCCCTAATTTCAGCAAAAGCGAAAGAAAACACAGTGTCACCGACCGAAGTTTTGGGCATGTTGTCATAGCTATGATTTCTAGCTCCATTGGCATTCTTCTTAGGAGACCAAATATAGCCACCTTCAATCTCTTCTTTGTGTGTCTGTTTATGGTTTACCCACCAAAACATCTTGTTCTCCAAGTTTTCTAATTGATATGGTGCAGATAGCCAAATATCCAAACATAAATCTACAACTAGACATTTTCGAGTGTATAAACACACCCTCAGATATCGTTAAAGTTGTCCAATATTATATGACGTGAAATTTATAGTTATATCTTATTAGACGGTCGTTTGAAGTCTCTGTTTCTGCTGTTTAGCCTAGCACTGTTATTTACAGGTACCCATTAGAATCACATTTTAACTCATAAATTTAATCTCTTTTTTAGCCTAATGTCTTGAACAGTTTCGAAAAAATATAATTCCTACCAAACTGTCTGCAACCCCTTGTTCTGTGAGGCTTAACCTCTAAGGAAAGAGATCTTTAACTTTACCTATTCGATCTTTAAAACTCTCACAAAAAACACACAATGCAATTAAAAATCAAACACTTAAAATCAAATCCAAGATCCTTACAGATCGTAAATATTGCAATTTATCGAAAAAAAACGCATTTTTTGAAATTCTGCTAGATGAAATATAGGTCCTTTAAGAGATTTTCTGGATCACTGTAACTCCTTATAGCAAAAGAGCTCATTACGCGTTCTAGGTTTCTCATACTTCATAAATTTTCACTGAATCAAAATTTCTAAAATATCAGATCGAAAACTTCGCAGGTGGGGAGGAGGAGTGCGGATTCCGTCACCCAGAGGCTGATTTACGTCACCGCTGTCGCTTAGGCTTCACGGAGCTTAATCGGTCGTTGAATTAAGGCAATATGGTCAAGATAAAAGAAAAGCGCCTTTGGTAGGCGCTTGGTATGGCTAGAATCGGTTTCTAGATTATTGGATGCTCTCCGGCAGAACTGCCACTCGATATGTTTGCCTTGGCATTTTGTGTGATTTCGTCATACACAGCATTGGCGATCGCTTCTGCCATCTTTCCTGCCATGGCGAATTCACCTTTTAGAACGAACCCTTGTGCCTGGAGTTCGCTTTCTAACTTTTCTTTGAGGGATGCTTTACTCATTGCCATGTTTATTTACCTGCCTTAACAGTCGATGATAAATCAGAGTGAGGCTTGCCTGTGTAAGCACAAATGCAGTCACCTTGCACAACACCTTTACCACCATTCATTGTGATGAGGTCAGCGACTTCTATGATTTTCTTAGCCGTTGTGGTTTTGTTGTTTGTGATTTCTTCAATTTTGTCTTCTAGTACTTTGATGCGTTGGTTTAAACATTCGGTGATGTTGTCTTTGTCGGTCTTGCTTTCAAAGTTACCTTCTTCGTCGACCAACTGGTAAACACCTTGGCGTTGTTGGTATCGGCTTTCGCCTTGCTTAATCGCTGGTAGCTTGAATCCCAATGGCAACACACAACGAATAAAAGGCTTATCCGGTTGGCCGAACATAAAGCCTATTTCTACAATGCTTCCGATTGCCGGTGGCTCCAGTCTTCCTGCATATTCACCAACACCTGGTATTGGAAGTGGTACCGCCTGAAGTGGTGATTTGTCTTTGAACTCCACGCCCTTCTCATCAAGCAGCTGAACGTCCACCGCGTAATGCGGATAAAAGCGATCAGACATGTCGCCCTCTTCTGGCAGCTCAGGTAACGCAACCACCTTACCCCATCGCGGTAAGTGCCAACGTCCAGTTAGTTCTGGAAACAATCGGAAGATGATCCTCTTAATTGCATTTACGTCCATGTTAGCTTCACCTCTGTTCCTTGGAAATCAACGCCGACCAAACGCAGGCCATTGACGATTGCACCCGGTCTTAACTTAGGGCTTGCGGGTATTTTCACGGACTTGGCCGCAGTGTGCCCCGTCATTAGGCTATCAGGAATAGTTACCGGCTTATCTGCCCAGTAAGAATCCTTCCAAGTGCCCACATAGATTTGGCCGTTACCCTGCTGTTGCCAAAACAGGTCTTCAATACCGAAGGCTTGAGACAGCTCGTCCATCACTCGATAGCCATTACCATCACTGTAAAAGCAAGGGATTGATGTTTTACTATAGGCCGCTTCTGGTACCACAAACTGCAGTCCAGTTTTGTTGGTCACATCGCTGAGTAATTGCATTAACGTTGGGTGGCGAAGCGTGATATCGAGCGGCTTAAACAACAATGCCGCCAACTCGCGACAAAACAGTTCTGACCATCCTTTTTCTGATGCTTGAACCCGTTCGATATAACCAAGAAATACCCGCGAGATGCTTTCACCCCACCCGATATCCACCGCGATAATGGTATTAACCTTCGGAGAACCTTCAACGGAAATCGAGCAGCGACCAGGTGTATTCACATCAAAGAGAATGCGATGATTCTTTGCTTTAATCTTTTGACTACCAAGATAGGCTCGACACACAAATTTGTGGTTTGGCTCCATTACCTCCCCCTATGACAATATTTCGTCTAGTGATTTGAGAAACTTCATGATGCCTGTGAGTTCGACACTGGTATCCGGCGGAACGTCTTCACTTTGACCCGTTTCAACCGGAGTGGTTACCCCTTGCACCTGCTGCTGTGTTGCTGGCTTATCTTCCTGACGCTGTTCAACACGCTCAGGGACAGACAAGTGCTCGACTAACTCAAAAGCCACGTTCCATTGTCGGTTGCTCTCTTGCTCATCGGCTCGAATAGTGCCTTGGAACTTCACCTGGCGAATCTTGAGTGCCGCAGCCGTGTTGTTGCTGATGCGGTAAATCTGGCGGGCACTGTTATCTTGCCCGCCTGCCAAGGTGAAAAGGTTGCTTAGGGTTTCACTCTTATTGAATGGGATCACGCCACTTACGGACAACACTTTGCCTTTGTTGCCCGTTTCAGCTTGGTCAGTCGATGAGGACTGGCCGGACATATCTTGTCCGGCGAGCTGTTGGCGAACGCTAATGCGCAGGTTCTTGAGTGAGATTTGAGTGCCGTTTAGGGTTAGCATCTTTAGTCCACTTCCTAGGCAACTGGCTCAAAACGGCTATCTGAAAGATACCCATTAAACATCATGGAAGGCGTAACACTACCTGTTATCACCACATCTTTTTCAACTAGCACTCCTTGAGAGCTGCGTAAATAACTCGCGGTGTATCCTGCATCCGTTTTTAAAATGCTACACCCTCTGAGATGATGCGGACCAAACTCTGGCTTTCCGGTACTATCAACGGGTAATGGCATGATTTGGCAATTGTGAAACCAAGCGATACCGTCTGAAGCAAATGAGCCGGAATATTGATCATAAGCCACACATGATCCACCGTGAACTTCCAAGTAATGGGATACCGTAATTTCAACATCAAACATGGTGCACTGGCTAATCAAAATACGAAGCTTGATTCTATCCGCACCAATGTTTCTTTCATTAGTATTTGGAGCATATTGAACCAGCGTTTCTGCACCAGGAGAATTACCCTCGTTATACCTTGGATTACGGTTCGCATTAAAAATTCGAGAAACAGACCAAACCGCATTGTGCGCCCCATCCGCAGCATCGCCCGCTTCAGCATTCATTTTGACATACAAATCCTTAGGTCCGTTCACGGCAGATATGTAGGCATTAGGGTTTTCTTTTGAGTAGTTGACGTTGTCGATAATGACTCGCGCAGGAAGTCGAGTCCCTGTAGTAATGGCATTGTTTGAGAAATCGACACAAACAACACCAAACGCCTGATAAGTGAGATGAGAGTCCGGAGCTTCAATCACCACGTCTTTAATGATGATATTTCTTGCCCACTCGACGATATGGCTTGCTCCATAGTCGCCATCACAATGGAACTTAACTATCTGCAATCCAATATCACGCGACATGCTGGTATCCACAATCATTCTCAGACCATCAATTTCTATGGTACCTCGCCATTCACTTGCATAGTCAGGACGCAACTGAACTACATCACTAAAACCGTAATCTTTAGAATTAAGCTTGGTCGACTTTCCAAAGAACTTAGAGCAGTTCTTTAGCTTGAGGTAACCGCCTCCAGAACCAACCAATATCCCCCATTCTTTAAAATGGGTGTCTTCTGCTAAGAGGTCCCAAAGACCGAAGTGCCCATCAAATCGGTTGATTTTACAACTCTTCAACGTCACCCCATTGACGAGGTTCATACCCGCGAAACCATAACCACAATAGGCGTTCAGGTTTTCCAGATATAAGTCCACGACGCCCGTTCCGGAAAGGCCATAAGTGCCATCTGTCCCATCCAAACGAGTCGGTGCTTCTGCGTTGACGTCGATGAGACGAACGTCAGCACACATTGAATAGCTCATTGGAGCACGGATATTTTTTTGGTCTGAATTGGTTTTATCTTTGAAACCAACCAGGTGCCAAATCGTATTGTTGCGCGCTATTTCTAAGAAGATATGGCTAGGACTGCCATTTTGGTCGAGGAACCCTCCCTTAATGGTAATGTAGCACTGCTCCATATTACGATACTGAACGGTCAGTGATTCAGATTGCGTGTAATCAAATCGTAAAGGCTTATTCAACTCACCGTTTTTACCCACTCGGTTTGGCTCTCGTTTATTTTCAAACGTAGATGATGATGGGTAACGCTTGATATGAGGCGTATCAGAATCAATGAATATAAACGCGTTATGAAGAGTCGCCAGTGATGGCAACCAACTTGACGATTCGTAGAACTCACTTTTATTCAGCGGCAAAAGGAAGGTTTCCAGCGGGTTTCCTTCCGCTCGAAATAGGACGGGCATGCTCCAAGTCGCCGGGTTACCAACACTTGAATCAATGATGAATTCTGTCATTCCCCAATCCACATTCGTGTTAATAACCACTAAGTGGCTATCATCAATCAGTGCTTTCCCATCTTCATTCTGAACTGGAACCAGCTTTAGATTCGCGCAATCATGACAGTCTTTAATTTGCTGCATTACCGAAGTTTGACCGTCTAATACCGCACCAAACTGGCGATAATTCAAAGGGCTGCTGACAATTTCAAATTCCCTACCCTTCGAATCGTAGACTAACCCAATGTCGAGATGCGACTTACCCGCTTCTTCAAGCTTAACGTTCCCTGTAAATGTAAATTCTGCTGAACCTTTATCGCCTGGCGAATAGTAGCCTCTGGTGATGACATGTTCACAGTCCAAGCTTCTATCAGTGAATGACGTAAAAGTTGGTAATGACATTGTCATCATTTTCGTGCCACCAATGCCTCGCAAATCACTCACTGTTCCATCAGCCAGCACCTTGGCAATTTTGCACACGAAATGCGAGATATCTTTACCAGTCGATGAATCGATGTAATCGTCTTTCTCTTCGGCCGTGATAACGAAATCAAACAGAGTCACCTGCTCACCTGTTGGTGTACCTTCGCGGTACGCATCGATGTAGATGAACGAGGGCTTATTGGGTACCTGAATACTTCGGTCAAATTCCATGCTCACTCGGTTACCTGATACATAACCGGCACCCGCTTTGATGTTGTATGCACTGCCTGATGGCGTCACCAAGAAACCATCTTCGATAAACCAGTCTTTGCCGTTCTGGTCGATGATGGATTGCGCCACATCACTGTCCATCTTCTTCATTCGATCAGTGGCGTTGTATTGCCAGCTGGATGCATCCACCGTGATGTTGGTGATTTCCGCGATGTCTTTGTATTCAAGTACGACCGAACGCACCAAGGTATTACCCGCAACACCTGGTTCATCTGCCGTCTTTGGTGTTAGCGCGTGATGGTCAATCGTGACTAATACGCCATATTCAGAGCAGTATGCGCCTGTCCAGCTGAACTCAAACGGACCAACATCGCTGGTCAAGGTGGTGCTGTAAATCACCGAGTCAGCAGAAAGTCGGCCGCGTTGCTCAACCTGCTCTTGATGAACAATGTCGTCAGTTGGTACCACATCATCTGGCTGTGGGAGCTCTGGGCGGTTGGGAATATTCGCAAATATCATTTTGTCGATGATAAGCGGCTTTTCTTCAGCGTTGAGCTGTGCCAACAGTGCTTTACCTGCGGCAGTTAAAATTGACTTGTCAGTGGTATTTGCCATGTTTAGTAATTCCTTAACCCTTCACTGTGGCTTGGTAATATTCGCAGTCGACGTTCAGCACACTTGGAAGCATGCCAACGTTGAGCCTGGTCTTAACGTGAGACGTGGTGTATTGCGCTTCGACGTTCTTGCTTCGAGCGGCCAACGGCATTTCAACATAACTGGTGTATTGATATCGGCGGCAAGTGCGCCCGTACTGTCTAATGACGGTATCTAACAACTTAGGGACATTGGTTAGGTCACCGTCGCGGATTTTTACGCTGATCACATCCCAATCCACATTAGCCAAACGCTCATCTTGTCCAATGTGCGGATAACCCAACTTGGCAAACATATCTTCCCAGCCTGCTATCGTGCCCGCGTCACGTGCGAAGCCATAAGCGTGAGCCACACGGGTTCGAAATAACGCTTCCGGCTCTTGGCCTAGGCGTTCTATATCGCGTTGCCAGGCAAGGATATTCACCAGTGCTATTGGTGCAGTAAGTGGGTCATGCTGCTGCAATGGCATTTCGAATGCCGACCTCACATGTTCCCAGTAGTTACGCATGGCTCGGGCGAACTTAGCCAGTTCGCCACGTCCCATCCAGTAACGCAGATTAATCTCAGGAATTTTCAACGGTCACCCCCAGAGAATTAATGCGCGGTACCGTCAAGTTATTGATGATGTCGGCATTATCGAATTCGAGCGATTCAATCTCCGAAAACTGCTCATGCAGCTCTTGCCCTAATCTTGAGAAACTGAATCGAAGCACCGGACTAGTAACTGTTGGCGAGTAATCGGTGTTCTCACGGAAAGCCGCACTAATAAACTGCTCCACTTTCATTTTCAACGCATCTCGGTGTTCCATCGTTAATGAACGAAGTGGCCAAACCCGGCAGACAATATCGTGGGTTGTTTCTGGCATGGCGAGGACTTGCAGATCATCACCATGTCCGTGCTGACCTTCGACACGGATGTACTCATTCAAATCCGCCAACATTTCTGCCGATGGTTCCCCCGTATCTAAAAGGATGAACGCGTTGGCGGTACCTGGACCACGCGGAGCGTTGTGCTCAAAATAGACATTATCGTCATTGATACCTGCGCGACTGGTGAGCAGTGAACGGTAAGCTGCGTCAATGTGCCATCTTGCTACTGCGCTCCATTGGTTACGAATACGTAGGCGGAGTTCGTCATTACTCTCTTTGTCTGCCCCAGCTTCATTCAACCATTCAGCAGGGTTGGTCACTGCGCCAATGCCCGGAATGGCTGTTGGTAAAATGTGGTAATACCCTTCACCTAGGTTGTAAGCCGCGCCCTCGTTCTCTGCCTCGACTTCTGCCATCACCATGGTGTCGTTCTCAGGCATCGTGGTATCAGCAAGCACCTTCACCCGGTAAATCGTGCCGTTAATCGGTTCGGTCTGTACCCACGTATCTTTGGGGATCACCAACGCAGGGCCTTTAACCGCAGAACGTTGAAAAGCGATCATTCCTTTGGCTTTGGTTGCCCCTTTTCGGGTGAGTTTGCATTGCCACGCCAACAAGTCGAGCCATTGGTCTACAGCGGTCGCAACAAACATATTCGGCAAGACATAGCCAACCAATAAGGTATTGATGAGCCACATCGTGACTTTCACTACGGTGGCTTCAATGAGTCGCCAAAATGGAGAAAACGGCGAGTCGTTTGAGATGATGGAACCTTCTTTATCCATCTCCTCTTTGAGTACTTTCTTCCACCCTGCTTCATCGGTTGGGATACCGGATTGCTTCACCAGTTCGGAATAATCCGGTTTTGGAATATCAGTCATTAACGCTCTCCGTTATTCACTATCTCTAATTTCAACTCGCCAAAGTCCATGGTGTCGGCAAACACGTAAATCGTGCCCTCAGTCGGTTCATCCAAACGCACGGTACCCGGTACCAATCGAACATCTTCTTCAACCAGCAATTCCAGCTTGGTGCGGATATCGGCTTTCTTGGATGGGCTTCGCTCAGCGATTAAATCCACCGCTAAGTTGCTCTCGATGATGGCGTGTTTGATGTCTTGGGCAATAACCGCTCGGTCTTGAATCAAGATTGGGTTGCGGCCTGCATCGAGCACCACATCCCCGTTCTCAATCAAAATGTCTTGGTATTTGTAATCCGCCATTAGCCTGCCGCCATTTCTATTTCACTCGCCATGTCTTGCGGGCTGTTCATGTAGGTTGGATAAATCGCCACACCACCGTAGTTCGTCGAACTGGTTTGATAGCTGGCAATGTTCTTGGCTGCGCCCCCAGGTTGAATTTGTGCTCGAGGCGTAGCACTTTGAACGGACTTAGATTTCACTTGAGTCGCTTCATCATCACTACCGAAGCCCGGTATCCAATCAATGAGTCCTTTCACGGAATCCCAAATTCCCGCTAGGCTCTGGGTAATCCAATTGAACACTCCGGAAAAAACCTCCTTAATTGAGTTGGCCATATCACCGATAAAGGCAAATCCACTAGTGTCGGTAAAGCCGCTCATGGCCCATTGCCAACCTGCCTTGATGAACTCAAACATGGCTCTGAATGGAAGTGTGATTAAAGTGATTGCCCCTTCTAGTACTTGGAACCAGGTTGTGTCACCCAACGAGGCTTTCAGATCATCCCAGTAGAAGATCAGCGCACCCACTGCGGCGATTGCGGCAACGACAGCACCAGTAATGAATCCTATTGGGTTCGCCATCATTGCGATGTTTACCGCTAGCATTGCAACGCGAAGCGCTGCCATTCCTTTGGTTAGTAAAAAGTTCACCCCTGTAAACATCTTCATGGTGAGCATATAAGTCGCCATGACTTGTTTACCGACACCCATCATTAAGGTAAAAACACCACCTGCTGCTGCTGCACCTAAAATCGCCATGGCAGCAAAACCAATGTACTTGGTCAGGTTCGGGAACATCTCTGTCCATTCGATGATTTCTATCGCACCATCAGCCAAGCTTGAAATCACAGGCAAGAGAGAAGGCAACAACGCGGCACCAAAAGCAGTGCGAACTGCAAACACGCCTTGTTCGAGTCGTTCCCATTGGTCGGTCATCGCTCCGGCCATGTTAATTGCCGTATTTAAGTTACTAGCATCATTTAGGTCTTTGACGCTGGATTGCAGCTCATTCGTTTTGCCTATCAAGTCGGTGATAAGCAGCACGGCTTCATCCGAGCCGAAAGCTTGCTTAATCTGATCAATTTCCAGTGAATCTAAATCACCGAATTGGTTGCGTAGTTTCGACATAATGTCGAACATGGGCAGCATTTTTCCGTTGCTGTCGGTAAACGACATACCAAGCTTGTCTTGTGCTTTGACAACACCGTTCATAAAAGCTTTGTAACGAGTCCCCGCTTCACTACCAGTCATAGAGCCTTGTAGTAGGCCAAGCACGGCCATTTGCTCTTGAATGGCTACGCCGTGAGTTTTACCTAATGCGCCAACACCTTTAAACGCATCCGACATGCCTTGACCCGTGGTTTTGAACCTCTCGACAGATTTTGCGGTCATACCTGCAACTTGTTCAGCCCAGTTGTCTTTACCAATCCGATCGGCTTGGTCTTTAAAAACCGAGTACATGGTACCCATGTAGTTGGTAATGGTGGCGGTATCTGCTTTAGTCGCAGCGGCTAAAATAGCCGAGCTTCTTGTGACACCCGCCAGTTCATCACCTGTCATATCTCCCATAGCAGATTTGATATCATACGAAGCCGCCACAAATTCAGTGGCCGACTTACCATATTCAACCGAAAACTTCATTGCGGTTTGGGTAAGGGTTTTTAGTTGGTCATCGGCAACACCAAGTGATTTCACTTCACCTAATGCCCTGTCCATCTCAATTGCTGGCATCAAGGCTTGTTGCAATGCAAAGCCAGCACCCACCATGCCTGCCGCGCCAGCCATCATGATATGAGTACCCTGACGGTAGGTATTGGTGACATCATGCAAATTGCGTTGAATATTGCCCAGAGGTTTAGAAATCTGGTCAATCAATCCAACTTGAAATCTGAGTGCTTCTGGTAACATCGTGTTCCTTATCAGCTAAACGCCCTGGCAACCCCATTGGCGGTGGCAGCTTGCATGTTTTCCCAATACTGACGCTCTAACCAAATTGCCCTTGCAAGGTTCTCTTCGCTGTCTGTCTCACCCGGCAACCACTTACGGCGCCAGGTAAGCATTTGTTCGAGCTCGTTGGAGTCCATAGCCCGAACAAGGGCATCTATTTTTTTACTTTGATTTGCAGCTTCGGCGTGTATTCCTTGAGAACTTCACCCACAACCTGAATCGCTGCACCTGGGTTCTCGTTCGTCAGCTCACGGAATACTTCTTTGCTTTCTTCTGTAACGGTGTTCATCAGAAAGTTATGCGCAGAGTTCACGATTTCCCCCTGTGCCAACGCGTTCATGTAGTCGTTGTAATCCGCTTCTGTTGGGACGAACGTGATATCTGCATCACCGACCGTTAATACAATTTGCTTGCTCATGCTACATCTCTCTCTTTATCTAGCTTGGTTTCCAAACGGTCGAACCGTCCGTTAATTGAATCTTTCAAATCATCTACGGCTTCCCGTAGTTCGTGCTTGGTGGCGTACTTTTCAGCGACATCACCACGCAGTCGCTCAGTGGCTAGCTCATTGGCATGGATACGACGATCATGATCTCGGGCGGTGCTTTGCCCTTTATCCGTTCTGCCGAAAACCACATTGATGATGGCGATAAGCAGCGCTATCGTTGCCACAATCGCCGATATCCATGATGAATCCATCGCTATTCCTTCAGTGGCACTTCTTTCAAGCGTTTGCCTTGTAAAGCGTTGATGATGTCATCCACGGTTTCTTGCAGAACATCGTTTGTGCTCAGGCCTTTCAAGGTTTCCAAGCCCCATACCACAAGACGTGTGGCGAAGCGTTCAAGGATGATTGACCAACTGATTTGAAAGAACAGACCTTTCAGTACTTCCAACAATGTCTTGCCAACGATTCCAGTTATGAAACTCATGCTGCTTCTCCGATTAGCGATTGATATGCTTGCAGATAATCTTCTGCGGTTGCTTTCCCTGCGCTCGTGTTCCAGTACTTCTTCGCGTACCGAGCCAAGCCTTCTAGGTCATCGGCTTCAGGCAAGGCTTCCGGGAACCGAATTAAATTGAGTCGTGCGGTTGCCACTGCGAACTCGGGTGAAATCACCATGTAACGAGGGTCTAAGTGCTCAACGGGGCAAAACATCGACAATGCATCCAACAAGTGGGGGCGGCTGTTACCTAACCACTCGACAAGCCAGTTGAAGGTGGCTGGCTCCATTTGGGTAAAGCCCAATGCAGGACCACGCACTTGTTTTGAGTAAGTAAACTTTCCAGACTCATGGGCAATAATCATCAGGATCAGATTAATGGCCGCTTGAGTGTTCATTGTGCCTTTACCACCGGATGCCATGTCTAAGTGGTCAAGGACTGGCTTCATGATTTTCTCAACAAAGAGCTTTGCTAAATTCATCGGGTCATTCGCTCCAATTCGCTTTGACACTGGGTGCAGTAGATGCAACCTGGTACTTTTTGGCGGCGTTTTTCTGGGATTGGGTCGCCACATTCGCCGCATTCATGTGCGCTTTCCCGTTCTTCACTTCGCTTAGCCCTTGCCAGTTGGTTGGCAAGCGCCACTTCTGTGAATTGGGTTTCAATACCGCAGGCATGGTCGATAACATCTGCCATCATGCCTCCTTGTTATTGAACCAAATCTTCGGTTTCATCCGGACGTAGGTACGGCACACCGTTGATGCTGACAAAGTCTGGGCTCGTCACCTCGAATGGCAGCTTGTGAACCAATGCACTACCGCCATTCGAATCGGCATCAAGTAGGTCAGAGATTTTGATACGACATCCGAAGGCTTCAATTTTGAGCTCATCTTTATCAATCTTGCCGTAGAACAACGCGTCAAAATCAGGCATTCCTCGCCAAGAGCCGGCTTGTTTCGCTGCTTTGCTTAGTAAGTTAAATTGCTGAGTGGTCAGCTCCATCTCACCGCTAGCCTCAACATCTCCGTCGACGTAACCATCTGGCACACCAGAGGTTTTATTGACGGCGGAATTATCGGTGATGGATAACGAGACTTTTTGTGCTTTGAGCTTGTAGTCACCCAAAGAGAAATGCATGTTCTTGCCAGAAATTCTCATGGATTACGCCTCCAAATCTGCAGGGTTAGTAAGATCAAGCGCGATGTTGACCACGATGTGTTTCGGGCAGTTATGAGGACGAACCATCAAACCTATCGACACTTTGGTTTTGGTTACCCACTGAATGGTGACGTCACCATCTTCTGGCGGCATGATTTCACCAGGGAAGGTAATGCCGCCAACTTCTGTCGTTTTCGACATATCACGCATATCTTTGCGAAAGTAAGTGCGGTTCAGCTCAATGCTTGCAGGCGTTGAGTTAAGAATGCGGTCGGCAATACGTCGAATCGCTTTGATACGCACACGGCGGTTAAGCTTGTGCACCGGGCGAACGTATTCGAGGTACTGATAATCACCGCCTTTGGCTTCCAATGTGGTTGCGTCCGACCAGTACACCCCTTCTAAATCGGCGTACCATTGCGGCAGTGAGTAACGTGCGTCGGCTAGCGTTGCGATGGTGCTCATCTCTAATGCTTTGCCTGCGCTGTCCGTTGGCATGTCACCCAAGCTCAATACTGAGCCTGTTGCGACACGCATCGGACTGTCTGCTACCGTGACGTTTCGATCACATAGACGACCAGCAAGTACACCCACGTTATTGCCGTTAAGCTGAGGAACGGGCGTCACGAGGTTTGCAGAAACATCTTTCACCAGGTCAAGCATGGCGGTTTCGTACTCTGCCCACGTTTGGCCAGTATCAGGGGTTGAATCAATGCCCGCACAAGCGGCGAGGAAGAACACCCAACGACCAAGTTTGCTAGTCAGCTCGGTTGCTTTCGACTGCATATCATCAAACTGAGTTTTGACCGTGACTGGGTCACAAATAGCAATGCCTTCGAATGAGTCAGTCCGGTTCGCCAGATCAACAGCGTCTTGCCAGGTATCGTCTGCATCTAAGCCAACAATCGCACCCGTCCAGTTTTGTTTGCCGTTAAGCTGGGCGGCTTTCACGTTCAGACCAAGCGCATCATCGGCAACAACTTCGTCAAGGTTGGTCATGTTATTAATACGGGTCACTTTGCCTTGCAGTTCGGCCTTGTCAGTACGCCCGATGAAAAGCACGTGACGTTCTATCTCAGGGATACCGCCTTGTGCCAAATTGAGATTGTTAACCTCTACCTTTCCGGTTGCCATTGGTTATTTCCTCTGTTTTGCCTGCTCAAATATCTTGATGAGCTGGCGGTTCACTTCACGTTCTTTACTACCGAGAATCTGACGCTCTGCTAATGGAATATCCCAACTGGTGATATTTGGCTGATTAGAGAGTTCTCGAATGAGCTGTCCTGCTTGTCCGTGGGTGATGGTTACCATCAACTCACGTAAGCTGGCTTTCTTTCGTCCTTTGCCGCTTTTTCTCGGTACCGTGTAACCCAGTTCTCTTAGCTTTCTCGCTTGCCCCTTGGTACAAGGTGCTGAGTAATCCGGTTTGCCCCATCGCTTTTGCATTTGGCGCTTGGTCATTTTTTGCTTTTGACCAAGGTGGTGCCTTGCTGCGATTTTTGCGGTTAACTTGTTACTCCAAGTCAAATCAAGCTGGTTGGCGTTTCTCACATAAGGCGTTAAGCCCTTTGCCATCCGCTTTAAAACCTTGCCTTTCCTCTTTCCTTTCTTTGGTTGCAGAGCGCGTCCGTTAACGTCTTTTTGGGAGCGAATGCGCTTTCTGGTATTGGTCGTTTCCCAGCGGCCAAGGGTTTTCAGTATCCAGACTCGCTTTTTAGGTGGCAGAGCCAGTATGGCCAGCTTTTCCTGCATGTTGAGCACATCGCGCTCATTGACCTTAATTTGCGGCTTCATTCACCAACTCCGCTTCTTCTGCGGTGTAGATTTCAACGGTCTGCACTCGGTAGGTTTCCCCTCGCCAAGTAATCATTCCCGCTGGGTCAGGAATAAGCTCAATCGGCTCCATCATTTCCAATTCAATAAAAACGTCGGCTACCTCACTACTGATCACATCAACCGAAAGGTCTGGGTCGCCTAACTCATCTTCATTACGCGTGGTGTCGTAATCGCTCAGCCAACAGGCAACCAAAGCAAGTAAACAGCGAGGGTCCAGAAGTCGGTGTGGAAACTCTTCAATACTGATCACCGCGTTGTACTTCCAGTGACAGGCGATATAACCGCCGTTACCTCGATCTTCACCGTTTGGCACGATGGAGCCGTTTTCCTGCCAGGCATCAATTTTGTTATCGAGCACATTGGAATTCAGGTGATTGACGATGTAATCCGTCAGGTGTTCCAGCTTGGTTTTGTTGTAAGTGGTTTCGCTCATATCGAGTCAATCCCATTTGCACTGCGGCCAAGGAGCGCACGCACATCTTTGTTACTCTGGGCGAGAAAACGTGCCTCTTGTTCCGGTTCATCCGTTGCCACGCTTTCACCTTCTTTGCGGCGGTCTTGAGTCGCAAACTCTTTCATCAGTTCGGCGTGAGCCCGACCATAAACCGCACGCTTGTAGAGCATGATTTTCGGGCTGCTCAGCACTGGCTTTTCACCACCGACAATCAAGCTTTCTAATCGTTCTTGAATATTCAGCGCGGCGATGGCCACCGCGTAGTTCAAAGAGTCGTTATCAAACGTATGGGGAACACGGCGTAAACTGCGAAATTCAGCCGTGGATAAATCCGGCCATCCTTCACCGGGTATGGCGATATTGACTGCACTGTTAACATTTCCGCCAAAGCTCATAACGGTTCCTTGCTTATTTAAATTAGGGCGCCTCTAGCCACTGGGTCGACGGTATCGAGTTAGCCGGTTGGCTTCTCTTACCTCACCAGTCGAGGCGCGGTGGCGTAGGAGTCTTTACAGGTTCTTGCCTTCGTTAATGGCGCGAATTCGGGCTTCAATCTTCTTAATTTGGGTACCTACCCCCACTTTGCTGTTCTTATCGTGCGCGTGTTGAAGCAGAGCCAAGGCTTTTTCTAGCGTTTCTACGTTGCCAACCGCTGTGGCTTGCGGCTGGCCTTCTTCATTTCGGATTAGGTATAAACCCGCGAACTTGTACCACTTGGCGTGAACCTTCTCGTGCAAGCGCCACTCTTTCTCGACCTTGTCGAACACCTGGGAGAAATAAGGCTCAATGGAATGACCACGTTCGGATTCTTTCTCCGCCCATGCCAACACTTCGTCAGCACAGAACGTCGGCCAGTCACGGCGGAAGTTTTCTGGCGTAGGCAAATCTAGCTCAATGGCTTTCATGCACCACTCAATCGCGGCATCCAGCTCTTTAATGTCGAATAGCCAAACCACCATGTTGGTAAAGATTGGGTTTTCGAACGCTTCGCCACTTTCTAAATAGGCCTGAACATACGGCTTGTATTTCGGTACCAGCACTTCACGCTTGTGCTTAATTCGATCAGCGATGGCGTTAAATGAGCGCAAATACTTGCGGTCTTCTTCAAACTCAATCAGCTTGATGTGCAGGCTGTCGGTATCTGGACCGGAAACGGCTTCCGGTGCAGACTGGTTAGCTTGCTGTTCAATGAGCTTTCGGCGCTGTTTTGCTAATGGGCTAACCATGCGTCACCCTTTAACCTGCTGCTTCAACAACCGTGACTGATTCAATCGCGGCAAACTTACTCAGGTTGCCCACGGCATACCCTTCCATACGGATGTGATTGCTCTCAAATCGCATACGATCCGTATTGTTCTCTTGCTTGCGCCATTGGGTACCTGACTGCGTCAGAATCTGTAGATTCTTCAAGCTCGTGACCCAAACCGCATTGGCTGGAAAGAACGGTGGAGTGTAGGCTTTTTTACCCGCAATGGTTTTCGCCAAAGATTGAGCTGCTTTATGCTCAGTTGGTGTATTAGCTGATTCCAATAAGCGGTGCTGCTCAGCAGCGACCAAGTTAGAGCCGATCACTACGACTAGGTCATCGTCTTGACGATACTGCTCTGCAATGGTTGTGTTAATTAAGTCCTGAACCAATGAATCTAAGTTCTTGTATGAGTCAGCTGTAGCGCCTGTAGGATCGAGCTTCGCATCTGCTAGTACTTGAGCGGCTTTCTTCTCTTTGACGATAGTCAGCCAGCCTTTGTTCACATCCTGCCCCAATGGATTAGCCACTGGATCGGTTGTGGTAGCAACGCTTGTGCCATTGAAGCCAATGCGTAACATATCTAATGCAAAGCGTTTTGTGATGGCACTTTTCATTAGATTCATCCATTGGCCTTTACTACCAGAGTTGATCCATTGAGTCATGAGTTCCCAAGGGATGTGCGCTCCTGAATCGGTTTTGACTAATTGATAAGTGTTGCCATTTTGACCCACTTCCACGCTAAAGCGACCATCTGCACGACCCGTTGAGAGACCATCGTCACCTACATCAACCACTTGACCTTGGATTTGGTCAACCAGCCCGGTATGGATCATGCCAAGAAATGCATGGGAGTGCTTTAATGCTTCACGAAGTTTGGTTTCCATTACCGGAGTGATAGAAAACATTTTCTCGTCGGCTTCGGCATTCGCTGCTTGAAGAGTGCCACTGATAAACTCTGCTAGATAAGTTTTAAAATGTGTCTTGCTCATTTAGTAGAACTCCATAGTAGTGCCATCACCCTCGCCTTCCGGCTCTTGCCCAGGAACTTCCTGTGAAAGTTCAGCGAATTTGCTTTCCAGTCCGTCTACCTTCTCAAGCAACGGTTTTAACTTTTCATCCAAAGAGGCAGAGAACTGCTCAATGGTTGCCCCCTGACCTTTTGGTTCTGGTGTTTCTGGTTCGTTTTGCAAGTTGAATTCTTCAGCAAGTTCTTTCTTGAACTCACCTTTGAATGCAGAAAACTGTTCTTGCAGAGCGGCTTTAAGTTGCTCTTCAGTCACTTCGTTATCCTCAGCTGTTGATGTCGTTTCTGGCACTTCATCGCCAGAAGAGAAAAATTCATTAAATGCCGCGAATAGGCGGTCTTTACGAGTAAAGCATTCTGAAAAGTCCACCTCTTCTAAATGACTTGCTTTAATCTCGGTGGTTTCACCAGATTGGCGAGAGAATTGAAGGAGCGAGGTACCTGTGGAGGCTGGGGAGTCAGTCGCAGCTAGGCCCGTTAAATAGCAACGCCCTTCGCCCTTGTAATCGGGATTCGGTTCGATGGATGTAAATAGCTTTTGTTTTCTGCGGTTGGCTTCAAGCATATAATCGTTAGGCTCAAGCCTGGCAAACAGACGCATCTTGCCGTTTTCTTCTTCGGCTTTAAGCTCAATAACTTTGCCCCAGTTATCACCATAACCACTAAAGCGTTTATGTTCTGGCCAGATTAGCGCGGTGTATTCTTTCGGGTCATAGCTCGATGCCATTTGCTCAATCCATTCACGGGTAATTTTGCGTCCGTCAACGGTTGGTCCCTCAGTAGCAATGATTTTCCAGTCACTAATCTTTGGCATTTTCGTACTCAAGCTTGTCATTCACATTTCGGTTTGAGCAAACAATACGCCTTTGAATAACGGCTTTCAGCCACTTCAATTCCTAGAAATTCGGATTTTGTCCATATCCGATTTCATCCGAATTTTAGTTAGTCATTTGCGAGTTTTCGGCGCGTATGATGCAGATATGGCATATTCAGATGAAATAAGAGAAGCCGCGAAAAAGCTCTATTTACGCGGCGCTACTCCAAAAGAAATCGCAGCGCAGCTGAACCTCAATAGCGAGCGCATCATTTATACCTGGGCGGAGAAATTCGGCTGGGCTTTGTTGCTTAATGAACTTTCTGTTGAGGAAATGATTAATCGCCGTTTGGCGGTGTTGATAGATAAGGATGAGAAAACCGATCAGCAGCTCAAGGAAATGGACAAGCTTATCGATCACCACGTTAAGCTGTTAAAAGCTCACGCTGATGCAAAAGCCAAAGTAGAGCGGCACCTTTCGCTAGGCAGCTCACCAAAAAGTGATGGTGGCTCATCAAAACAAAGCAGCAGTAACGGCGAGCGTAAGAGAAGCCGTAAGAAAAACAGCATTGAGCACCTAACAGAAGATGACTTTAAAGGCTGGCACGAATCTCTGTTCAAATACCAGCACACGATGCGTAACAACATCAAACAGCGTATTCGTAATATTCTGAAGTCTCGCCAGATAGGCGCTACCTACTATTTCAGTGGTGAAGCCTTAGAAGATGCGATTCTGACTGGTGACAACCAAATCTTTCTTTCTGCATCACGCGCACAGGCTGAAGTTTTCCGCAGCTACATCATTGCGATTGGTAAAGAGTTCTTAGACATTGAGTTAACCGGCAACCCTATTATTCTTTCCAATGGTGCCGAGCTCCGCTTTTTGTCCACAAACAGCAAAACCGCGCAGAGTTATCACGGCCACGTTTATGTCGATGAATATTTCTGGATACCTAAGTTCGACGAGCTGAACAAACTGGCTTCGGCAATGGCAACACATAAGAAGTGGCGAAAAACTTACTTCTCAACACCATCTTCTAAAATGCACCAGGCGTACCCGTTCTGGACTGGTGACCAGTGGCGTAAAGGCAAAGACTCACGCGCCCATATCGAATTCCCGACTTTTGATGAATTCCGAGACGGTGGCCGACTTTGCCCAGACAAACAGTGGCGTTATGTTGTGACCATTGAAGATGCCGCGAATGGTGGTTGTGACCTATTCGACATTGACGAACTGCGCGAAGAATACAGCGATGAAGACTTCAAAAACCTATTCATGTGCGTGTTTGTCGACGGTTCGCTGTCTGTCTTTAAATTCTCTGACCTTGAAAAAGGCATGGTGGATGCCGCTCACTGGCAAGACTTCAAGCCAAACAACAAACGACCTTTTGCCACTCGAGAAGTTTGGTTAGGTTACGACCCAAGCCGAACCCGAGACAATGCCTGCTTGGTGGTTGTCGCTCCACCTGCCGTAGCGGGTGAACGCTTCCGCGTACTGGAAAAACACTATTGGAAAGGGCTGAACTTCCAATATCACGTGTCAGAAATAGAGAAAGTCTTTCAGCGCTACAAAGTGACTTACATCGGCGTCGACACCACGGGTATTGGCGGCGGTGTTTGGGACTTAATTTCGAAGAAATACCCACGTGAAGCACACGCCATCCATTACAGCAACGAAAACAAAAACCGCTTGGTAATGAAGATGATTGACGTCGTAGAAGCCAAACGCCTGCAGTTTGATGCCGAACACAAAGACATTGCGATGGCGTTTATGGCGATTAAGCGCGTCCCAACGGCCAGCGGTAACGCCATGACCTTTAAAGCAGAACGCAGCGAAACGACCGGACACGCCGATGCATTCTGGGCAATCTCTCACGCCATCATTAACGAGCCGTTAGATCACTCCACACCAACTAAATCAACCTGGACCACTGCAGCATGACCGAGCAAATGAACACTTTAGTCAAACAAGAAGAACACGCGCCAGAGTCGGTCTATCACCTCGACTCCTCACCAGAGTCCATCGATTCAAACAGTTGGATGACCACCTATTCAGATTTGTTTTACAACGATGGTGACGACTATTGGGAGCCACCAATTTCCCGCAGTGGCTTGGCCGATATTGCTCGAGCAAACGCCTATCATGGTTCACTGCTTATCGCTCGAGCAAACTATGTAGCGGGACGCTTCCAAAGTGGCGGTGCAACTCGACGCAGACATATACAAGCTTTTTGCCGAGATTACTTTACCTTTGGCGATGCAGCGTTTCTTAAAATCCGCGATGGTTTCAAACGTGTGGTTCGTTTACACCCATTACCTGGCATGTACCTTCGTAGACGTAAAAACGGCAATTTCGTCATACTAGAGCGCGACAACCGACAACGAGAATACAAAAAGGAAGATGTTATCTTCTTACCTCAGTACGACCCGCAGCAACAAATTTACGGTTTAGCGGATTACTTGGGCAGCATTCAGAGCAGCTTGCTGAACAAAGATGCTACCTTGTTCCGCCGCCGCTACTACAAGAACGGCGCACACATGGGCTTTATCTTCTATGCCACCGATCCAAACCTTAGTGAAGACGATGAAGAAATGTTGAAGGAGAAGATTGCCAGCTCTAAGGGCGTGGGTAACTTCCGCAGTATGTTCGTAAACATTCCGAATGGTAAAGAGAAAGGAATTCAATTGATTCCGGTCGGTGATATCGGCACCAAAGATGAATTTGAGCGCATCAAAAATATTACGGCGCAAGACATTCTAGTGGGCCATCGCTTCCCAGTAGGCAAAGCAGGCATTATCCCGCAGGGTACCACCAGTTTAGGTGACCCGATTAAGATTGGCAGCGAATACGCCAAAGATGAAATTATTCCAGTATGTGAACTGATTATGGATGAAGTGAACAGCGACCCAGAGATTCCCAAACGGCTCCATTTGAAGTTTGATACCCATACGGTAACAACAGCATAAGACTGTACAAAAACACAGACATTGACGTAATATTACGCTGTCAGTCAGTTAAATTAGGTCAATGTAATGAGAGTGTTTTGCCCGGAGTGCGGCGAGAAAAGCCGCATCCAGAAATCGAATAGAATGAGCACGAAGTACGCAGATTTGTATTGCTCGTGCAATGACTCAGAATGTGGGCATACCTTTGTGATGAACTTGTCTTATAGTCACACTCTTAGCCCTAGTGCTAAAACCACATCGCAACTAGCGTTTAATATGGTTAAGGCTTTAGCACCAGAACATAGAGAAGAATTAAAGCAGCAACTTTCCATTCTATAACTTAAACGTTGGGCTCTCTGCCTCATCAGCCATCCTGATTATTGTCTCGATGGCTTTTATTTTTTCATCGTCCAGTAGGTGAGCAAACCTCGGTAACACTCCCTCAAGTAACACTCTCCCTGCTTCCTCTCTTCCCTCGCCTACCGTACTGACGGCCACACCATCAATGATTACATCCAGAGCGGATTGAAATAGCTGCTTTTCTTTAGACATATCAATACCCTTACCAGTGACACTGACAATATACTGTATGTACATACAGGTTTCTAGCTGTATTCTTAGACCTGCTTCACTCATATGTCATTTTCCTTCTTTAAGAACGTCGGTTTCACATTGTTCAGTTAAACAGCCAGCACATCTGACCCGGCACGTTATGACTCATACATTTATCAAGCAATCACGGTTTTAATGTTTCCAAAGTGCCCATGATGGCAAAGCTGAGCCCGTTATTTGCCACCATATACGTCTCAAAACTAATCTAGCTGGTCTCGGCTACGATTTGAAAAAAGGCGCAATGGTGCTTAATAAAAAGAATGAGTGGTAAGGGATAAAGAAGGAGGGTGTATTTATAGTTGCGAAAAGCAGATTCGCTGTCAATAGACGAAAAAAAACGACGGCTGTGGATAACCGTCGTTTCAACCCACCTTAATTATGTTGTGGATAAATGAAAATTCCTTTTCTTTAATTACATAAAATTGCACTAAAAAAAACAACAAAAGTCACATTAAAACGGACTTATCGCTCCATACTTTGCTAACACTTTAGAGATATAGTCCCAAAGCTCGTTCAAATCTCGATATTCCAAATAGAAGTTGCTGTCGACAAACTGCGAACCACTTGATGAGAAATTCGGTTGCGCTTGTCCTTTGCAACCGATACCCAATTCAAAGGTGGCTGAGAACTTACCGCCTCTTGGCCTTACATTGAATTTGTTGTGGTATGTCCAATGGGTTTCAGATTGGCAGCGTTGATAGTGAGCCGGTATCCAGCCAGAGTCGTAAAAATTTGGGTAGGTGTGCTTTGGGAGTTGTAGCGTTGATTGAGGAGGAAAAATAGCGACAGGCTGAGAAGATTCTTTTTCGAGTACATCAAGCACCCTTTTCTAAATCGTTTAGCCACTTTAGCTCGACTAAACATAGCGACTACTAAATGTGCCCCTCTGAGTGAGAAAATACGAACTGTTTTTTGTAAATTCCCCGAGACACTCAAATTGAGGGACTCGTTCATTTCAGACGAAAACTCATCATAATTACGTTCGTAAATTTGGGTTACCGCATCTGACTTAGAGTAACCAAGTGCGTGCGCTAGCTCAGTAGCAGTCAACCAAAGCTTTTATTGGTATTCGATAACGTCGAAATGAGTGTTTTGGAAAGGAAGTGCTGTTGAAGTCATAAGGTTGGTACTACCGCACAATCAGGACTGCCAGCCTAAGCTGCCTTGCCCAGCCCAACATAATTTGATAGCACAATCCTCAGACGAATTGACCATGTTTAGATTTGCCGAAGCCATACATATAAAAAACCAGCAAAAGATGGCGCATATATACCCTGAGGTGTTCAATGCGAGATACTAATCCCCGGCACTGGATTTTGCCAGTGTTCTAGTAGGTTAGCCGATGTGACCTATACTAGTCAATGACGTCTAAGAATATTGATGAACATTGACGCATATTGATTAAGATTTGACAATGTGATGATTGTTTGAAACTTTAGGGTGATGTATAGTCCGGTTTCTGAAAAATAGTGTATATTATTTTTTGTACTCCTATCCCTCGTCATAAAATGACTTAGAAAATGTACCTCATATTTTCTACGCAGATATCTAAGGGTGTAAATTGCAAGTAGCACACGCGACTAAAGTTAACGAATTACTAGACTCACTAATGGAAGCTATTGCTTCTGACACTGTGTTAAGTGAATTCGAGCAAGCTTACTATAAGAGAGAAGCAGAAAATTTACCTGATGCGGCACATACGCATTTGGTCCTTACTCTGCTGTATACCTCTTTGCGTCACCAGAAACTTACTCTTGTCCACGCTCAAGAAGCATTACGCTTATCAGAGCCAGGCGAACTCGCATCCTATGCAAATGCGATCTGGGCTATGAATTATGTGGGTGCTGCCAAGTCGCTGTATGATCTAATGTCTCAGTTTAATTTTGAACTCTTTCCAGAGGTCATTATTGAAAATATGGTCGTTGCAAGTCGCTTTTACAATGATTATCAATTGACCGAGAAGTTACTTTCACATCTTTCTGAAAGTGAATATCTAGAACCTGAGTCGCTCAACCTTGCGATAAAGCAACAAAACCTCGCATTAGCTCAAGAGCACTTTGGCACTACAGCTCAAGATCTTCTCGATGTGTCGATGATTGCATCAGAAGTTGTTGAAAAATTAGATGTTGCTGTTCCTGTCGATTCAAAGACCTACATTCTCCCTGAATCACATCATTTAAGTGTAGTGTTCGAAGTGCAATGCTCTGTTGATGAAGCTTTCGACCTAAACTGGGAACTTAGCTCAAAGTTAGTCGAGCGCGGTTTGGATGATTGTAATATTGTGGCTCGCTTCGACATTGAAAGCTCAAAGCCAGAGCTTGTTGCAGGAGGAGCGGTCTAATGCCAGTGACAACTGACGAACTTATCGCACATACGCATTCCCTACTAAACTCGGCTTCAAACGAGGCCGAGTACCGTAACGTCATAAGTAAAGGCTATTATGGAATGTACCATTCGGTTCTTTCCATACTTGATAACGCCCCTCCAAGTGTTATTGGTCAAGGGGTACATGCTTCGCTTATCTCATACTTAAAGTCACATGACGTGAGACACAGTGAACGCCACAATCATATGTCTCTCAAAGCATTAGCTATGGTTTTGGCTCAATACAAAGACAAGCGTGTGGTTGCTGACTACAAACTTGAGGCTACAGTGACCAAAGAACACGCTGAAGATATTGCTAACGCTGCAACTCGTCTTAAAGATAAATGTGACGGCTTAGTAACATCTCTCGACCAATAGGTCATATCAGCGGCCAAACGTCCCCATCGGGGAAAGTCGACAGATCAGGTTGTTGATACTCTTGCTTTTCTGGTTGGGCGAATAAGTTGTCCCAACCCTCGAAATACATCCAATTGGTGTCTGAGCCCAAGCCCTAAACAAACAAGATTTAACATCACAGACGCACTAAATTTTAAAATACAGATTATACACCTCTTTGACACCGTCAATTAGCTTGTCGAGATCTTCTACTAGGTCTAGAACATTTTGAGAGAATGGTCCCTGAGCATATTTAAAAGCCTCATCAAAGTCATCTAGTAATGCTGCGGTACTTTGATTCGACTGTTTTTTAATCATTGCCGCTGATTCTATGTCGATAAGGGTAATTAGTAGTTTTAAATTAGCCATAGTTTTCTCGATAAATTAAAGCAAGTACTTACTAAGCACCTAGCCTTGGTTTTAGGCATATGCGCCTCTAACTCAACATGGGTTGAAACCGCCCTTCCAAATAGTCAGCGGTAATACTTTGCCAATAGCACACCTCATTTTCATCAATTTCAATGGGTTGTACGGCATCAAGTAGTATCGAATGCCAGTATGCCTGATTGTCTTTGAACCTTACGAATGATCTTTGATAAAAGTTATCAGCATTGTGCTTTACATCACTCAAATCAATATCACGACACTGTAATGCCCACCCCCTAGCACCAGCAGCCCAAAACAGGAAGTCGTCCACCTTTTGTTTCGCGTCTTCACCCTCGAACGTAATGCAAAAACGATTCGTTGAGCTCACATGCACACCGCGTTCTTTAATAGTTTTGTTAAGCTTTTCCGCTTGTTTCTCCAAACGGATGATTCGTTGGCACAGACGGTTTTGATAGTCCTCTGGCTTACTCTGCTGCTTTGCTATCGACTTCGCTTTAATGGTTTGAGCTTTCGCCGCTTTTAGATTTCTAATTTGACGCTTGATTGGCTTCTTCCATTGCTCCAGCTTATAACCGAGCTCCTTGATAATTGCAGTCATATTGCCTGCTTCAAACGAAGCAAGGGTCTCCCAAGCAGGAGCTCTTGAACACTTCGCGATATTGTATCGATTTCCCTTGATTAGCCCTTGGTCAGCATTTTCACCTTTCGCGGCATAACCGACTGCTTTGATAATGTAAGAACCGGCGGCTTTTGGCTTTTTGATTCGCTCTAATTTCGCAAACCCATGCCCCCATATCTTTTCAAGTCGCTTAGCCCAAGGACTAAATAGATGCTCTGGCACTGTCCAACGTAGCAAAATGTGAACGTGTGGATTAGGCTCTCCATCTTCGTTGGCTGGACACTCGGCTACCCATATGTAATGGAAATCAGCAGGCAAGTTGGTCGGGCCAACATCGCTAGGTTGAACATATTTAGCAACTTTATCCTGGGATAAATCACAGTACTTTCGTCCACTGTCGTTATCAACTTGGATGGTATGATCCGCAATCCAGCCGCGTTGATACATTTTCTTTGCGCCATCAAGAAAACGAGAGACTTCTTTACCTATCGTTGTCTCTAAGGTTTTTTCCATCGAGAACTCTTGCTTGGGCTTTTGTTTAAGATCGCAATACGGCCCGGCTATGACACTACCCTGATTCATAGCTTTAATACGCTTACTATCTAAGGTTGGAAACAGCCAGTATTCTCCACCAATATCAGTGATTGGTTGGTCAACTTTCTTTTCGCCACGCTTGGGATGTACTGTCACCATGTTGCGCTTATAGATTATGGGGTGATGCGACCCCATGCTTACACACTCACTTCCATCCAACATTCCACCGAATATGGCCATCCGTTGTGCCTTGGTGAAAGTCAGCGTCAGAAAAGTAGAGAAACCACCGTGGCAAGCTGCAGTGTAAGCCCCTGAATCAAATATTTTAGAAACTGAACGGGACGTCAGCTTTTCTGAGAACCTTTCACCACTGTTTTCTGCTGGCGCAGCACTAGATGACGTTTCGGTTACTGCCTGAAACTTATAAGTTTCATTCCAAGACCGATGCATTAGCTGCATTGAAATAGGAATTTTTTTAGGTTCGCCTTGCCCTCGTTTGCCATTCTGATTGAGAATGGCAGGTTTAGAGCGCTCGTTCGTTTCATACAATGCATCATGGCTGAAGTTGGCGTCGGCATTGCTGATGATACTTTTAGGACGTAGAGACTTGCTCAGGCTCATCAATTGCCTAATTTGCTTGTCTTTTCTGTGGCGAAATTTCTCTGTCGGACTTTTGCGCCCTTTGACTAGCCTATACTCTTCGGCGATTCTCGCCGCCGCTTCGCGGTCGTGTTCCGAGCGGTAATTTTTGGCTTTATAGAAATCCGTTCGCTCTTGAAGATCTCGCTCTCGCTTGGATTTTCGGTTAGGAATGCGGTCATAGATTGGGATTTTTTTGACCATGCCACTATCCAAAAGGGCTTGTTCCTGGTCTGAGTAAATTTTGGAACCTAAAAAACCAGCATTATAGCTGGCGTCATTTTTTCTGATTCGGTCAAGGGGCATTACTGCCCCACCGATATAGAGAAGATCAGATTGATTCATACTCCATCCCTAATTTTTCTTTCGCAAAGACAACAAACCGCTTTTGCCAATCAGGCTTATTAACGAAGCTTTCCAGTTCTTCAATTCGAATGTTCATGGTTACGCCCCAACCTTCTGGCCCAGCAAAGTAGGCAACCGCGCACTTTTCGAATGTCGCCGTTCTGCCTTCAAAAACTTGGATCTTGTCTTCATCTACAGAGAGTGAGGTAATCTTCTTGTATTTCATACCGCCTCCAATTCCTGAGTCGTCACCAACATAAAGCCACCTTTTCCGTTGCCCTTGCTCAACACACCTTTAGTTAGGTGAGTACAACTAAGGGAAACACATGCCTGTTCGATCGCTTGGTCTAGTGATTCGAAGTCGCCTACCATCACATTGGCAACTTCTTGGGTTTCTTCATGGCGGACAACGCCCCCATCGGGGCAAAGCATTATTGCGGCGTATTGCATAGTTCTGGCTCCAGTTCTTTGTCATCACGGCGAACAGCAATGCGCTCAATCAGGTCGTCTTCAATGTTCAGTAGTTCTTCTAGCGCACGTTCCTTATCAATCAACACAACGTTGTGGGCGTGGTTCGTCGTGTTTTCATCGAACACAATCACGTTCAGAAGGCTCATTTTTGACGAGTACTCGATACGAATACTGATGATGTCTGCACTATCCAACGCCAAAGCGAACAGGCTGTTGATGGTTGCTTGGATCGCGAGTTTGTTTGCTACTTCATTAAGGTCTTTATTCATCTTCTATGCTCCTACGCTAAGGCGAAAAAAGCCCCCCAATACTGCGGGGGCAAAGGCTGGCTTGGTGACTAATTGGTGTTACTGAATTGGTAGTGCTTAAGACGACGAACATCGCCGAGCGTGTTGTCAAAGCCCACGATCATTTCTTTGAGGTACTGCATACCTGAGCGGATTTTTTGCAGCTCTAAATCGTTGAACGACTCAAACTCACGTTGGTAATCTTTTGGTGACATACCGCCAGCGATAAGAACCAAACCACGGCTTTTGTCTGGCAGCTCGTTGAACATTTTTCTCAACTTGACGCGTGTAGCGGAACCATTGAAAAGCGCTTTGCATGCGGCAATGCTTTCACTTGCATCGGGAGCACTCGGTTGGCGCTCTTGTTGCTGTTGAATAGCTAACTGACTCATTATTGCTCCTTAGGCTAAACCTGGAAGTGGCGCACCGTTGGCTAGGAAATCTGTACTCATTTGCATTAATGGCTGTAAGCCCGTGGTGCGGTTTTCGAGGTCATTGATAAGCAAAACCAAGTTGCCTAAAGCCGCCTGTGCTTTGGCTAGTGTTTTGCGTTTGGTAGATCGCGGTAAACGCTCTGCGGTGCACATTGCCAACGCATCGCTAGAAAGCTCACCGGAATGGGTGTTTAGTTTTAGAAATCGTTCAAGCAGGTTCAGATCATCTTCTGCTTTTGGTAGTGGGACAGTCACCACTCCATCATCGGCAAATAACGTATTTACGATTGAGTAGTCACCCGAAACACGGCTGATAGAGGCAAGCACAACTGGTTTAAGTACGTGCGATTGATTTGGGTTCAGCATGTTGCGAAGCATTGTGCCGTTAAGTTCTAGCTTACGAGCAATCGCTTCTACATCGTGATTGACAACAAAATCACAGCAAGCCGCATCAAAAGCTTGTTGTTTGCGTTCACGTAATCCGCACATTGAGTTATTTGCGTCCATAACTAATACTCAAATAAAGAATAAAGGTACGAGAACGAATGCCCAGCCAAGGATATTTAGCCAGAGTGGGCACTTGTTCGGATATTTATCTTCCCAAGACTCACTCATCGCATCTTGCTGGGTGAGTTTGGTTTTAGGTAGGACAGCGAAGCTCATACTTGTTGCTCCGCTGCACGTTGGTAAAGCTTGACTAAGTTGATGAGAACGCTGCTGCTTTTACCTTTTTTTTCTAGGACAGGGATTTCGCCAGCAGAGATTGCGCGGTCAAGGGAAGACGAAGACCAGCCAGTACGACGAAGAAACTCTTTTTTAGTACAAAAAGGTGCGTCAACCGCTATTTGAATACTTGCCATAAGTGGTATCCTACTTGTTTGTGTTTATTTGATGGCGATTGAGTGAGATTGGTTAGCCATCTTTGTGTATGTGAAAAGCGTACGATCATTTTTTCTTATTTGCAAAATTTATTTACTCATTAGAGAAAATAAACCTATTAAAGTGATCCGACGCAATTCAACAACCTATTTGAATAGGAAAATTTTCTCTTATGAGCAGACTGAAAGCAAAAATCCCTGCTTTTGACTATCTTGGCGGTCGAGATTTCACTGAAAAGCTCAAAAAGGTTACTGGTTGTAAGACTTATGAGTTACTGAGCGATCGCTACGGTGTACCTAACTCAACGTTCTCTACATGGCACACTCATAATCGAACCGGATTTGAGTTAATAATCAGAGAACATTTAGCCACAGGAGCGTCTGTTCGCTACATGGCTCTTGGGGAAGGCGAACCTTTCGAAAATAAAGAGTCGAATACACTTACATCTCAAGAACTTCAGATATTCAAATTAAATGACGGGACTCTAGTTGAAGCGGGTAACACAGTTCTTGACCTTGTGACTTTAGACCGCTTCGGTCTAAAACCATCTCTAACTCAAGTGATTGAAGATGACTCAGGTCTTTACTACGTAAACAAAGAATCGACTGACCCTGTATCAGGTGATTACCTGATTGATATAGACGGCCGCCTTTCGATTAACTATTTACAGCGCTTACCAGGTAAAAAATTGGCTATTGCTTTTGGCAATTCAACGATTGAAGTATCCGAAGAAGATATAAAAGTGCTTGGCCGCGTGGCTATGGAAATGAAGAAAAAATAATAATTCGTTAATTGGTTATGGAGAAACTATGTCTATTGTCATCAAGAAACAAACGACAAAATCCACCTTATACAGTCTAATCTGGCCATTTTTGCTTTTTGGGTTAGTTGGGTGTTCTGAACCAGCAAAAGTAACGACCACGAAGCAATTAAGCGAAGATGAAATTGAAATTTGCTTTGAGAAACCCTTCAAAAAAGGGACTCTTTTCTCCTTAGACCTCCTCGACTCGGATGGCAACCATTTCAATAGAAGCCACTACACAAATACATTTGCAGCGATGTACCCAAACGATACGGACTCAACCTGTTATACCACTCGGCTATTCAACTACTTTGTCGTCGGTAACTCCACTCCAGAAGAAATAAGAAACTTAGATTTTAGTCTATCCAAGTTTGAAAGCGTAAAAATCGAAGTGGCGACTCCCAAGGGCATGGACAACATGTCGAAGAACACACCCGATGAAATCATTTACAATGGAACATTAGTGCTGAACCAGTAGTAATAATTAATGCTGCCATTCGTAGTGAAGTATCCGAAGAAAGTACCAGAAGATATTGCTCAAGACGAAGAAACCTCGTTGGCATAACAAAAAGTGGAAGGATAATGGAATCTATAGGAACTGAGGTATTAAACTTTATTATCTCATACAAATCATTGATATTATCATTATTTGCAGTAGCAGCTATGTTTGTTACAAAATTAGAACAGCGTCGGACAGACAAGCTAGCTAGCAAGACCATAATGCAAAGACTTAACACGCTCGATGCATATAGAAAAAAGGTCTCTCCCGACGATGAAAGCTATCAAAGAATTGAAGACGAAATTAACAAGCTTAACGAACAAAAGCGGCTACTAAATTATACCTTTACAAAACGTCTCGCCTCATTTTTCGAAATAACTTATGACAAAGCATCAATATTGCTATCTGTCGAAAGCATTATTGATTCCAGCAAAAAGAAAACTAATACTGTAGTTGGAATGATGCTTAAAGAGCGAGCAAGTAAAGCCAATAGAAGCAGCTTGCTTCTTGTCGCTACTGTTGTTGTATATCTGATATTTTGTGCAATTACAGCAATAGAGTTTAGCTGGTTAGTCATATTATTCCCTTGCATTTTATTATTTGCCTTCCAAGCAGACCAATACCTAATCACCTTCCGTATTCGAAAGGGCTGGTACGGTCGCAACGAATATGAAGCACGCGAAATTATTGAATACATTCTATCTCACGCTGACAAGGATGATTTCAATGATGAAGGCGGGCTTAAGAAGTTAATGGATGACCCCGAGCGAGTTGAAGACCAAGAAACTGAAAACCTTAATGGCTGGGTAAAAGCATGATGCATATCGATGATACCACCCAACTTTTTAGAAAGTCGCTCAATTTACTGTTTGTTGCAAATAAACAAGGCACTTCTCTAGGAGTAGTGATGGGCGTTTTATCCCATGGCGTCATTGGGGTTCTAATGCCAACACTTAAAACCATCTCTGGCCTAGATTTTGGTACTGTAAAAATTTGGCATTTAATCGCCCTTTGGGTGATCGCTTTCAACATCAAACCTTACCTAAACCGCCACAAACCCGATCCAAAAATTGAAGCAGCTGTTGGCCAAATTAAAGATATGGAAACAAAGGGACAAATAACCAGAGCACAAGCTGAAATGCACTATTACAACTTGAGCTTAAGAGTATTAGAAAGTGTAAACATGCCAGAACCTCAAGAGCCATCGAGAGAAGGGTAATCAATCCTAATTATTGAGGCTATAAATTTCACAACCGATTAATAAATCATTTTAAAGTATCTAAAATTCGGATGTTTTATAAGCAGGAAACGGACAAAAAAATGGAAAGTACTCAAATTGAAAATATAGTAAAAAAAATAAAAGAAATTTCATTTGAAGTAAAAAACGCGATAAATAAAGCAATATACAACCCTAAAGAGACTAATCTTTGGATTTATATTGCATTTATATTACTGATAATTCTCACATTAGCCTATCCATATACTTTATCAGTTAAGAATCACAAAGAAGTTGTTTTTTCAGATTGGTTAGTCTCCGTATTTTCAATTCTTTCTGTTATCGGGTCGTTGGGCGCTGGTGTTGGTACCATTTTTGTTGCTTACTTTGCATTTGCTTTCAGAAATGACTGGAAAACACAAAAATTTACTGACGACTTCATGCCTAAGAAAGCCGAACTAGACAAAATAACTTCAGATTTTCTATCTGACTGCCTTCAGTACCGAAATTTATTATGGGGTATTGAACAAGGAGAGCCGTTTGAACACTGGTTAGAACAACTCGATATGTATTCGGAAAAATTCATCCAATACAGTGATACTTTTTGGAATGCTTATTTATTTTTGCTCCATACAAATACAATAAATCCACATAAAAGACATTTACATAATGCTATCTGTTTTTTAAGTCATACAAAAATACAGATGCCCATATTCAAAGTGCAAGAGTGTAAAACTAATTACACTCTTAATGAAGACGGTGAGATTAAAACTTATTCCGTAAAGGGAAAGGCTAATAAAAAACCTGATGCGGACGACGTAGTCAGGAATGCTAAGGTTTTAATGAAGATGATTGACGAAGTACAAGCAAGCATACGTAGTTACCAGGAAGAAGTGAATACATACGTAGAGACGTACATATAACTATGTCTGTCAGAAAACTTGTTAATAGTGAAAAAAAACCGTGGCTTTGCGAGTGTTATCCGCAGGGCCGCAACGGGGCCAGAAAACGTAAACGCTTCGCCACCAAAGGCGAGGCGCTGGCTTACGAAAAGTTTCTGATGAAAGAAGTCGATGATAAGCCTTGGCTTGGTGAAAGTAAGGACTTGCGCACACTTCAAGACTTAGTCGAACTCTGGCACAAGCTGCACGGCCAGCACCTGAAATCCGCTGAAAAAGTTTACCCTCGACTATGCACCATAGTTGAAGAGCTGGGTAATCCGTTTGCAATCAAGTTCACAGCAAAAGACTTTGTTCATTGGCGATCTAGCCGAAAAGCAAAAAACCGATACGGAGATGAGACTACTGCAGGCAAAGTGATATCTGCGCCTACCAATAATCTCGACTTGAGATATCTACGTGCGGTTTTCAATGAACTCACTTCCCTTGGAGAGTGGACTCAACCAAACCCACTTGCCAGCGTTAAACAGATCCCTGTAACTGAATCTGAAATGGGATTCTTCTCAAATGAAGATATTACTACGCTCTTCGATAGGATCAGCAAGAGTAAACGGGCCAAAGAGTTCGAACTGGTCTGCAAAATTTGCTTATCGACAGGTGCACGAATTTCAGAAGCCAATAGTCTTCGTCTTCCACAGATTACGAAATATAAGATCACGTTTCTTGATACCAAGAGCAAAAAGAACCGTACCGTGCCAATCACAGAAAAGCTCTATAACGAGCTGATGGCGTTTGAGCGAACGGGAGAAAAGGACAGGTTGTTTAAGAACTGCATTCATGGGATTACATATATAGTGAATCAGACATTTCCAGACTTACCGGATGGTCAAAGCACCCACGTCTTTCGCCATACCTTCGCAAGTCGGTTTATGGAGGCCGGAGGAAACATTCTCGTACTGCAAAAAATCCTTGGTCACAGCGATATCAAAATGACCATGCGTTATTCCCATTTTTCACCCGATCACCTAATTCAGGCGGCTGAGTTAAACCCCATTTCTACTTTGGGATTGTAGCCATAAATCTAGATAAAAATGGCGACAAAATGGCGGCAAATTTTCTTAATATTGATGAATATTGAATAGCATTGATGAAACAGGCATTTTATAAGACATTGAAATAACTAAATAACCCTTGGTTTTACTGGACTGTAGGAATAGCTACTGATTACACTAAGTAAGATTTGATACCGCGTCTTAACGCCCGTTAAGGCGCGGTTATTTCGACAGGAACCCCATTCTGTGCAGCGATTGCTGCTTTAGCCTTCACGTTTTTCATACCGAATTCATCCAGCCACCACTTTAACTCTTTCGGCACTTTGAGTTCATCTTTCTCGCCATTACTACGAGTCAAAGGCTCATGTGCTTCTAAGAACACACTTCTGTCAGGCTCAAGTGTCATTTTGATAGGCTGGTTAATGATGTTAACGTCTTCGCCGTTACGAACCTTGTCAAATAACCACTCAATGTCACTTGGGTCCATACGAATACAACCCGCGCTGACTCGCATACCAATCCCAAAGTCCTTGTTGGTACCATGAATTAGGTATTCGCCATTCCCGTAAGCTAAACGCAATGCAAACATACCAAGTGGATTATCAGGCCCCGCAGGAACAACGGCTGGTAGGTCAATGCCCTTTGCTTTGTACTCGGCACGAATAGAGGCTGGAGGAGTCCATGTAGGGTTCGGTCGTTTTTGGCTGATACGCGTTGTCATTACTGGGGTATCGCGCCCTATTCGGCCAATTCCGACAGGAAATACATGGACAATATTCTCTCCTTTCGGAAAGTAATATAAGCGCAGCTCGGCTAGATTAATAACGATACCTTTATAAGGTACGTCTGGGAGGATTAGCTGTGTCGGAATAGTAAGAACATGCCCCTCTTCTGGTAAGAAGGGATCCACGCCTTTGTTTGCGGCCATTAAACCTAGCATACCCACATCGTAGAGCTTAGCGATATTTGCCATGGTTTCGCCTTCTTGCACGACGTGGTTTTCAAGGCGACCAATTAAACGGCTTCCATCCTCTGGTAATTCGTACATCTTAGCGAATGATAGACCACTCACTAAAGATAACGACACAGATAGCAGGGTACGTTTTGCGAAACTCATTGATCGCTTTTTGCTAAGCATTTCACTCTATTCCTTGGCACTTTTAAAGAGCTGTAAGGTTATCTCTCTTTCTGTCTTGTGATCAACCATCGGCTTGTGATATTCCAGTAAAGAAAAGCCCTCCCAAGTCCAAGGTTTATGGATGTATTTGTTCGGTACACTTTTGATTTCTGGTACCCAGTGGCGCACAAATTCACCATTAGCATCGAACTTTTCGCCTTGGCTTATCGGGTTGAAAATACGAAAGTATGGCTGCCCGTCACAGCCCGTAGAAGCAGACCATTGCCAGCCACCATTGTTCGCTGCAAAATCGCCGTCCACCAGCTTACTCATGAAGTACGCTTCTCCCCATCGCCAATCAATATGTAAGTCCTTGGTAAGAAAGCTCGCGACAATCATACGTAATCGATTGTGCATCCAACCTGTTTGATTGAGCTGACGCATTGCTGCATCAACGACTGGGTATCCTGTTGTTCCTGTCTTCCATCGCTCAAAGGCTTTCTCATCATAGGACCACTGGATTTTATCCTCCCAATCGATAAATCCTTTGCCTTTGACGAGTTTTGGTTCGAAAACCAATAGGTGCTGATAAAACTCACGCCAAATGATCTCACTTAACCAAGTTGCTTTCCCTTCTGTAAGGTCATTTTGTTGATTTTCAGCATACAAACGAGCAATACACTGCCTTGGTGATAGCGCGCCAATCGCAAGGTATGGAGACAGTTGGCTAGTGCCATCAATAGCTGGAAAGTCTCGCTCGCTTTGATACGCGTCACTGCGCTCCCGTGCAAATTCCCTAAGCTGCTTCAAAATATCATTAGTCGAAGCCAGCCAGTCTTCACTGGATTCTCGAGGATAGCTAAATGTGAAGCTTGAATTAAATCGAGCCGACTCTAATTGTTCGAGTACCTTTTTATTGAGTGGCGCTTGCTCGTGAGGTTTTACTACCGTCGGCATATGGAACTGCGTTAACCAAGCACGCTTGAATGGCGTAAACACCTTAAAATATTCGCCTTGCTTATTAAGAACCGTCGTTGGCGCGTGCACACATTTGTCATGAAACAGTTCAAATTCGATATCGTGAGAAGCTAACGCTTCACTTACTTGTGTATCGAGCTCTCGTTCGTTCACCTCATAGTGAATGTTTGCCATGACAGACGTAGCTTCAAGTGTTTCCGCCCACCCACTAATCACATCTGTACAATCGGAAAACGACGGTACCTCTTTGTACAAAAAGGGAATATTAAGGCTTTCAAGCTCCTCGTTAAGACAAGCTAAGCGACGAGCAATGAGGTCTGCCTGCATCGGCGCCATGTGATGCTCCCGCCACTGCTCTGGCGTCGCGATAAAGCAAGCGACGACAGGCTGACCTGAATCCAATGCCGCTTTGAGTGCCGTGTGGTCTAACGTACGTAAGTCACGTCGAAACCATACTAAAATCATGGTAGCTCCTATCTTTTGTCTACTAAGTTAGGTGTAATTTCTCTATCACTTCAGAGCACCCCATCCGATCACCTAGTTGTGCGTGAAGCATTTTGATGGACGCTACTTGTTTAGCAGCTAGCGCTTTGTTGGAGAAAAGGTAGATAAACGAACCATTTTCAACGACCTCGTGATCTAGTAGACCAGAAACATCATCAACCTTATCGATCAAAGTCGTGTGATACCCTTGTTCGCAAAGCTTCGCTGCTTGAATCCAACTCTCAGACTCTCTGTTTTGTTCAAAGCTAATGAGCAGACACTTTCCTTTGGAAGCGGCTTTGTTTTCAGAATCGATAACAAGGGCAAGTCGAGTGATCAAACAAGTCTGAAATAACCCGACCTGTAAAGATCGCAGCGATCCTTTCACCATGTCTAGCGCATCAAATACTGGGCTAATAAACTGATCAATAACGAGTTTTAGTGGATACTCTTTAAGAACAGAGGCAAGTAAACTCTCTGCTTTTCCTCGATTCAGGGTAGACAGCGCAAGCAGCATGTTTTCAACTTCTTCGAGTGTGCGAACCTCGTTTTTGACTTCGACATCGGCGCTTTTTCCTAGCAGCCCCTTCACTTTACCAATCGAAATCCCCTTCGCGAGCCAACTCTGGACTTCGCGAATCGTATCGAGATCTTGCTGGCGATAGAGTCTGTGTCCTTTTTCTGTTCGCTGAGGCTGGATCAAGTTGTATCTTCGTTGCCAAGCTCTCAGCGTAACTGGTTTTACACCCGTGATTTCTGCGACATCTCGGATCGCGTATAGTTTTTCTTCTGAACTACAAACCATAGCGTAATCTCATCTCCTGCGGATACGGTTCTAAAAACTTCTGTTTTGCTAAATACTCGTCTGGGTAAGTATTTAAGTAATGCTTAATCAATGTAAGTGGTGCTAACAGAGGCAGCATTCCGATACGGTAGTCGTGAATCACTGTCGCTAACTCTTCTTTTTCTTCTTTAGTTAGTGAGCGTTTGAAGTATCCTTGTAAATGCATCAACACATTTGTGTTATTTTTGCGGCTAGCCCGATTCGTTAACGCCTTCATAAGTCCTAAACGATACTCTTGGTAAAAGTCTTCAATTTCATAATTAGCGACATCAGCGACTAAGCGGCCAAGGGAGCGGTATGACTCTGGGTGGTGTGCCATTAACGTCAGTTTGTAGCGCGAATGAAAGTCGATGATTTTGCCACGAGTAGGCTCACCATCCATCGAGTCGTAAAAGTCATTTAGACAAAATACTCGAGTGATAAAATTTTCTTTCAATACAGGGTCGTTAAGTCTGCCATCCTCTTCAACAGGCAACCAAGGCATTTTTTGCATCAATGTTTGTGTATACAAGCCAACACCTTCTTTCGCAGCACTGTTCTTGCTGTAAACCTTGACTCGCTCCATGCCACAAGTTGGTGACTTAGCACAAACGATGTAACCACAAAGCTGCTCGCTTTGAAGTTCATCTACTTTATTGGCCGAGTAAGTGAGCATATTGTCGGTATGATCATTTTCTGGATTTTTGGTTTCAACCAATGCAACACGCTCTTCATTAGAAACAAGACGAATGGTTGGACGGGGTACTGGCATACCTACGCCGACTTCAGGGCATACCGAAATAAAGTCAAAATACGGGCTAAGCTCTTTAGTCACAAAGTTGCTCACCTTATGACCAGAGTCAAAACGCACTCGTTCACCCAAAACACACGAACTGATACCTACTTTGATCGAAGATTCCATGATGACGCATCCCTATACAAAAAGTTTTGTTGTATAACTTATAGCAAGCCTTTCCAGATTGTACAAGAAAATAAGTTGTACAATTTAATCGTTTTACTTCACTCGAAAGTATTTCGATCAACCAGCTTTCAGAAAAAAGTTTGGCCCAAAAACAAAGAATTTGTGCGCGCAATCGACAAACTGCTCAAAAGCAAATCGATTGCTCTTTTGGTTTCAACAGATTTAGTTATCAATAGGAGTTGCAGTTTCTAAATGCGTGGTTTTTGTGACTAAGCTCTCAAGGGGCTACTGTACGTCCCGATATTATTGCCTCAACGAAAACGAACAAGTTCAACAGAATTGGTAATAGCGTTCTATAATAGAGGCGTTTTATCAAAACAAAACTTTGGAGAGCACTTATGGCAACCCCACACATTAACGCACAACCAGGTGATTTCGCTGAAACAGTTCTGATGCCAGGCGACCCGTTGCGCGCTAAATACATCGCTGAAACGTTCCTAGAAGATGTGAAACAAGTTTGTGACGTTCGCAACATGTTCGGCTTTACTGGCACTTACAAAGGCAAAAAAGTTTCTGTAATGGGCCACGGCATGGGTATCCCGTCTTGCTGTATCTACGTACACGAGCTAATCGCTGAATACGGCGTGAAAAACGTTATCCGTGTGGGTAGCTGTGGTGCAGTACGTGACGACGTGAAACTAATGGACGTTGTTATCGGTATGGGTGCTTCTACAGACTCTAAAGTTAACCGTATCCGTTTTAACAACCACGATTTCGCAGCAATCGCTGATTACGGTCTTCTAGAAGAAGCAGTTAACCAAGCACGCGCTCAGGAAGTGCCTGTAAAAGTAGGTAACGTATTCTCTGCAGACCTGTTCTACACACCAGAAGCAGACATCTTCGAGAAGATGGAAAAACTAGGCATCCTAGGTGTAGACATGGAAGCGGCTGGTATCTACGGCGTAGCAGCTGACCTAGGCGCGAAAGCACTGACTATCCTGACAGTTTCTGACCACATCATCCGTGGTGAAAAACTAGGCTCAGAAGAGCGTCAGAAGTCGTTCAACGACATGATGAAAGTTGCACTAGAAACTGCAATCAACATCTAAGAACAAATAGTAAGTAATAATTTGCAGCCAGAGTTATGCTGGCTGCCCGAATTATCCCGAGGGGGCGATTGTGTCTAACGGCGAACTGCCAAAAGACGCAGATGGGTTACAACTCAACTTTTGTAAAACATTGGCGTGTGACAACTTTGGATTGAGTGATGCAAAGCGTTACGTTCTGCAACATGCGAACCCTAAGCGTCCGGCGATGGTATGCCGTGAATGTGGAGCTTTCCCCCCCTTACTTAATAATCGCGATGTCGTGAACGAACTTCATCGCCTGCGGCACGTCCACAGTGACGGGTTGCCTGCTTGCCGTAATGATGATTGCGACAACTTTGGACTTTCTGTCCACACTCACAAACACCTCTATCACGCTTTCGGTTACAGTGGCGATCGCCAACGTTACCGCTGTAAAGTGTGTCAAAGTACCTTTGTCGACAAGTGGTCTGGTGCCAACAAGAAGCTTCAATTTCAAGAGAACTTGATGGGCTTGTTGTTTACGGGATATTCCGTACGAGAAATCTGCCGTAAGCTTAGTATTAACCCAAAAACCTTTTACGACCATGTTGACCATATAGCTAGCCGCTGCCGCCGTAAGCTGGCAACCATTGATGCGCGCTGGGTAAACCACGCAACGCATTATGAATTGGCCTCAAACTATATTGCATTGCAACCGAACAGCAATAATGGTGTGTATTGGATTGTTTCTGGCGAAGCGCATTCTGGCTATATTCTTTGCCAGCACGTCAATTATTCCGCTGATGAAGAGCCAATCGCAACGCTCGATCATAATCCTTACGATGAGGTGTCTCGTTTTGTTTCCCAGGAGTACGTAGCGGAAGCAAGTGAGCCGCTTGCGGAACCTTCTCATCACCTCAGAGAGCGAATTGACCAAAAATACCAAACAATTTTGGCTCGCGGTAACGTAGAAGACCCTCTTGGTAATCTATCTGTATTTCATTACCCTTCAAAAGGGGCATTAGTCCGTCCACCATACACCTCATATGCACACTATTTGCACGTACTTGATATGTGCTGCCCAAACAAACGTGTATCTCTATACATGCCTCAAGATCCCCTACTACGTTCGGCTGCACTGAGCGTTTGTTTACCTCGCATTAAAGAGAAAAGTGTCGACTTGATGTACGTAGAAGAGGACGCTAGTTGGGACATGAGTACTCCCTTTGGCAAAGTCGATATCGCCTATATGAGTTGGTGGCGCGATCGTTGGGCAATCTCTAGTCAAAACGAAAACCACAAAGGCATTTGCTACCTCGCTGGCGATCAAAATGAGCCTGAAAAATGGTTTAACGTTGCGACAACTCGTCATGTGAAGTTTTATCAAAACCGCTTTCAGATCCTTTTCGAAAGCTTCATTAACGAGCCACGTCGCAAATTACGACCTGCTGGTATTTTACCTCTTTTAGATATATTCAGAGCTTGGCATAATTTGTGCTATCAGGATAAACAAGGTCTTACCGCTGCACAAAGGTTAGAAGTCTCTGATGCACCTTTGACAATCAAACAGCTCCTATCGTAGCTATTCTATTGGTAATTTAGATGTAGTAATTAGGGGTTGTAACGGTATACATTACGGCCCCTGATCGTTTACCAAAACGTTATCCGCATCGCTTTGGTAAAGAAACATGCATCTAACCACTTAATATTAGGTGTGATTTCCAGTTCGATAGTCATGGATGTGAACGTTGGATAAAAACCAAATTCAGCTAGAAGATGATCTCACTAAGCTTAAAGGCCAAATAAAATCGGCCCCTAAACATACCTTTAATATTGCGCAGCAATATCGTATCCGCGCGGAACAAATTTTATTTGTGGACGGAGAGATCAAAGCCTTACTCATCATGGCGCAATGCTGTTGGTGCCTAATGGATTACCGACAAGGCTTAAAACTCGTCAAAGACGCTTACAGCAAACAAACACAGCTTGAAACCGACGATAATCTCCCGGAAATTCTCCATCTTTTTGCACTCCAATATTGGGGCCAAGCAAAGTATTATTCCGCGCAACAATATTGGATTAATGCGCTCGAACAATCTGCTCTTGTTGATGATGTTGAAATTCAAATCGAATCTCTAATTGGGCTTGGTAATGTATGGCGCATCACTAATGAACACCAACTTGCCGCTTCAACTCATGAGTTAGCCGTTAAAGTGGCAAACAATGTTCGTATTGCTTGGTTAGAAGGCAAAGCGCGCATCCTATTAGCTTGGGACTATTACTTACTAAATAAGTTTGTCGAGATGCTTACGGTACTGGATGGAGCAACCGAAGTATTAAAAGATCATGATGACAGTACGTGGCAAGCCGAGATCTGGGACTTTAAAGGGTTAGCACTGCTTGGACTAGAACGCCTTGATGCGGCCGAAGAAGCCACCCAAAAAGCCCACCAGCTTGCCATTGAGCATGACCTCGTTTGGATGAAAGCACACTCTTTTATTAGCCGAGCAAGACTTGAGCTTTTGCGCCAAAATACAGACAGCGCTGCCAAGTTGCTACTTGCAGCAGAAGAGTCTGCACTCAGTTTCGACCACGGTGAGCTACTCAGCCAAATTTGCTTCCAACAATCACGAGTCGCTGAAGAACAAGGTGACTTTGAGTCTGCGTTTAACGCGTTCAAGAAATACCGTAAGCACGCACTCAAAATGCTCAAAGAACAAACTCATCGAATCAGCATGGATAAAGCAAGAGGCTCTAAACGCCAACTAGAGCAGCGAGCACGTAAGCTGATCAATCATATTCGCTCTCAACACGAATACGACCCTGAAAAACAGTTCTCTAATGTCGTTTCTGAGACCTACTGGTGGGAACAGTTAGTTTTGTTTAAAACGGAGCTCAAACGCTCTAACCACGCCATCATTATGATTCAGCATTCAAACCCCGAAGTTCTCGATGTTTGTACCGAGCTCGTTCATGCATTGACAACCTCCAGCGACCTCATCTCGAGAATTTCCAGTAACAGGCTAGCAATGTTAATTGCAGAAAAAGGTCAAGCAGCAGAAGAGGTCTACCGCACTGTCCAAGCGATGTTAGACATCTATCCATGGAAGCGACGCGGAATCAAAGGCCCGAAACCGATACTGTATTTGCAAGATATCCTGACCTTCCCATTCACGTTAGAACAGCTCGAAGAAAGTTATATTGAGGTAATGAAGAATGGAACAACTGCTTAGCAAGGTGACTGACGCAGGTATCGATCCTTCTTCCGTTTCAGGTGAAGAAGCGATTACGCTATGGGAACACATAGGGTTACATATTGCGTCAACAAACCGTGAGAAAGCGCATTGCTATATCATTAGCGCCGAGTATCGAAGAGAGATCAAACAGCTCAACGACAGCATTAGTGAATTGAAACAAGCCCTTGAGTTGCTTGTTTTACCAGAAGATGCGGAAGATATTCTTTCTGTGAAAGCAAGCTTGAGTGAGCGTTTAGTTGAATTAGGTGACTACAATGCGGCATTAACCGAGTATGTTGCTTCAACCAATATCGCCGTCGAGTACGGCTATATTGATGAGTACGTATTGGCCATTATTGGAATGGGTAATTTGTGCGATGCCTATGGGGATCACCAACGTGCATTACGTTATTATCAAAAAATAGATGCTATCGATCACGCTATTGGCAGTCGATCCCTACGCCTTCGTTACAAGCTGTACATGCTTGCATGTTATATCAGCTTAAACCGTACCGCAGACGCCAAAGAGTTGCTGAGTGAATGTGAAGAACTGAGCATTCTCGTCAGTGATAAAAACCTCGCCGCGCAAATTCACCTCTACCGAGCCAAATTACATCGTCTGCAAGAAGACTACCCCAATGCGTTGCTGGCTATTTCGAATGTTCAGTATACAACGGGTAGTGCCACGACATACTGGTTATCCACGATGGTCAAAATTGAGACTGCGTATTGTCTAAACGGTGTAGGGCACACTTCTTTAGCTAACTTAACGCTGGACTCCATCAGTAAAAGGATTCAAAAGCAGCTATCTCCTATCGTTACTCAGCATTTTTATAACGCGATGAGTCAAGTTTACGCCTCTCAAGGGGTGTATCAAGAAGCATTAAATTGTGAAAAAAAAGCGCATAGAATCGAATCTGATCTTGTAAAACATATTCCGATCGGTGAGTTAGGGTCTGCTCAACTACGCCGACTTTCACGCTTTGAGTTACAACTCAAACTCATTTTGTCAGAGCTAGAAAACAAAGAACTAAAAGAAACCACCAAGCAGCATAAAAATACTGTTGCTCAGCTACAGCAGGACGTCTTTACCGATCCACTTACGTCTTTACACAACCGACGCTGGTTAGAAGTTAAACTAAAAGATCTACTTCTGCACGATACTGCATTTGCATTGATGGTCATCGATATCGATCACTTCAAATCCATCAATGACGAACTAAGCCACTTGGTGGGCGACAAAGCGATCAAAAGTGTGTCACAGGAACTGGCGTCCTACTTCAGATTTAAAGGCGCATCGTGCGTACGATTTGGTGGTGAAGAGTTCCTCGTGATCCTTGAGAATACCCAACTGGAACGCGCAGAAATGCATGCCGAGAATTATCGTGAACGGATTTATCAATATGGTTGGGACGATATTCTTGGTGAACGGGGGCTGACCGTATCCATAGGGATTACCTTGCATCGAGAAGGCGAGAATACTCAGCGAACTTTTTATCGTGCAGACAAAGCTCTTTATCGCGCCAAAGCCAACGGCAGAAACCAAGTCTGTACCGAACTTTAAACCATGCCCCGGTTGACATCTGGGGCTTTGTTATACTTTTTACTTATCCTTCCTCTATCACTTCACTGTTTGTTTAAATAAGTACTCAGCAACACCTTAACTGCCAATAAACATCAGTGGATACTTACATCGCATAAACATAATTCCTACATAAAAACCGCTTGATTCATCTGTAGTTAAGACAAATACTTAAATTGTTAATTTACGTAGATTTTCCATTTCGCAATAAGCACAGGTAGGTAAGATGTTTCTAGACTATTTTGCACTTGGGTTACTCATCTTCGTTGCTTTAGTGATCTTTTACGGAATCATTGTCATTCATGATATTCCATATGAAATCGCCAAAGAGAGAGAGCACCCGCACCAAGACGCAATTCACTACGCTGGCTGGGTCAGCCTTTTCACTTTGCATGCGCTGTGGCCATTTTTATGGATCTGGGCAACATTATGGCGCAAGGAACGCGGCTGGGGTTTTAAACAACTAGAACAAGAAACACACGACATTCATCACCGCCTTGAAGAACTCATCGATGAAGTCAACGAACTCAAAAACGAAGTATCGATGTTGAAACAACAAAAGATTCAGCAAAAGCCTTTGCCTGAACAAAGTAAAGAGGACGAATAATGGACTTATTGCTGATTCTGACTTACGCAGCTCTTTGTATTGCCATTTTTAAAATTTTCAATATTCCTCTAAACAAATGGACCGTTCCAACCGCCGTACTTGGCGGCGTAGTGTTAGTGGGCACACTCGTGCTGCTTATGAACTACAACCACCCATTTACTCAATTGGGTAACCAAGTGTTCCCGACTACGCCTATCGTCTCTGGCGTGCGTGGCCGCGTGGTGGAAGTGCCAGTCCAGGCCAACCAACCGCTCAAAACGGGCGATATTCTTTTCAAAATCGATCCTGTGCCTTTTGAAGCAGAAGTTGCTCGCCTGGAAGCGAAAGTCAAAGAAGCAAGCCAAGGTGCGTTGGGCTTAGAGTCGGATCTAAGAGAGGCAGAAGCTGCTGTATTGAAAGCGCAAGCGGACAGAGATAAAGCACAAAGGGAATTCAGCCGATATCAAAGGGGCTTTGATCGTGGCGCGTTTACTGAACAAGATTTGGATACTCGACGCCAAGCGTATAAAGCGGCAGAAGCCATGTTAGACGTTGCGATTTTGCAACAAGAACAAGCGCAAATCGCTCTGGACTCTGAAATCGGAGGCGAAAATACCCAAGTCGCGCAACTTCTTGCCGAGCTGCGTAAAGCAGAGTTTAACCTAGAGCAAACCGTCGTTCGTGCGCCAACCGATGGTTACGTTACGCAATTGGCTTTGCGTCCTGGTGTTATGGCTGTGCCGTTGCCACTTGCCCCGGCAATGACCTTCGTACATACCGAAGACATTACGTACACCGCGGCATTCAGACAGAACTCATTACAACGCTTGAAGCCAGGCTTTGAAGCAGAATTTATGTTCCGCGCAATTCCGGGCAAAGTGTTCCGTGGCGAAGTCATTGACGTGATTCCAGCCATTGGTGAAAGCCAAATTCAAGCGCGAGGCGCTCTGCTTGGGACTGATGCCTTGCGCACGAGCGGACGTGTTTTTGCGAAGCTGAAAATTACCGACGACTTGAGTGGATACCACCTACCAATGGGTACTGCGGTTGAAGTTGCAGTTTATTCAGACAGCTTTACTCACGTATCAGTGATGCGCAAAGTTCTTATTCGTATGAAGAGCTGGCAGAACTATTTATACCTCGACCATTAATGAACATATAGCGCATTCATTTATCGGTAAAAATAACATCAAACAGTGTAATCAGGGGCTGACGATCAGCCCCTGATTCATTCTAGCCATCCAGATAGATAGCATTCCCACTTTTATTAATATTCTGTATAATGCGCGCCTTATTTTTAATGCTTGCTAAAACCAAAGCCAGTCAAAGGGATACGTGAATCAAATCACACATTTCCTGAAGAAAAATAGAGCAAACAATAAGCAGCTTGGTTGTTTTGAATATATGTTACACAATCAAATAACTAACGCTTTCCGACAAAACAATTAAACGTTCTTTAAAATCGACTATTGAACTGAGGTTATCTATGAATCTTTCCGCTAAAACTGTTGTGGTTATTGCAATCGGTGCTGCTCTTTACGGTATCGGCGGCTTACCTATGTTTGGCATCCCTGTGTTTGCAAACACAACGCTAAAACCAGCAATGGCAGTATTAGCATTGTTCTCAGTACTATTTGGACCACTTGTTGGCTTCTTGGTTGGTTTTATTGGTCACTGGGTTACTGACCTATTTGCAGGTTGGGGCGTATGGCTCACTTGGGTACTTGGTTCAGGTATTGTTGGTTTGATTATCGGTCTATTCCCTTCTCTAACGCGCTACCGTTTGGAGAAAGGTGATTTCAATATGAAAGACTTCGCGTTATTCGTAGTACTTGCGCTATTAGGCAACGTATTTGGTTACGGTTGCTCTGCATTCCTCGACACGATTTTATACGCAGAACCGTTCACTAAAGTGTTTACCCAGCTTTCTATTATCGCGATCGGTAACACCATTCTTATTGCTATTGTTGGCTTCTTCATTCTTAAATCTGTCGCTAAACGTAACAAGCAAAGCCGTAACTTAACAGAGGCTTAATGTCGAATGACAATCGAATTTTCTAACTTCTCTTTTAGATATGAGTCGCTGGACAAACCGACGCTAAAAAATATCAATCTAAGGATAGAGAAAGGAGAGAAAATCGTCATTATCGGTCCAAGTGGTAGTGGTAAATCTACCCTTGGGCAATGTCTTAACGGACTGATCCCACACGCAATCAAAGGGGAAACCAGTGGAACATTGACCATCAATGGCCAAGACACCGCCCCTTTCGACATGCACCAATACACTGAGCAAGTTGGCACCGTACTGCAAGATACGGACAGCCAATTTGTCGGTTTGAGCATTGGCGAAGACATTGCATTTGCGCTGGAGAACCAGCTAACTTCAAATATCGACATGTACCCATTGGTCAAAGCCACGGCCAAAATGGTCGACTTGGAACAGATGCTAGAACGCTCACCCCACGATTTATCTGGCGGGCAGAAACAGCGTGTTTCTTTGGCGGGCATTCTCGTCGATGATGTCGATATCCTTTTGTTTGATGAACCACTAGCTGCGCTTGACCCTAAAACGGGAAAAAAAACCATCGAGATCATCGATGATCTACACCGCGAAACGGGCAAAACCATCGTAATCATTGAGCATCGTCTTGAAGACGTTCTGCATTGCTCAGTTGACCGTATTATCTTGATGGAAAGCGGCAAAATCATTGCCGATACAACGCCAGATGAAATTTTAGCGTCGCCTCTGCTAGAAGATTACGGCATCCGCGAACCGCTTTATATTTCAGCACTGAAAGAAGCAGGCTGCGCGATTGAGGGCGATGCAAAACCTTCTAGCTTAACTACCTTACCGTTGGAGCAATATAAACCGGCAGTACAAGCATGGTTTGATGGTTCAAAAGCACAACCGCCCAAAACGCCAGCCGAGACTTTGCTTGAAGTCCGTGGCCTCACCTATTCTTACGACGGTGAGAAAAACGCGTTAGAAGACGTGAGTTTTGACATCAAGCGTGGCGAGTTTGTCTCTGTACTTGGCAAAAATGGCTCGGGTAAATCGACCATCACCAAACTGATTATGGGCGTTATTGAAGCGGATAGCGGCTCAATGAGCATGAATGGTCAAGATCTTAACGAACTGACCATCTTCGAGCGCAGCCAGAAAGTGGGTGTGGTGATGCAAAACCCGAATTACATGATTTCCCATCACATGATTTTCGACGAAGTGGCCTTCGGCCTCCGTAATCGTGGCGTTGAAGAGAAACAAATCGAAGCTAAAGTACTTGAAGTCCTTGAGCTGTGCGGTTTGAGCAAATACCGTCACTGGCCAATCGAAGCATTGAGCTACGGCCAGAAAAAGCGCGTAACCATTGCGTCAATTTTGGTATTGGAACCAGAGCTTCTGATCCTTGATGAACCGACGGCAGGTCAGGACTATCGAAACTACACGTCTATGCTGAGTTTCATCGAAAAGCTCAATCGCGAGTTGGGCGTAACCGTGATGATCATCTCTCATGACATGCATTTAGTGCTCGAATACACCACGCGCTCTATCGTGATTGCAGACAGTAAATTAGTCGCGGATGCACCAATGACGCAGGTATTCAGCAGTCCAGAGCTACTAGACCAAGCAAACCTCACCACAACAAGTCTGTTTGAGTTGGCTACGAAAGTTGGCATCGAAGACACCAATGGCTTTATGCAGCATTTTATCAATGTAGAAAAAGCGCACCGCCAACGAAAAAGCGGCGAAGTAAACCAACCAGAGAAAGCTGTGGCATGAAAGACAATAAGATGAAGTTTGGTATCAACTACATCGATACCCAATCACCACTTCATAAGTTGAATGGCATTACTAAGTTCTTGCTTTTCATTGCTTGGGTAACGGTGGTGTTGACCACATTTGACTTGCGAATCATCGCGCTGTTGATCGTGCTTGGTGTAGGCTTATTGAAAATGACCAAAGTGCCCTTTCATGTCTACAAACCGCTGTTATTCGGTACAGGCACGGTATTGCTGATCAATGCCCTGTTTATGTTCGCGTTAGCACCGCAACAAGGTACTGAGTTCATGGGCTCATCAACGGTTTTACTCTCGTTACCCGGTAATTACTCGCTCACTCAAGAGACGTTGTTTTACCTAGTAACAGTGACGTTGAAATACTTCAGCATGTTTCCAATCGCGTTGGTGTTTGTATTTACCACTCACCCGACGGAGTTTTCAGCCAGTTTGAACCGCTTGGGTGTACCTTACAAAATCGCCTATGCCGTAAGCTTAACGCTGCGCTACTTGCCGGAAGTGAAAAAGGACTTTGTTAACATCATGCACGCGCAACAAGCACGCGGAGTAGAACTGAGCAAGAAGGCTCCGTTGTTCACTCGTATGAAGAACGTCGCGAAGATTCTTGGACCTCTGATTTTCTCTAGTTTAGACAGAGCCGATCAAATCTCAAACGCGATGACGCTACGTGGTTTTGGCCGCCACTCCTCTCGCACTTGGTACAGCTTAAAACCACTGACCAAAGCCGATATGATCTGCATGGCTGGGATTGCGGTGATAGTGATTGCTGCGATCAGCAAGCGTGTGATGGACACACAACTGTTCTGGTATCCGTTTTAAATTCTGAAGCTTCAAACTGAACATAACGTGGTTAGTGTTGTGACCACGTTATCTTCCGTCTTTCCCCTCGATAACTCGCCTGCTGGCTTCTTGCTTGCAAGTATTCAAAAGAAGCGGTAATTTCAGCGGCTCGCTGATGTGCCAGAAAGTTGCTTATTCAAACGACCAACATGAACTAAACTCATCAGTTTTATCAGGGGCTTAATGATCAACTGCGCACTGCCCACGATGAAAAGCCAAGTACCACTTTCAATCAACGAATCATTCAAAAAGAAAAAGCTACCAATTAAAAACCAAATAGCAATGAGTAGGTCGTTTGCAGCACCTAACGCCTCATAGCGGCGCTGAATAACGATGTGACGGCTTCCTAGATCTAAATCCAACTCTCTGCCATGTATCTGCACTGTATAGCTCCCCTCTTATTGTTTCGCGTCAGTTATGCCCAAGTTATTTCGAAATACTTAGTTCTAAACCCTAACGGACGTAGCATGCATTGACAACCATTGGGGGGATTATCTATTTGCAATCAAAAGAAAAGGGCGCATAAGCACCCTTTTCAGCGAGTCTAATTACAGGTATTCGCTTTAATGATTAGATAGTGAGTGCCAACTTAACTCCACTTCAACAAGCGAGTTTCGTTGCCTTCTTCCGGCTTCGCTGGAATATTGAGTGACAACAGCAAGCTCACTGCTGCCATACCAGCGCCGATGTAAAATACGCTAGCAGGTGAAACCAGCCAAATCACACCAAACGTAACAGGTATTACAACCGCCGCAATATGGTTAATCGTAAACGCAACGCCCGCGGTCGACGCCATATCTGCTGGGTCGGCAATTTTCTGGAAGTAGGTTTTAATCGCAAGCGCTAACGCGAAAAATAAATGATCGACAACATACAATGCTGCCGCCCACTCAGCCGTTTGCACCAAACCGTACCCGACGAACACGAAGATCAAACCGACGTATTCAAACATCAACGCTTTGCGCTCACCTACAACGCCGATAAAACGGCCTATTCGCTTCGCAAACAAGAAGTTAAAGACATAGTTAATCAGGAACAGCAACGTAATATCTGCGGCGGAGTAACCAAACTTTTCTACCATCAAGAAACCAGCGAAGACCGTAAAAATTTGACGGCGTGCTCCACTCATAAACGTAAGCGCATAGTATAACCAGTAACGTTTACGCAGGATGAGCTTCTTGTTCTGAGGCACTTTTGTCTTAAATTGTGGGAAGGCAAATGCCATCACCAAAATGAGCACAAAACCTAAACCACCAGCCATTAAATAGACCGTTTTAAAATCAAGTTTGAGCTGTTCGAGCGAAACCCAAATTGCGCCGTAGGTAAACAGAGAAGCCAAAGCTCCAACAGAAATAAACTTACCCAGCATTTCTGGCGCTTCTTCTTTAGATAGCCATTGTAAAGACAAAGACTGCTTGAGTGTTTCAAAGTAATGGAAGCCGGTGGACATTAACAAGGTTGTAAAAAGTAGACCGTACAAAGTGGGAAAATAACCTGTTAATGCCGTACCAAGCGTAAGCATCGCCAAAGAGACGAGCATAAAGCGTTGCTCTCGGATAAACAGCAATACAAACACGGCGGTAAAGGCCAAAAAACCCGGAATTTCGCGCACACTTTGCAATAGGCCTATGTCTGCACCATCAAAGTTTGCTTTCTCGATAACAAAGTTGTTCAACAACGCCATCCAGGTAGAAAAAGCAATGGGCACGATAATGGAAATTAACAGGAGGAAATTTTGCGGCGTTCTCCAGCCGTGCGATGAGGTAGTCATGATGTTTCCTTTAAATATGAAGGCATCATCATAGCTTTAAATGTAACAAATTCGCAATATCATTATTATTTTCAGCCCAGAGCAAGCAGATATGGCTGAGGGATATTGTTATGAAGATAAACATCGCACTTAACTCCTTGGCTAAGCGCGATGTTCAAGTATCAAGAGAAATAAAGCATGAGTAAATGTGCTCAGTGGCTTAATCAATGACTTTTACTGATAGGCGATTTTTAAATTCAAACACATGTTCTGGACATACATCCAAACAACGACCACAGCTAATGCAGTTTTGATCCATAACTCGACGATCTCCCTCTTTCAAAGGCTGCCGAAGCACTTCTGGTTCTGGGCAAACGTAAAAGCAATCCATGCATTTGGTGCAATCTTCGCGGCGAACCGCAGTAACGCGCAACAGGCTTTTTCGGCCTATCACGCCATAGGTAGCCCCCAGTGGACATAAGTGCCCACACCACCCATGCTCAACCAAGAGTAAATCCAACACGAACACCAGGGCGATCAACACCCAACCTGCGCCCATACCAAACACCAACCCGCGATGCAGTGCCGCCACTGGATCTAACCATGTCCAAAGAATTGCGCCAGACAGCGCACTGCCCAACATCAAAACAGGGATCAGCCAATAACGAATCACGGGAGACCAACGATAGCTCGCTTTAATGTTGAACTTTCGACGCAACCACGCCGCCAAGTCTGTAACGATGTTCAACGGGCACACCCAAGCACAAAATGCACGCGGCGCCAAAATCGCGTAAAACGCAACGACGATCACTACGCCTAACAACGCATTAAACTCCGGAACATGCCCTGTCGCCAAAGCTTGAAGCACAATTAACGGGTCACTTAACGGCACGGTATCGAGCAACATACTTGATGACAGATTACCAGTTAGAATTCCCAGCGTCGGCCCAGCCATAAACAGCGCAATGATGGTGAACTGACATAGCCGACGTAAAATCAAAAACCGATGCGCGCGCCACCAACCAAGCTTTTCAAGCGCTTCTTTGCCAGCATTTTGAGCTAAATTCTTTGCCATTACTTACCTCCTTTTAGCGATTCAAGCGCACCTTCCGGTACAGGCGTCTCACTAGGGAGGATATTTTCGAGTGGTTTGTCGATCTCTTTCCAACCAAAATTGTAGTGGCTGCCCACTTTGCCTTTCGCCAAATCCGTCGGGACAACTTTAATAGCAGCGACATCCAACACGCACGCTTGTTCACACTTACCACATCCGGTACACACTTCGGAATTCACTGTAGGGATAAGTTTGGCGTGATAGCCGGTTCGGTCGTTGTGAACCATCTCTAACGTGATGGCTTCATCAATCAGCGGACAAACGCGATAACAAACGTCGCATCGTAACCCTTGCCAGTTAAGGCAAGTTTCATGGTCAATAAGAACCGCTGTACCCATTCGAGCATCATCAATATCGGTTAGTTTCGGATCCAGCGCCCCACTCGGACAAGCGACAACACAAGGAATGTCTTCGCACATTTCGCAGGGAATATCGCGTGCAGTAAAGTAAGGTGAGCCAGTCGCGACGGGTGAAAGTAATGTCGCAAGTTTCAGGGTATCGTAAGGACATGCCTGAACACACAAGCCACATCGAATACAAGTTGATTCGAAATCGCCTTCCGGCAATGCACCAGGCGGACGAATAGGCACACCTTTGGTTTCTCGAGCTTGGCTTTGTAGCGATTGTAAGCCCAATACACACGCAGCTGCGCCAACACCAGCCGCAATCCGAGCTGTATCACGCAAAAATCGGCGCCGACTTTGCGATATTTTAGACTGAGAGGATTTCATGCTATTTCCTCAACAAAACTCCCTTATCAAGTTAAGCATAAATAGCCCTAAACGTGTCGTTTCCCTATACCTCATAGGAGGTAACCCCATCCTCTATTGATTCAAGTCAACTGACGCACAGTGCCGTCGTCACAGTTTGACTAAATGCGTTTATTTACTGCGACATGAAATTCACCACGATACTCTGCAGTACGCGCCATTCTCAGTACAATAATTCAACACCTTTGCAATCTATTCGCTCAATTCGATGATAAATCACTACTGAAAATTAAAAAAAAGACATCATAACAAGCTAATTTAAAAGGCATTTATCCATTAAACATAAAAAAACACTATCCAAATAAGAAAACTGTGGTTAGATTAAAAATTAAAACTAAAAAGCGAAGGAGAGAGGCATGGAAATTATCGTACGTCCAACGACCGTCGAAGACGCAGCGGCACTCGTAGAAATCTATTCACAACCAAAAGCACAACGTGAAACCCTGCAACTCCCAAAGCCTTCGCTCGCGATGTGGGTGGAAAGATTGTCAAACATACCTGATGGTGTTTATAGCTATGTCGCTGAAATTGATGGTAAAGTCGTCGGAAATATTGGCTTTCACCACTCTCTACGTCCAAGAACGATGCACACGGCATCGTTTGGCATCGGAGTACATGATAGTTTCCATGGACTCGGTATTGGTAGCAAATTGATAGAAACAGTCACTGAACTAGCAGATAACTGGTTAAATGTGAGAAGAATTCAGATAGAGGTCAATGCCGATAACGACGCCGCCATTGGGCTTTATAAAAAGCATGGATTTCAAATTGAAGGTGAAGCGATTGACGGTTCCTTCCGTGATGGTGGATTCATCAATACCTATTACATGGCGCGCATCAGACCAGGCCAAAGATAAAACAAAGCCTCCTACTAATTGGAGGCTTTTCTTTTTAAACTTCGACTCACTTTCGTAAGTAAGCCAACGCTCTGCGAGTCAATGCTTCTGTGTAGGGATTGATCTTCCAGTGGTCGGAACTCCAACCTTTCACAAAGCGCTGAAAGTCTGCCCAAGCCACAGCAAACAAAGGACGCCATTCACGCTCGACGTCATTAGGGTCAAGATTCGGTTGATAGACCATTAGCGCGTGTTGCAACTGAGCAAAATACGTATCCAAAACCCAAACTTCCATCTCTGCACAACGTTCTGGCTTAACGGCGCTACTCATAAACAGTGCCACATCTTTCATTGCACACCCACATCCAACGTATTGAAAGTCAACCGCAGCAACGCTTGATTCTTCTTCATCAAAACAGAAGTTCGCCAATTTGGCATCACCGTGTACTAGTGTTTTAAACTTAGCTTGCGAAAGCGTTTGATCAATCAATTGAGCCGCATTTTGTAGCTCAGTGTCTTGCAATGCTTCAAGCTCGTCGGGTCTGGTTGCTAAGTGCCAGTATGTTCCGGTATGCCACAACTTATCCGAACGAACATCGATGTATCGCGCATGAAAGTTCGCCAACCAAGTGAGGCAGGCTTGTAGATGCTCTAGCTGTGCATCTGTGATGACTTTTGGAAAGCCCACCTCGGCGAGATCTTCCACCACAATGAGCCATTCATTCTCCGATTGGAACGTTTTTAGACCTTGTGGTACTCGGCAGCGAGTATCCACCCCTCCGGAAAAATACTCATACCAATTCACTTCCACCTGATAAGAGTGCAACTTTCTTTGATGAGAACGGTCCGTATTCCAGCCTCTAGGATGCTCTGAAGGCTTAGGGAGTTTTACATGCTTAATGATCACTGAACCAGTAGAATAAGTAACTCGGACTAACTCCCCATAGCCTCCCCATAGCGATTGTATGACTTCTACAGAGCGGTAATTACCGAGATTGAGTTCCTGGCCAATATTTTGGTAGCGTTGGTGGTTGTTACTCATCATGTGAGCAGATGTGACCACGTTTGGTTCTTCTCCATGTAGTGAATAACATATGGGCAAACTGGTTTGATTTGATAACCGAGTGATTCAATTTCTGGCAACACCGCTTCCATCATCACTTTTCCGTACCCCTTACCTCGCAGTGCTTCAGGAACAACCGTTGATGTAATGTGCATGACATTACCCTTAAGCTGATAAATCACCTTGGCTTTATAACCCTGCTCTAAATCAACCCAGAATGTACTATTCGTGGTCTCATGAGTTACTTTATGCATATCTTGCTCTCTAATTTTTGTTACAGATTGATTGAATCAAACTATATCACTGAATAAAATCGATACCATGCGAGAGTGCTGCTTCGCCTCACGCGATTACCTTCTTACATCAGGTACGACAATTATAATGAGAAATATGAGCCCAATTGCCAGAGACGGCAAGCTACCTCTGCAAAGCAAGAAGGCACCAGAACGTCAGGCAAGTACATTAAATAGCACCGATGCAATGGCAATGGTCGAACATGGCAGTGAAGTGAGCTTAAACGTCACCACCCCCGTTGGTACAAAGTTTATTACAACCAGCACATTTGTTGGCTGTCACTCAAATAATACTGCATTGATAGAGGTTCCGAACATCTCCGATGAAGACTTGAAGTTCTATTTTCAAGAAGGCTTTTGGATCAATGTAAAAGCCTATTCTCATCGAGGTGAAGGGGCCGTTATCCCATTTCGGGCCCAATTACAGCATCGACTAGGCGATCCGTACCCAATTTTGGTGCTAGACCTACCCAACACTATGCAGGTCTTTCAGCTTCGCAAAGAAGTGCGTTACGAAGTAAATTTGAGAGCGCGTGTTTGTTTAGAAGCCTATCGAACTGAATGCGAAATAAGAGATTTATCTCGTAGTGGCTGTCGTTTTGTAACATCACCAATGAGCCGACCACTTCAGGTTGGTGACCACGTTTCATTGGATCTAACGATGCCCGGAGAAAGTCGTATGCTAGCGCCGTTGCGAGGTCGTATTTGTAATTTACAAAAATCAACGCATTATGCTCGCTACGGAATGGAGTTTGATGAGGTTGGTAAAAACAACGCTAAAAACCTCCTCAGTCACCTCAAATTTGATGGGACTAAGCTCACACTAAAAAGATAGATTTGATAACCCCTATCGCTTATCAAGAAGCTTTGAAGTGCTAGAAAACAAGAAACCCCTTACTTTTCAGTAAGGGGTTTTTATTTACTAAGAATAAGGCAGTATCTTAGATAAGAGTCATGACTTAGAAGTCGTAACGTAGACCTAGCGCTAGCTCATCTTTTTCATCAGCGCCTTCGTTATCCATTAGATCGAAGTTGTATGATGCGTAGCCACGGAAGTTAGGCTTGAAGTAGTAAGTTACATCAACAGCTAGGTTTTCTACAGTATCTGCGTCTTCTAGTTCACCTTTGTTGAACGTAGAAGTGAATACAGTTTGACCCATAGTGTAAGCAGCGGCTAGTTCGTAGCCTTTGTAATCAAGAGTCTTACCTGCAACATCCATATCCGCGCCAGTGTAGTTACCAGCGAAGTAGAAGTCACCTACAGAGTATGCAGCTACCAGCATGAACTCATCGCTGTCGTTTTGATCTGCGTAACCAGCACCTAGTTCAAAACCAGTGTTAGCAAACGCGTAAACACCAGATAGAGAGAAGCCATCTTCCTCGTTGTCTGTAAAGCCTTGTGCATCTGTTGTGCGATCAGCAAAACGGTAGCTAGCACGTACAGCTAGTTGCTCGAATTGGCCTTTGTAAGACAGCATGTTATCTGTACGGTCAGAAACAGGCAGTTTAAGTGCTGCTGTGTTACCGTGGTAAGCCATAATGTCAGTAAAGTCAGTAAGAACCACTAGTGCGCCGTCGTTTTTACCGTAAGTTACTTCACCGTATTTGCCACCCAGACCCGCATAAGCGTAACGAGTTTCAAGATCACTATTGTTATCTACGGCACCTTCTTCTTTTGTTTTGAACTCACCTTCCCAAAAACCAACGCCGTATAGGTTTTCATTGATTTCCTGTTTGCCTAGGAAGTTAAGACGGATGCGAGTACGGTCTTCTGCCTTACCATCCATCATAGAAAGACGCGCTTCAGCGCGGCCGCCCATCTCAAGAGAAGTGCCATCTTGGTTGTATAGTTCTGAAGCGACAACTTGAGATCCTGATGCCATTAGCGCCACTGCTACAGCTAAAGTTTTTAATTTCATTGTTATTTTCCATATCATTGTTTTATATGTGTTTTCTCACCAGAAAAACAGGACTTTTCTGTACCAACGAGAAAACTGGCGGCATAGTAGCAGCTGTTATTTTTCACGCAACGTGTTGAATAAACAGCACTTATAGAAGAAAACACCACTTAAAATGACGATATGAATACCTCTCAACCATCAAGTTATCGGTTGAGTTAAAAAAAATGTTCGCGTCAAAAAAAAATTGACGAAAAAAATGTAAAAACAATATCACAAAACGTGATATTGCCCGCAAAAAAATCTTGTTAACTGACTGTTTTAGATAGACTTATTGATAATAAATCCGATTATTACAAACAAAAAAATCCCTGAGCATTCACTCAGGGATTTAGAGATTTGATAAGTAGATGATGAATTAAAGCTTAAAGAAACTTAATTGCTCTTTCTGCTTCTCTGCAAGTAATGAAAGCTCAGTACTCGCACTTGCACTTTGGCTGATGCCCGCTACGTTTTGGTTTACAAGCTCCGACATGTTAACCACGTTGCGATTGATATCTTGAGTAACTTGAGACTGCTCTTCGGCTGCGGTTGCTACTTGCGTGTTTGAATCGTTGATGTTGGCGACCGACTCGGTAATTCCAACCAACGCTTCATTCGCTTGTTGCGTCAGCTCGTTGTTGCGGCTAAGCATATCAAGGCTGACTTGCATACTGTCATTCGCCAGCCCAGACTGCGCTTGAAGCTCTTCAATGATCGTTTGGATCTCTTGTGTCGAGTCTTGAGTACGCGCTGCTAGCATGCGTACTTCATCAGCTACTACCGCAAAACCACGACCAGATTCACCAGCTCGCGCCGCTTCAATCGCAGCATTCAATGCTAGCAAGTTGGTCTGCTCAGATACGCCGCGAATCACTTCAATAACATCGTTGATCTGTACAGATTGCTCTTTTAGACGCAAAACAACTTGCGCTGCATCGTTCAATGCTTGAGACATTTGCGCACTTGCTTCCGCACTTTCTTGGAAGATGGCCAAACCTGATTGAGCAAGTCCATCAGCTTCACGCGCAGTTGCGTCAGCAGAGGTCGCGTTATCACTCACATTATTCGCAGTGCTTGCAAGCTCATTAACCGCAGATGCAACTTGCTCGATCTCCGCCAACTCTTGTTGAGCGTTCGCTTCCGCTTGCGTCATTACTGCAGCTAATTCGGTCGATGCAGATGCAACTTCCTCACTAATACGGGTTAACTGGTCCACAGTGTTGTATAACTGCTCTGCGGTTTGGTTTACATCTTTGCTCAGCTTAGAGATCTCATTGTCCCCATCGACATCTGCACGTACTGATAGATTACCCATTGCTAACTGACGCATCACTTCTTGCAGCTTTTGGATTGGTGTAACAATCATGCCAGATAGGAACCAAGCGCCTATCAATGAGAAAGCAAATACCGCTAAAACCGTCAACATAGCGTTATTTTGCACACGTTCATTTTGCTGATGACTTCTGATAGTAGATTGTTCAGCTTGCTCGTTTACATGCTTTGATAGCGTGTTAATTTGTTGGACCATTTCTCGGCCAACATTGCGATACTCTTTGACAAATGCACGGTACTCGCTATCCGATTTCAAACCTTGATCGTATTGGTTGAAGAAAGCAACTGAGCGCTCTGAATATCGCACATAGGATTCAATTGCTTGGCGAACTTTAACGGCATCGTCACGGAATAGGTTTCGGGCTTCAATTGCGCTTAAATCGGCATCAACTTGCTTTAAGCCTTCTTTCAATTCGGTTAGAAAGTTCTCACGACGAGAAGCATCGTAAATAGCGTAAACCGCGCTTATGCGCAGAGGGTAAATTTGGTCGTCAATACTCGCCAATGTGTCTTTGTGAAAAACCAAAGATTCTTGGTTGGAAGCAATAACATCTTGCTCTGCTTGAAGGTTGTTTTTAGTAATCCAAAGAGCAATAAACAAAACAATCGCGGTAAATAATACCGGAACCAAAATTTGCGTTCGTACTGACAAATTTTTCAGTGATAACTGCATGACAGGGCCTCAGTTGTATGCGTGATGTCTATATCCAAACAAACTCGAGCAGTGCTTATAACAACGTTACTTTTCGGCAGTTTGAATATCTATGCTTCCTTGCGACGGGATAAATCCCAGACGAATAAACAAGTGGCGAATATTAGAGGTCGATCACACTTTTGTCTAGTACAAAAACTCTCCATTTTCAATCTGTTATTGACAATATCCCGACAGTAGCGTCGGGATATTGTCGTTATGATAAATTATGATCACTTATGATGAGATACATTCACATTTAGGACGGTTTCAGCCTATTTTCTCAACGAATTGAGCTTAGCTTGAGCAAGGCCAAAAATGGTATCGATTGGATAAGAACCTTCATCAGTTGGCTCACCAGCAACTTTCCCCGTAAACAATTCGATAGCTTCAGTAACATGGTCAATCGCCCAAATATTAAACTCGCCTTTTTCGACTGCTTTCACGATGTCGGAACGAAGCATTAGATTGTGAACATTAGAGCGCGGAATAATGACCCCCTGCCCGTCATGACGACCTTTAATTACACACACATCATAAAAGCCTTCGATCTTTTCGTTTACGCCACCAATAGGCTGAGCTTGGCCAAATTGATTCATCGATCCTGTTATCGCAATGTCTTGTCGGTTTGGTTGCTTTGAAAAAGCAGACACAACCGCACATAACTCAGCCATGCTGGCACTATCACCATCAACACCACCATAAGATTGCTCAAAGGTAATGGTTGTCGTTAATGGCACTCGTGCCGTTTTACCAAATACGGAAGATAAGTAGGCAGACAAAATCATCACGCCCTTAGAGTGAATACTGCCTCCCAAATCCACGCTTCGCTCGATATCGATAACATCCCCATCACCGTAACACGTCGTCGCTGTGATGCGATTCGGTGCACCAAACATGTAGTCACTAGTGCTCAATACCGAAAGTGCGTTCACTTGGCCTACGGCTTCTCCTTCGGTGCGAATCAGCGTTGTGCCGTTAATAAAGGTTTCCATTACGTTATCGCGTAATCGGCTTACTCGCATTTCTTGGTTATTGAGCGCCTCTTCAACATGCCCAATACGGATCATGTTAGAGTTAGCTTGACGAGCCACGTAGTTCGACTCTCGAAGCAAGTTGGCGATATTAGCCGAATGTAGAGATAGCTTGGATTGGTCGCCAGACAAACGTGAGCTGTATTCGATGATCCGAGCAATGGCTTTGCGATCGCAATGCAGCATATTGTTGTCATGCACCACGCTAGAGATAAAGCGCGCGTAATGCAGCTCAGACTCCGGCGTACGTTTCATTTCGTCTTCGAAATCTGCCGTCACACGGAACAACTCGCTGAACTCTGGATCGTAATGTTGGAGTAATTGGTAAGTTCGGTAATCACCAAATAAGATAATTTTGATATCAAGCGGAATCGGTTCAGGATCGAGTGATACCGCCCCCGTCAATGTGACTTCTTTTTCTAGAGACGTAAAACTCAATTGACGAGCACGCAATGCGCGCTTCAAACCATCCCAAACGTAAGGCTGTTCAAGTACTTTCTGAGCATCCATTAATAGAACGCCGCCATTCGCCTTATGCAAGCTCCCTGCGCGAATCAGCGAGAAGTCGGTAAACACCGTTCCCTTGAAAGTGGCAGTCTCAATCGACCCGAAGAGTGAATGATAGTTGGGATTTTCTTCAACAACGATAGGAAATTCGCTGCTTTTACGGCTTACCAAGACGTTCACTTTATAACGACGTGGCAATTTTTTATCCAAGGATGCCGTCGCAATTTCGCCTTGCTCGCCACTTTGGTCAAGGAAGATATCTGCGTTTTCAACAATATCTTTTTGCAGCTCAGTTAAGTAGGTTTTGATTTCGGAATATTGCGCGTAATCCACTTTGAGTTTTTTGATGAAGTGAGTAATCACATCAAGCGTCACTTCATCATTGAGCTTTTTGATTTTATCGCTGTATGTCTCTTCCCACTCCGTAAGCTCACGAACCATCGAGCGCAATCGCACTTCGAGTTCATCAATAGCATCGCTGAATTGCTCTTGTTCTTTTTTGCTTAGTACATCAAAAGACTCTTCCGTATGAAGCTCATCACCGTTCATGGCGACAAACTGATAATCCCCCTGCGCAGTCAGTGTTAGGCTGATGCCTTTTTCTTTTGCCTCTCGACTAATACGATCCAGCTCGTTTTGTTGCTTAGCTGCCAATTGATTTTTTAATCGCTCAGCGCGGCTAAAGTACATTTCATTGTCGAATGCTAGGGGTAAAGCATTCAATAATTTGCCCATTAAAGCTTCAATATCAACACGTAGCTTATTTCCGATACCACAAGGCAGCTTTAATACCTTTGGTGTACGGGTATCCTCAAAGTTCGCAACGTAACACCAATCAAACAGGGCTGCTGCATCGTGCTGGTGACGATTCAGATAGCGCAAGATCATGGTGCGTTTACCTAGCCCATTCTGACCAATGGCGTAGATGTTATACCCTTTCTCTTTGATGGACATCGCAAACTCGACCGCTTTTTGCGCGCGCTCTTGGCCCACGATTTCATCAATTGGAGGTAACTCCTTGGTCGACTTACATGGCATATTCTCTAGATCTGCTACAGAATATAGCTGCTTAGCTTCCAATCTTAGTATTGCCATATCCACTTCCTTTTTTCTTATTTTCGTTATTTGAGTGTAGAGATTATTTGCTTAATTTTAAGTGATTTACCTTCCACCCTAGATTGATTGGACATTTTATGAACACATAAGTGATATTAACACGCACTTGCAATTGATAATCAATTTCATTTAATATCTAAACAAATCAAATGTTGTGGAGATGGATATGAATATTGAGCAATGCTGGATGCGCTACTTAAAAGCGGAGCAACTGATGGAACAAGGCCATTGGCCAGAAGCTCATCGTTTATATGACGACGTGCTCAACAATCTACCCAACCACATTCATCTAGCGCTAGAAAATGCACAAACTAAACCTTGCCAGTTTGTATGTCTCATTACGGGGCTTAGAGATGCCAGCGTGACGCAATCAGAGATTCTCAACAAACTCGGCTTACAGCATGATGCGTTCTCAATACTCAATCAAACTTACGCGCTATTTCAATTTTTGCAGCTAGAGAGCCATGAACTGATTGAGCGCGTAGGTCACCTACTTGGTCAACAGAGCGAAGACTTATTAGCTCACATGGCGGCATTTTGCTCTGCCCAACGTAATGCTCAATGGATGATAGAACTCGAGCACGTAACGCGCGCGCATGAGCAGTTCTTACATTTGCAAGCAATGAGTTCGGCAAAATCTTCGCCTTCTCACCTGTATAATTAATCTAAAGCTCAAGCATTGAGGCCAGCTAGGTTTGTGCTGCCCACTGCTTGAGTATCATTTGCTTTATCAACCACAAGGATCTGTGATGTCTTCTAAAACCATTCTTTCGGTGAAAAACCTATCAGTCAGCTTTACGACAAACGATGGGATCGTCGATGCAGTAAAGAATGTTAGCTTCGATTTAAAAGCAGGCGAGACGCTGTCCATCGTTGGCGAATCTGGCTCTGGCAAGTCAGTATCAACCAATGCACTGATGAAACTATTGCCAGACAACGCTATTTTGCATGAAAGCTCATCCATCATGTTTGAGGGTAGCTCCATCTTGGATAAAACAGAGCGTGAAATGCAAAGTATTCGCGGTGATCGCATTGGCATGATTTTTCAAGAGCCGATGACCTCACTAAACCCGTACATGCGGGTGGGTATCCAAGTCGCTGAGGCCATCATGTGTCACCGCCCGGTCGACAGACGAACAGCAAAAGCAAAGGTGTTAGAGCTGTTTGAATTGGTTCATATGCCAAACCCAGAAAAAGCGTACAACAAGTACCCACACGAATTTTCTGGTGGTCAATTGCAACGCATCATGATTGCGATGGCACTGATTAACGAGCCCGATATTTTGATCGCCGACGAACCTACAACAGCGTTGGATGTCACGGTTCAAGCAGAAGTGTTGCACCTGATTAAAGAAATTCAGGCTCAGATGGGCATGGCAATCCTATTTATTACTCATGACTTAGGCGTTGTAAAACACTTTGCGGATCGTGTCATTGTGATGTGTAAAGGAGAAGTCGTCGAAGAAGGCGAAACGCAAACACTCTTCGAGGACCCAAAGCACGAATACACACGTATGCTAATCAACTCGATTCCTAAAGGCAGTAAGGAGCCTATTAGCGAAAGTGCTACACAGCTTTTAAAGGCCGACGATATACGAGTCAAATTCTTGGTAAAGTCGCATTTTATTGCGAGCAAGAATGAGTACTTCGAAGCGGTAAAAGGCATTTCTCTTGAGCTTAAACAAGGAGAGACCCTCGGGATCGTTGGGGAGTCCGGTTCAGGTAAGTCTACACTCGGCCGAGCTTTGATAGGTCTACTGCCCTCAACTGGCAAAATAGAATACAAAGGCCAAGATATGGCCTTGCTGACAAACAAAGAACGTTTTGAGCTGAAAAAAGACGTTCAGATGGTATTCCAAGACCCTTATGGTTCGCTTTCTCCTCGTATGACTATCGGCGAGATCATCACAGAAGGATTAACTGTCCACCAACCAATGTTGAGTAAAAAAGAACGTATGCAGAAAGCGCGCGACGTGCTCCGTGAGGTCCGCTTAGATCCCGCGTCCATCAACCGTTATCCGCACGAGTTTTCAGGAGGCCAGCGTCAGCGTATTGCTATCGCGCGAGCACTGATCCTTGAACCTTCGTTTATTCTGCTTGATGAGCCAACCTCTGCATTAGACCGCTCGGTGCAACTGACAGTGATTGACCTTCTGAAAGATTTGCAGAAAAAACACAATATTGGCTACTTGTTTATTAGCCACGATCTATCAGTAGTTAAAGCACTCTCTGATCGTGTTCTAGTCATGCAAAAGGGCGAGGTCATGGAACAAGGTACGGCCGAAAAGATTTTCCAAAACCCTAAAAATGACTACACGAAAAAACTGATAGATGCCTCATTTGATCTTGAAAACAGTGAAAATCAGCACAATGCAGCTTAGGTTCATCACAGTTTCATATTCATAAACTAGGATTAAGAAAAGGTGATGATTTCATCTTGTCTTAAGAATGGCGTAGCTGCCTTTCGGTTTGGCCGCCGAGACTGGTTGGTTCAAGAGTCAGACTTAGTCAACCTGGCTCAAATACTGGCAAACAGTATGAATTGAGTTCCCCCAACCATGAAAAATGCCGCGACACTGTCGCGGCATTTTTTATTCTCAGAAGTTTCTAACAACTAGGGCATTAAATCGACTCAATACCCATATTATGTAACGTAAATGCATACACGTCTGTGGTGAGGTCAATTTGCTTACTCAGCGGCATTCCTGCACCATGACCGGCATTAACATCAATGCGTATCAATACTGGATTAGCGCCTTGCTGTTTGTCTTGCAGCTCCGCAATAAACTTGTACGAATGTGCTGGAACCACACGATCGTCGTGATCGGCGGTTGTCACCAAGGTAGCAGGATATTGCACGTTTTCTTTTACATTGTGAACAGGAGAGTAGCCAAGCAAGTATTGGAACATCGCTTCACTTTGCTCCGACGTGCCATAGTCATACTTCCAGCCTTCTCCAGACGTAAACGTGTGGTAACGCAGCATATCAAGCACGCCAACCGCAGGCAGCGCGACTTTGAATAGTTCAGGGCGTTGCGTCATACACGCTCCAACTAACAAACCACCATTAGAACCACCGCGAATCGCTAGACGCTCGGAGCTAGTGTAGTCGTTTTCAATCAGGTATTCCGCCGCCGCAATAAAGTCATCAAACACGTTTTGCTTTTGCTGCTGAGTGCCTGCGTTGTGCCAGGCTTTACCGTATTCACCGCCGCCTCGCAAGTTGGCGACAGCGTAAATACCACCCAACTCTAGCCAGTTGGCTACATTGCCAGAAAACATTGGAGTGAGGCTGATGTTAAAACCGCCGTAACCATACAGCATGGTTGGCGCACTGCCATCAAGCGCGATGCCCTTCTTGTATGAGATGGTCATCGGAACTTGCGTGCCATCTTTTGAGGTGTAGAACACCTGTTTTGATTCATACTCACTGCGAGCGAATGGCGCTTTTGATTCTTGAAACAGCGTCGATTCACCAGACTCAACATCAAATGAGAAGATCGTCGGTGGCGTCACGTAGTTAGTAAAGGTGTAATACAGCGTGGTTTCTTCTTTTTTACCCGCTAGACCATAAGCCGTACCCTCTCCCGGCAGTTCAACATCTCGAATCCATTCACCTTGGTAGTTAAACTGCTGCACTTTAGAAAGTACATCCACCATATAAGTCGCAAACAGATAACCGCCACCTTTGCTGATTTCTAACGGCTGTTCTTGTTCAGCAATCACGTCAGCCCATTGTTCTGTCTGAGTGTTGTAGCTGACAACTTTGCCATTCGGCGCGTCTAGGTTGGTATAAAGCAGCAAGGTTGCGTCTTGGCTATCAATTAAGTAGGCGTCTCCTTGCGTTGTCTCGCGCAGCGTCACAATTGCCTGTAACTCAGACTGTAAATCAATATAAAACAGACGATTACCCGATGTAGATTCTGCGCCAGAGATAATGAGGAAGCGATCATCTGTCGTCGTCGTACCAGACACATAACGATGAACTTGCGTATCCAACTCACCAAAAATCACTTTGTCTTCAGATTGAGATTTACCAAGTTCATGATAATAAAGCTTGTGATGCTCAGTTCGAGCAGACAACTCACTGCCTTGCGGCTTATCGTAGCTTGAGTAATAGAAACCTTTGCTGCCCAGCCAAGAAATCGACGTAAACTTCGCATCAACAATCTCAGGCTCTAACTGTTCTTTGGTTTCCGTATCAATGACAAAGATCTTACGCCAATCACTGCCCCCTTCCGAGATGGAATACGCGACCAAACGATAGTCTTTAGAGAAGCTGACTTCGCCAAGAGAGGTCGTGCCCTCTTCGGAGAAAGTATTTGGATCAAGGAAAACCTCGGCTTCTCCCTCGCCTTTACGTCGATACAATACGCTTTGGTTTTGCAAACCGTCGTTTTTGTAGAAGTAGGTGTAGTCACCACGTACAAATGGCTGGGAATATTTTTCGTAGTTTTGACTGTTCGCCACTAAGTCACGGATTTGTTGGCGGTACGGTATCTGACCAAGGAAATCGAAGGTGACCGAATTTTGACCCGAAACCCATTGTGCGGTTTCTTCACTTCGATCATCTTCTAACCAGCGATAAGGGTCGGCAATGTCGTGACCAAAATAAGTGTCCACGACAGAATCTTTACGTGTTTTTGGGTAATGCATAACGTCCGTGTTACTCCGTTGTTTTTATTAAGTTGTTTATCTTCAATCGTTTTATTGCGGTGATTACCTTAGAGCACCCAATTTTGATTTCAACGACATTGTTTTAAATCTATGAAGAACCTAGAAATAATGAGATATCGTTAAGTACCGGTCACGAATGTGCTCAATAAGCAGCTTTACTTTGTTCGGTGGTTGACGAGTAAACGGATACACCGCGTAGATACCCAACTTTTTACCTACTAATTCAGGAAAAATATCCACCAGTTGACCATTACGAATATCGTGATACACCAAACAGCGCGGGACGTAAGCAATACCATGGCCGCCCAGAGCGGCTTTACGTAATGCGGTCGCGTTATCAGTAGAAAAGCAGCCCGATACTTTGACGATGTAATTGCCATCTTCTCCTTTAAACTCCCAATCCGTTGCACCTGTGGTTTGGTAAGCGTATTGCAGACAATTGTGCGTGGTGAGATCAATCGGCTCGATCGGTTTCCCATTTTTCGCAATATAAGAAGGTGACGCGCATACCACCCATTGGGAATCGAGAATATGTCGTGCGATCAAACTAGAGTCGGCTAGGTAGCCAGTTCGAATGACTAAATCGTAACCATCAGCCACTAAATCGACAAAGCGATTATCCAATGACATGTCCACGGTCAGACCCGGATGAAGGTTACAAAATTCGGCAACAGCATCAGCAAGTATCAAATCTCCAGAGATACACGGCACGGACATTTTTATATGACCGCTCACATTCTCTCCAAAGCCTGCAACAGCATCCATAGCCTCCTGAGTGGCCTGCTTCACATTTTTAGCACTGTGGAGTAACACCTTACCTGCCTCGGTCAAGGTTAATTTGCGCGTTGTTCGATATAATAGCTGAGCCCCTATTTCTTCCTCCAACCTCGCCATTCTTTTGCTAACTACCGAATTTGTAAGGTTATTTGCCTCTGCAACCTTACTAAAGCTGCCAAGTTCGATTACTTGAGAAAATAGGATTAAGTCGTCTGCTCTCATACCATTATGTCACTTTTGGAATTAATTATTTTCATTATTTCCCTATATCAACAAAAAATAAAGGAGTAAATTCACGCCAAATTAACAAAACCATTACAACAAAAAGTCACCTCTACAGCGGATTGACACCGTTCGAGAAGTCAGCGTACGAAGGATGTACAAATGAGTGAAACCCTACTTGCCCTAGTGGCATTTTCGCCAATTGTTGTTGCCGCCATCTTATTGGTTGGTCTCAACTGGCCTGCTAAAAAAGCCATGCCTGTTGCGTTCGGTCTAACCGTCGCTATCGCACTTATGTTTTGGGATATGTCAGCCAATCGCGTACTGGCTTCCGTATTCCAAGGACTCGGCATTACTGTCTCTGTTCTATGGATCGTGTTTGGTGCCATCTTCTTGCTCAACACTTTAAAACACACTGGAGCGATCACCACAATCCGTAATGGATTTACCGATATTTCGGCTGACCGCCGTGTACAAGCCATCATCATTGCTTGGTGCTTTGGCTCGTTCATTGAAGGCGCATCTGGGTTCGGTACCCCGGCAGCAATCGCTGCACCACTACTGGTTGCAATCGGCTTCCCTGCGCTAGCCGCTGTCCTTATGGGCATGATGATTCAGTCTACGCCTGTTTCATTCGGCGCGGTAGGCACGCCTATCATCGTAGGTGTAAACAAAGGTTTAGACACGCATAACATCAGTGAGTCGTTGGCCGCACAAGGTGCAACGTGGGAAATGTACCTGCAAGATATCACAGCTCACGTTGCTGTCATTCACGCAGTCGTAGGTACGATGATCCCGGTATTAATGGCGATGATGTTAACACGTTTCTTCGGCAAGAACAGAAGCTGGAGTGAAGGCCTGGATATTCTACCATTTGCGTTATTCGCTGGTGTCTCTTTCACCGTTCCATACGCGTTAACCGGCGTATTCTTGGGCGCAGAGTTCCCTTCACTTATCGGTGGTTTGGTTGGTCTGTCTATCGTTGTTACCGCAGCGAAAAAAGGCTTCTTAGTACCAAAGACTAAGTGGGATTTCGAAAGCGAAGACAAATGGCCTGCAGAGTGGTTAGGTTCGCTAAAAGTCGATCTAAACGACAATCCGGGCAAGCCAATGAGCATCGTAAAAGCTTGGGTTCCATATGTAATGCTGGCAGTTATTCTCGTCGCAAGCCGCGTTAGCCCTGAGCTGAAAGGCTTTGTACAAAGCGTAAGTTTGTCGTTCAGCAACATTCTTGGTGAGACTGGCGTTAGCGCTGCGATTCAGCCGTTATACCTTCCTGGTGGCATTCTGGTGTTTGTCGCACTACTTGCTGCAATGTTACAAAGCGGCAGCGTAAAGCCATTGCGTGAAGCATTTGGCGAGTCAAGCAAAACACTGATTGGGGCGGGTTTTGTCTTGGTATTTACCATTCCGATGGTTCGTATCTTTATCAACTCAGGCATCAACGGTGCTGACCTAGCAAGTATGCCCGTCACAACCGCAAACTTCGCCTCTGACCTTGTTGGTTCTGCGTTCCCAGCGCTGAGTGCCACCGTTGGTGCACTGGGTGCGTTCATCGCTGGCTCAAACACGGTATCAAATATGATGTTCAGCCAGTTCCAATTCGAAGTGGCACAAACGTTGTCTATTTCGAGTGTGATTGTTGTATCACTCCAGGCCGTCGGTGCTGCTGCAGGTAACATGATTGCGATTCACAACGTTGTTGCCGCATCAGCCACGGTAGGTTTGCTTGGTCGAGAAGGCGCAACATTGCGTAAGACGATTATCCCTACGTTCTACTACATTGTAATGACAGGCATTATTGGATTGATGCTGATTTATGGCTTCCAAATGACAGATGTCTTAATGAAGTAACGCGAAACGCAGGGTTTGCAGCCCTGCCTAATTTGACACAGCTGTCTGCACTACTACCCCGACATGTTGATTTAGCTTGCTACATCAATTCCCCCGACAGCTGTGTCACCCTTTCCAGTTTGCATAACTGATTGAGTGATTTAAAAAATTTTTCAACCAATTATGTAAATGGGTTACCAACATCACCGGTTCAAACGTAAGTGAACCATAGGTAACTATACTCATTTTGATGTCTTCACTGCTTTGCGATGAAGGCTCAACGAAAGAGCAAATTGCTCCACAACTTTGCTTAGAATAACCGCTAGGACACCATTATGATTATCTCAGCTTCTACTGACTACCGCGCTGCCGCGAAAGCCAAGCTTCCCCCGTTTCTATTCCATTATATTGATGGCGGCTCTTACGACGAACGCACGCTGAAGCGTAATACTGACGATTTAGGTGATGTCGCTCTTCGCCAACGCGTCCTACGCGATATGACAGATTTGAGCCTCGAAACCGAGATCTTCGGTGAGAAACTGGCAATGCCAATCGCGCTAGCTCCTGTTGGTCTAACTGGTATGTACGCGCGCCGAGGCGAGGTGCAAGCAGCAAAAGCAGCCGAGAAAAAAGGCATCCCATTTACTATGTCGACTGTTTCGGTTTGTCCGATTGAAGAAGTCGCACCTGCAATTGAACGTCCAATGTGGTTCCAGCTTTACGTGCTTAAAGATCGTGGCTTTATGAAAAACGTACTTGAGCGTGCAAAAGCAGCAGGCGTAACAACGCTGGTGTTTACCGTTGATATGCCAGTTCCTGGCGCACGTTACCGTGACATGCACTCAGGTATGAGTGGCCCTAACGCGGCCATGCGTCGTGTATTCCAGGCGATGCGCCACCCAAGCTGGGCGCTGGATGTGGGTCTACTTGGTAAACCGCACGACTTAGGTAACATCTCAACTTATCGTGGCGAACCAACAAAGCTAGAAGATTACATCGGCTGGTTAGGCGCAAACTTCGACCCTTCTATCTCCTGGAAAGATCTTGAGTGGATTCGTGATTTTTGGGATGGCCCAATGGTTATCAAAGGCATTCTAGATGAAGAAGACGCGAAAGATGCGGTACGTTTCGGCGCAGATGGCATTGTGGTATCTAACCATGGTGGCCGTCAGTTAGATGGCGTACTTTCAAGTGCTAAAGCACTGCCAAGCATTGCGGATGCGGTAAAAGGTGATCTTAAGATCTTCGTAGACTCTGGTATTCGTACTGGTCTTGATGTCGTTCGTATGCTCGCACTTGGTGCAGACTGTACGCTTCTTGGCCGTTCATTTGTGTACGCATTGGCAGCACAAGGCGGAGCAGGCGTTGAAAATCTACTGGATCTGTACGATAAAGAAATGCGTGTAGCAATGACGCTGACTGGCGCTAAGTCTATCGCGGATCTTTCACGCGATTCGCTAGTGAAAATCCCATAATCTTTGCAATCGAGCAAAACAGAAACGAAAAAACGAGCCAACAGTGGCTCGTTTTTTATTGCTCTTCAACCCGATAATTTGACGAGCAAGCTAGCTAACTTGGTGAACGTACTCGATCACGACTTGGTTTCCGTCGATAAACACGTTACTGATATCGCCATCCACCGTCACACGATTTTGTAAATAAACGGTACCAGATGCAGATAGGTCACGCTCCGTCAAAGACGGAATCACCTGACCAGGACGTACATGTAGCTGCTCGCATAGCTGTTTTACAAAACCTAGCGTCAGTGGAGAATTACCACGTAACAAGCCAGAAAACTCGTGTAGACTCAAACCAAGGCGCTTCGCCATTTCCATTTGAGTGATGTGCATTTTGGCTTTTTGTGACATCCAGATGTCGTAGAGCGCGTTTCGATCCAGCTCTGTAAATTCCATATCTGCCTCCGCTAATTCAAGAGTCAATACACTCTCACACTTACTTAAGATAAATGTTAGCGATAAGTCAGAGAAGTTATAATTGATCGTCCAAATATCAACCCTCAATCATTGGTAGCGTACCTCTGAACATGCATGAGGCGGTCGCTCAGCAAAACGTAAAGGTAACTCTCTTGTCATTGGAAGGAAAAGTCCATCTCGGCGGTTTAGACATAAGTAAATGATTTAAAGGAAATCACTGGGGTGAAGGAGTAATATCTGCTACCTTTCCTTCCATGGTTCACTAGAAATAAGTTACATATGCCACAGTGGTTTACCGAATTACAAAGCTACATTGAAACGTCTCATCAAAATTGGAGTGGAAGCGTCCTTTTCATTACGCTCGCTAGCTTTATAGCTTGGATAGCTTGGCGGCTGATTCGCTCTCGCCTCGCTGCGCTCGTAGAGAAAACGCCCTTCCACTGGGATGACATGTTGCTTGATGCGCTAAAAGCGCCAGTCAGTACACTCATTTGGTGTTGGCCTGCAACCGTCTCTATCGGCATCATATTAGAGAGCGAGCTCAACGATAAAATAAACTGGTTAAGTACGCTGAAACTGATTTTAATCATCAGCATCTTCGTATGGACCGTTATGCGGCTCATTACCAATGTTGAAGAGCATGTTCTCGAACAAAAGAACCGAGATGAAACAACAGTACAAGCGATAGCTAAGGTCGCGCGCCTGTTCTTTATTACCGTCGGAATTCTAACCGTAATGCAGGCATTTGGTCTGTCACTATCGGGCCTACTTACCTTCGGTGGTGTTGGTGGTTTGATCGTCGGTTTAGCGGCGAAGGATTTGCTGTCTAACTTTTTTGGAGGTCTTATGATCTACTTCGATCGTCCATTTAAAGTTGGCGATTGGATCCGTTCTCCAGACCGACAAATAGAGGGGACGGTAGAACGCATTGGCTGGCGTATGACCATTATCCGAACTTTCGATAAGCGTCCACTGTATGTGCCAAACTCAGTGTTTAGCAGCATTGTCGTAGAAAACCCATCTCGCATGCTGAACCGACGTATCTACGAAAAAATTGGACTTCGTTACGACGATGCTGAAAAAATGCCGCAAATTATCACCGCGGTAAAAGAAATGCTGAAAAATCACAAAGACATTGATGCACGCCAAACACTTATCGTCAACTTCGATACATTCGGTCCATCATCATTGCACTTCTTTATCTATACCTTTACTAAAACCGTGAATTGGGTGAGATACCATGAGGTAAAGCAGGACATACTGCTTAAGGTAATCAACATCATTAAAGAACACGATGCAGATATCGCGTTCCCTACTCAGACGCTTAAGCTTGATCCTGTACAAATGGTAAAAGCGGAAGAGCAAGAAGATCACGGCTTCTAGTTCTCACCAATACCCAAATAATCAAGCCCGCTGTGTTTAAGCGGGCTTTTTATTTTTCTTTGCATGAAGTGGTTATTGTTGCGTTAACACCATACGTGCATTCAGCGGTTGGATTGGGCGATTGTTTTTCCCCATTACTTCCGAAAAAGATTTTATCTGCTCAGGAGAAATAGTTTGTGCTTCTTTCATCACGAACCAACGTACACCTTCAGAGCATGGCGGTGTCGTTAGTGAGCCGTTAAAGCGGTAGTAGTCTTTATCACTTGGGATAAGGGCATCAGCATCAAATGGAACCTTGATGGTAACATCTTGATCTTTAGTTGGAATGTTAGCTAGCATCTTAGCTAGATCTGGGTTCGCGTCACCCAGTTTAAAGAACACCGCGACAACAGCTAGATGACCTACTTTGTCGGCATGCACAAAGTGTACTTCTAATGGGTATTCTTTACCATCCACATGGTTTTCAGATGGCGTATGGAAGTGGAACTGTTTCAACATAAACTCTTTACCATCAATGGTGAGTGTGTTTTTACCTTCTAAGCCAGTCTGTAAAGTGTGACCGTTGTTCAGCAGTGAAATTGCCTTACCTTCGTAGTCGAAATTCAATTTTTCTAGCTTCGCTTCGGTCGCCGATTCAATGTTGATTGGGCTCTGGTTTTGACCTTTCGCGCACTCAGATGCAAACTCACCCCAATGAGCTGGCCCATGGTTTCCCTCGTAGCCCCAGCTTGCTGCATAAGCTGTTCCTGTAAATACCAGTGCCAAACCTAATGTTGTTAGTGACTTCTTCATCATTTTCCTTATTTCTGAAAGTTAAATTCCGTGAGAATAAAGCCATACTAATCTCACAAAATTAAGCAGTGACAGAGTGAAAACTATGATTACAAAAGATTTTTGGAATAGAAGCCTCTAATGATGTAATTGACATGATGCTCAAAATTGAACGTCAACGATTATTGAGTCGGTGTAAGTACCTGCAGGAGGGGTCGTTTGGCTGGTTAGTATCTGCGCGCGATAATTATAATTCTGTGGCGTGATACCATCCGGAATGGAGCCGCCAGTATCGACGTCACTGTGTTCACGACGTTCAGAACTGGTTCCTCCCCAGCGCTCCATCGTTGATGACTTATAGATTTCATACTCCAAATAGTGACCACTAGAAATCATTCGCCGCTGACCGCCGGACGCATTTAGGCCGTCATTCAAGCCAATGGAGAAGGAACTATTCTTGGTACAAGTTAACGATATAACCTGACTGACTGGCTCAAAACCGGCCACTAATGGGGACGAACCAAAATCAATATCTGGCGCCGTGATCATACAATCAGGGGTCACTTCCAACTCAACCGTAATCACGCTTTGAGCGCTGCCATTGGCGCGGCCAATGCATACCCCTAGAACCCCGATACCCTTACAGTAATCCCAAATCCAGGATACGGTGATTTGGTCTTTATAAGTCCCAGCGGAAAGATTACTACCCACTCCCGTCCGAGCATAGAGCGGAAACTCGGCTTGAGTGCCAAACAACCCGAGTAAATCGAGTAACCCGATTTCAAAAAAATTGTAAGTTTGGCCGAATACATACTCTTGTGAAAGACCTGGATCGCCAAAAATCTGATAGCTGAGCTCCGAACTCGGATCATCCTCATTTAATAGCAAACCATTATTTATGCTGTTAAACGTTGCTGATACGTAGTCGCCACTTAACAAAGACACAAGTGTAGAAAAGTCACACGTAATCCCCGCATGAGGCTGAGCTGAGCTTTGCTGCTGAGAGCTTGAAACAGTAAACGAAGAAACATTGCCAAACAAGATTAAAGGTGTTGCCGCCGTGAGCTGACAAGCCATTGTCGAGCACGAGAAAAAGAAAAGTAGGCTAGCAAGCCAGCGGCGCAAAATCATAGTGCGGCCTCTTCTTCGGCTTTGATACAAACCTGCTCAGGCAATGTTTGTATTTTTTGACTCTCACGCTGATACAACCCCTCAATAAACACTGTACATGGCGGCTGTCCTTGAGGATAAAACTGAATGTAGCGGCCTGGGTCAACGCCTTCAAAGTAGGTAAAACCATCCCAACCAATTTGGCTTGTTAAGCCCGTTTCTGAGCGGCCATATGTACCAATCGGAAGGAACAAATGATTTTCGTCTACCACCGTCATGCTCAGTGCAACTTGTAGCTCTATTGGGAACTCTAACAGGTAGCCGTAGCCCGAATGTATCGAAGCAAACTGCTCTGTTGCAGAAAACGCAGCATTGGCAGGTAAATTAAGTGGATCGATTTCATATTTGGCGGTGTAATACGCCGTAGCCCAAGGAACAAGTAAGTAACCTTCATCGTCTGTCACTCCGACAATTTGATTTTCATATTTAACCGGAATACCTTCAAAACCACTGGTGCTCACCACCGCGAAGCTGTCATACACTTCATTCGCCGGGAATATTTCTCCATCCAACGTAGAGACCGAACCTGCCATTTCCGCAAAATAATCATAGTCGCCACTGGTGCCATTTAACCCCGCTCTGAACTGCGCCCATGACGCACGGTAGGTCAAATCGGCCTGTTTACGGTTTTCTGGGTGTTCGTTAATATCATGCGCTAAATTGACGCCCCACCCACCTCGTATTGGCGCAAGGCGGCTGTAACCCACTCGCCCTCTAACATCGCCATCGTCCTCTCTTTTCAGCGTTAGCCCCGAACTTCCCCCCAAAGAACTGAAAGGTAGAGAGAATTGCGCCAGCGTAACACTCTGACCACCAATACTATGGTTGTAAGAAAGGGACATATTGATATTAAAAGGCAGGGCGTAGCTATAAGTAAGATTTAGGGTACGTGAATCTGAGTCGGATTGTTGAATATCAAAGTACCCACCAGAAAGTGAGCCCCAATCTCCCAAACGGACTCCCATATTGATTTGTGATAGATGGCGCGACGCGAGTGAAGCGTCCTTGCCTTCATCGAGCATTTCGTAATTTGGTAAATGAGATAAGGTATAAAAGTCGGCTTGTTCTACTTGAGTTCGAGCAGCGAAGCTAAACAGCCGAGACTGATAACTATAACCTAGCGCATATGAGGTAGATTGATCCTGAAAATTACTCACACGAAACGAGGCATCCACCGTACCCAAGTTGAAAGCATTGGTGACAAAGCCCAGCCCCGCAACGATCAGGTCATCTTTTGCTTCGGCTTGAGCTTCTAATGTTAACCAATCAGTCATGCCATGACGCAGAGCGGTAACCACGCCACCGTCTCCATAGTCGTTAGATGCATTACCGAAATTTTCTCTGATCGCACCAATACTCGCACTGTAAGATGTAAATCCGGTCTTGAGTAGATCGGAAGAGAGAAAAAATGGGCTGGTCATGACCGTTTGCTTACCTTGAGCATCCGTTGCAATTACCGTTGCTTCCCCAGCACCAGAGAGCATTGGAATATCGTTAATAATGAAAGGACCGGGCCCAACATTCATTGAGTCAGTTTTAAAGCCATTGATAAACAAATCTAACGTAGTGGGCGCTGTGACCTCACCGTAAAATGCAGGTAACGGCGTCGTCACGACATCCGGACGCATAGAGAAATCATGCGACAACTGAATACCCGCCAGTCTTACTGGTTGGCTCCAAGATAAAGGGCGAACAATATAGTCCCCTACCTCCATACGAATTCGCTTCTCTTGATTGACGTACTCGTAACTCGTATCAAAACGAGTGTACTGGCTGCTTTGCTGGGACTGAACATCGCGATGAAAGTTAGATTTAAATATCCCGGTAGTAGAAAAAACGCCAAACTCAGAAAAGGCTCTGACTTCATGATTTATAGAAACCTCCTTTTGTCGGCTTTCGTTCTCGTACACACCAAATACGTTGTAGTTAAGCAGGCCACCACGCCCAAACTGAGCCGGGGAAAATCGCCCCATATCCTGCGCTGATAAGCTCTGCATCGGTAACCAATTAGGCGGTACGTCAATTGCAAGTTGCAATGACGATTGCAAGTAACGCACGTTAACACCTGGGATAGACGTAACCTCAAGTCTCTCTTCGGTTCCAGGCAACGACTTGGCGGTAACCCCAACTGAAATGAGGTCCTCCCGGAGCAAAAAGAACTGATCGCCAACTCGCTCAACTTTCGCAACAAGCCCGGTTGCTCTTTGATTGATCACCAACTCCAGATTGAGGCTGATATTCTCAAACTTTTCTAAAGAGAAATTTTCAGGACTCGGTAGCTCAGAGAAGTGGTTTGCTGAATTTGCACAAAGACCAATACTGCTCCACGTTACGCTAAGTAATACCAACCAAAAGAAAGCATTCATTGTATTAAATCTATTCATTATTGCTTCAATGGTATTTGGTAACGTTTACCTCCAATATTCGCGCTCAAACTCAAGGGTCTGACATTACTATGGGGAATAGACCAAACCTTATACTGTTCAGGAAGAATATAGCCAGCTAGTCCATCGGAAATAACGACAGGATCTTTATTTGGTAGATTCAACTGTAAATTCACTAAGCGAACATGGTGTTTTCCTGAATTTTTAATGTGAACAAAACGCTGATTATTTTTCTTAATAAACTGTGCCTGTAAATCACCCCATAATTCACTGTCACGGTTTGGTTTTTGAGTATCAGTCAGCCCTTTCCCGTAAATAAACAAAGGTATCGAGTAACGCATTCGGACTTTTACAGCGAGTTCATTTTCCGTCAATTCTGTTTGAGGGTTTTGAGTTGGCGGTAATTCATCTATGATCACTCGGTATGCATACTCCTTACCCGCAGAGGCCTCATCTTGGTTGATGATGCGGATTAACTGCTTTTCACCTGGTTCAATTTTGACAAACGGAGGGGTTGCAATTAACTGGCTTTGACTTGAATAACTATCTTCTCCTTCGTTTTGTTCCCACTTAAAAATTCTCACCTGTAAATAAGAATCAACACTGCCTTTATTTACCATCCAAAGTGATGTTGCATTACTCTCCTCTGATATTTTGGGGTAAATCGGCCAAATTAATAATGAGTTAGCATTGGCATTTGAGAAAAAAACAAAAAGGAAGGTTATTAATAATAGTTTTTTGAGTATGAATTCCATTTCACCCCTCCAAAGTTCACTTACCACTCTAATGTCAGCGTAAGCGTATCCATATAAATTCCAGCCATTTCATTCCCATTTATTGTCGCCTTTGCCCAGATAGGAAACTGAATATTATCTGGGTCTTGGTTAGTATCGACGGAATATTGCGTGTCAATATCAAGCACCTGCGTGTAATTTAGATCCTGGAACAAAAAGTAATCTACCGTTGTCGCTTCTTCACTGTGCTTTAGCTTACGTACACCATCCGATGCATTCATCCCGCCATTTACGGAAACATTCATCGTAATACCCGGAGTACAGCTTAATGTGAGTGATGAACTGTAAGTGATGCTGCCTTGTACTTCCGTCGCGTAAACTGAAGAATGCTCACCAAAATCTAACGTGCCTATTTGCCCGGCTTGGGTTGCGCTTTCTTCTTGTACTGCGCCGTTAATCAAACAACCTGTATCTACGGTGGCAGACACCTAAAAAGTTTGTGTCGCATCAGCCAGCACAGTTAAAGAGCACAAACTCATCGCGACAAGTGAAAAGCCCCTAACAACCAGCGTCACGTTTTACCAGCTTAGCGTCACACTGATGGTATCGGAGTATGTACCGGCAATGCTGCTCGTACCGTAAGCTTTCGCAAAAAGCTCAATAGTTTGCGATGTTGCACTAGTAAATTCAGACAGAGCTACCGTCCCACCTTGTATAATTTGTGTGCTTCGGTCTGAGTCGGTAAACAACGTATAATCAATAAATTGCGCGCCATTTGACATCGCGTAGGTACCAACGGTCGCACTTGCATCATACAATCCGGTGCCCAATGTAAACGTCGGTGTCACACCATTACTACAAAGCACTTCAATACCCGTCGCACTACCACCATTTACCACACCATCTTGTTCACTGAAGATTGCAGGCACGTCTCCAAAAGCGAGTGAGCCAAAGCCAACGCCAGAAGCTGCATCTACCGCATTATTTCCATTAATCACACAACCTTGTACAAGGTTAATTGAAACATCAATCGTACCGCTCACTGACGCTCCACTCGCTTGCCAACTAAATGAGGTTAAGAGCAGAGGCATCATCAGATAAAATCTTTTCATATAAAGCTCCATTTTTACATTCCACTGTATATCGGTAACCTTTTTATTAGTTATAGCTCAATTATGACAAACCAAATGCATATAAAATGTAAAACAATAAAAAGAAGCAGGATAAGGATAAAGACGAACAGCAAATAAAAACATTAAACTTAAAAATGACGATTTTTAAGCATGTAATTCCAAATAATAACCACTAAAAACAAATGGTTATTATCTTATTCCAAATACAGAATTGACAATTAGTTAGAAGGTAGGGTGAAGTTGAGTGGAAAAAATCTAAAAAAAGTAGCAGAACGATACGAGAAGTTTAGAAAAGATTGGCGACCATTTCTTCCCGAAACAAAAATCTTCATGAAACAAAAATGCGCCCCAAAAAGGAGCGCATTTCTTACTTGAATAAGTTATTCCCAATCAAGAATAACCTTGCCTGACATGCCGCTGCGCATTACGTCGAAGCCTTCTTGGAAGTCATCAACCTTGTAGTGGTGCGTGATGATTGGCGATAGATCCAGACCAGATTGGATCAGTGAAGCCATCTTGTACCACGTTTCGAACATTTCGCGACCGTAGATACCTTTGATCACCAAGCCCTTGAAGATAACTTGGTTCCAGTCGATACCCATGTCTGATGGTGGAATACCGAGTAGTGCAATACGACCACCGTGGTTCATTGTGGTTAGCATTGAGTTGAATGCTGCTGGGTTACCAGACATTTCTAGACCTACGTCGAAGCCTTCTGTCATGCCTAGCTCAGACATTACGTCTTCTAGCTTCTCTTCAGCCACGTTTACTGCGCGTGTTACACCCATCTTACGAGCAAGTTCTAGACGGTATTCGTTCACGTCTGTGATCACTACGTGGCGAGCACCAACGTGCTTTGCTACTGCCGCTGCCATGATACCGATTGGGCCAGCACCTGTGATAAGCACGTCTTCGCCTACTAGGTCGAAAGAAAGTGCTGTGTGTACTGCGTTACCAAACGGGTCAAAGATAGACGCTAGATCGTCAGAGATGCCTTCAGGGATCTTGAACGCGTTGAACGCTGGGATCACTAGGTATTCTGCGAATGCACCTTCGCGGTTAACGCCCACACCAATCGTGTTACGACATAGGTGAGTACGGCCGCCACGACAGTTACGACAATGACCACACGTGATGTGACCTTCGCCAGATACGCGGTCACCGATTTCAAAGCCACGAACTTCCTGACCAATCGCAACCACTTCACCCACGTATTCGTGACCAACAACCATAGGCACTGGAATTGTCTTTTGTGACCATTCGTCCCAGTTGTAGATGTGTACGTCTGTACCACAGATAGCGGTTTTCTTAATTTTGATCAGAATATCGTTATGGCCAACTTCTGGTTTATCAACCTCAGTCATCCAGATGCCTTCTTCAGGCTTTAGCTTTGATAATGCTTTAATTTTCATAATGTAACCTTAATTAAAGGCCCTATTGTCTAAGGCCTAGAATCTTAAATAAGACCCATGTCCTTACCAACTTGGATGAACGCGTCGATTGCACGGTCTAGTTGCTCGCGAGAGTGCGCCGCAGACATTTGAGTACGGATACGTGCTTGACCTTTTGGTACTACAGGGAATGAGAAGCCGATTACGTAGATGCCTTTCTCCAGCGCACGCTCTGCGAATTCTGCTGCTACTTTTGCGTCACCAAGCATGATCGGAATGATTGCGTGGTCAGCACCACCCATTGTGAAGCCTGCGTCTTCCATACGAGTACGGAAGTGTGCTGCGTTTTCCCATAGACGGTCACGTAGGTCACCGCTCTCTTCTAGTAGGTCTAGAACGCGGATAGAAGCGCTTACGATTGCTGGTGCAACAGAGTTAGAGAATAGGTATGGACGAGAACGCTGACGTAGCCAGTCAATCACTTCCGCTTTACCAGATGTGTAACCGCCTGAAGCGCCGCCCATTGCTTTGCCTAGCGTACCAGTGATGATGTCGATACGGTCAACTACGTTGTGGTGCTCGTGCGTACCTGCACCTGTTTTGCCCATGAAGCCAACAGCGTGAGAGTCATCAACCATAGTCAACGCGCCGTACTTATCTGCTAGGTCACAGATAGCCGGAAGGTTTGCTACTACGCCATCCATTGAGAACACACCGTCCGTTACGATAAGAATGTGGCGAGCACCTGCTTCTTTCGCAGCGATCAGTTGTTGCTCTAGCTCTTCCATGTTGTTGTTTGAGTAGCGGAAACGCATTGCTTTACATAGACGAACACCATCGATGATTGACGCGTGGTTTAAAGCGTCAGAGATGATTGCGTCTTCTTTGCCTAGAATCGTTTCAAATAGGCCCGCGTTTGCGTCGAAACATGATGTGTAAAGAATCGTATCTTCTTTACCTAGGAACTTAGAAAGCTTCTGCTCAAGCTCTTTGTGGATGTCTTGCGTACCACAGATAAAACGTACTGAAGCCATACCAAAGCCGTGCTCGTCCATGCCTGCTTTACCCGCTTCGATAAGTGCCGGGTGGTTAGCAAGACCAAGGTAGTTGTTCGCACAGAAGTTTAGTACTTCTTCACCAGTAGAGATTTTAACAGCCGCTTGCTGTTGAGACGTGATGACACGCTCTGATTTGTAAAGGCCTTCCGCCTTTACTTCTTCGATTTGCTGCTGAATCTGTTGGTAGAATGCAGAAGACATTTGAAATTCCTTCCTAGTTATTTTGGCGAGTATTTACTCGTTTAGAATTAGGCTTAGCCTTTATGTGACGGGCGTCACGGGCTATCACTCATCAATTAATTGTAGTGTAATTCAAGGAAGGAGGAAGGATTATACCTTAAGGTGGAAAAGCATTAATGAATCCTAGGCACAAATTCAATTAATGCTTTTCTATGAGGTTGTTATAAAAGGAATTATAGCCAGGTAGGCTTAGCCAAAAGTGCTTCAAAGTCCTTAGCAGGTAATGGTCGGCTATAGTGGAAACCTTGTCCGAACTCACAGTTTAGGTTTTTCAGGTAATCCACATGACGCTGTTCTTCGATGCCTTCTGCGACGATCTTAAGATCCAGCGCTTTTGCCATTGCTATGATTACGTTCACAAGCTCGCGGTCTGAGTCGTTCTCGAACATATTTTGCATAAAGCTACGATCAATTTTTAAGCGGTCGAACGGAAACTTCTGCAAGTAACTCAGCGCAGAATAACCAGTACCAAAATCATCAATAGTAAGTTTGGTGCCTAACGCTCGTAAGTTATTAAGCATGTCTAATAGCTCAGAATCGTGATTGAAGAGGAGACTTTCTGTCACTTCAATATCGAACTTATTTGACGGAAGACCAGACTCCTCAAGGCTGTGTTTAATAAACGTAAGTAAGCGCTCGCAGTACCTAAATTGAACACTAGAAAAGTTTACAGAAACAAACAACGGAGTCAGACTTTGCCATTGTGCCGCTTGTCGACACGCTTGTTGAATAGCAAACTCACCAATTTGATGAATTAAACCATTTTTCTCTGCAATAGAGATAAACTCTTCAGGGTTTACGAATCCGTACTTGTCATCATTCCAACGCATTAGCGCTTCTGCCCCTACGATTTTACCACTACTCAGCTCAATAATTGGCTGATAATACAGCTCTAACAACTGATTGGAGATCGCACTTCTCAGACGATTTTCCAGATCTAAGTAGCGTTGCAAGTCTTGGTTCATATTATGGTTATAAAAACAAAAGCCATCACGCCCATCTTGTTTCGCCCGATACATTGCCATATCTGCACATGCAAGAAGCTGCTCAGCGTTGTCTCCGTCATCCGGGAACACAGACATTCCGACGCTGCTACTCAAGAAGAATTCATGGTTGCTCCAAACAAACGGATCGTTAAACGCCGAAAGTACACTTGAAGCAACTCGCTTTGCAGTATCATTATCAGGCAAATCAGGGATGACGAGTAAAAACTCATCCCCACCAATTCTCGCCAATAAGTCTGTTTTTCTTGCGACTTGATACAGTCGCTGAGCACTGAGTTTAAGGATTTCATCCCCAACAAAGTGTCCCATTGAATCGTTAATCTGCTTAAAGTGGTCTAAGTCGATGAACATCACCAAAACTTTAGACCCACTACGCGATGCCCTAATTAACTCCAAAGCCAATCGCTCGGAACCATAACTACGATTAGGTAAATTGGTTAATGTGTCATATTTAGCTTGGAAGGCGAGTTCTTTTTCAGACGCTTTTCGACGTTCAATTTCGTTCGTTAATTTTTTATTCTGTTGAGAAAGAATATCTTTACGCTTTTTTTCTTCCTCAAGCTTAATTTTCAATTCAATCCTATTATTGTTCGTGATGAATGCATAACATAAAGCAATGACGATCATAACGGCGAGAATACTCAAACCAATAATAAAGAGCCGTGATGTAAATATATCTCGTTCACTCAAAGGCTCGAACCACGCCATCAATTTGAAGTGATGTTTATCCACAGGCACTTCAAAGTAAATTTTTCCGTCTATAGCCTCAGAAACGAAATAGTTCTCATCCTTATTGTGAGAAGGTGTTTTATTTATGGTATCCCATACAACCATTTCCACGTCTTTTATTTTTAGCACCATTCGGCTATAACTATCTTCGTGTTCTTGGTTAGTAAGTTGGTCAATAACAATATTCTTATTAAGATCGGCAATTAAAAAGGCAACAGGCTTTCCGGAGAACTTAACTTGCTTAATGACTTGAATGCGAACGTCATCATTGTATCGCGTCGCACAAACCTCTTCGGGATGCCCGTGTTGAGTCATTAAGGTTTGTATGTCCATTTTGTGCTCGGCAAGGTTTTCAGATCCAGTGGTGACAATGGTGACTCCATCACTGCCGACCAGCGTGAGCTTCTTATAGATTTGGCTGCTATTAATTAGCTTACTGTCTATCTTCTCATCGAAGCGACGCTTTAAATTAATTAGACTGGCACCTAATCCATACTCCATTGACATGCCAGAAGCTAAATTACCAAAGAATGTTTGTATTGTTTTATCTGTAGCTAGATTATCAACATCTTCACTCGCTATGGTAAATAAATTATCGAGTGTGCTTGCATAACTTTTAACTTTTAAATCTAGTTCTCTGTATTGAGATTCTTTTAACTTATTTTGACCTACGCTAGTCACAGTAATAAGCATAGCTAAGTAAATTGAAACTAATATTGCGCTTATTGTAATAAATCTTTTACTGGAAAATTTTTTAACGGCCTTATTCATCGGACTTTCTTTTTATCTTCTATAAAGTAATCGTTATAAAAGTAGTAAATAGATGGATAGTATTTTTTTACTAGTTTTTCGTATGAACCGTCTTTTTTTATCGAGTCTAAATAACGATCAAATGCTTTGCGTAATTCAGGGGAATTTTTACGGAATGCAACAGCCATTTTTTGATTTTCAGATATAGGGCCAATGACTTTTATTTCACCCGGCCATTTTTCGAGGGCAATTAGCGTATCCGCAACATCTAATAATGTGCTTTCCGCATCATTTTTCATTATCGCTGGAACCATCTCATTAAGGAGACGCGCCCCATCAGGTAATATAACTTTTGCACCTGTGTCATATAAGTCATAAAGGTTAGGATCCAAGCAAGAATGTTCTAAAGCTAACACTTCGCGACCATCGATCAGCTGCTTGACGTTTTTAACATCTTCATCGACCGACCCACTTGGTTTAATCGGGCTCAGACTAGAGTCGGATCTGGAAACCAACCATACACCTGAAGGAAAATAATCTTGTGAAAAATCGACAACCTCAGAGCGCCAATCAAGAATAGTAACGCCATTTGCGATCAAATCGCCTTCAATTGGAACACTTTCTCCGACAACAGCCTGCTTGTTGTGATATTGCACATTTTGCCCTGTCAACTTACCAACCACGTCGCTCCACTGTGCTGGAACATACTGGTACTGAACACCTAACGACTTGGCAAAACCTTTTATTATCTCTACATCCAAGCCAGTCAAAGTTTCCACTTCACCTTGTTCAATATAGGAGACAAAGTTAGCGTACGGGACACCAATATGACGCAGTACACCGCGTTCACGGATTTGTTGTAAATCGTCTGACCAAGCGGCAGACGACGCAACAGAGGTAACCATGAGCGCCACCGTCGCTAAAGTTCTTTTGAATGTTATGACTGACATAATAATATCCTTACCTTTCACAAAGCGCCCAATAATGGGCGCTTTGTGATAAACAACGATGTTAGAACGACGAGTAATACAAATTCGTCATCGCCACTACGAGCCCTTCCACATCTTGTTCGTCATGGAACAAATGCGTAGAGATACGCAGCGCGTAAGTATCAAAGTCATCATCCTTATGCAGCTTAAAGCTAGTCGTACGGATGATGTAACCATACTCTTCACGTAAACGATCTCGGAATTCCGTCAGTATCTCTTCATTAGTTACATCGGAGAACGGGTTAACCGTCGTTAAGCCACTGGTTAAGCCTTCCACGTTTGGTGAATACATTTTGGCTTGTGGTAAGTACTCTTGAAGCAAGGTTTTACATAAACTACCAAGGCTTACAACTCGCTCTTCGATACGGTCTCGACCAATCTCATCCCACATTTTGCAACTATCAACTAGTGCTTGTTTCGCAGGATAGTTATCGTTACCAATGTATTGCATTTGCAGCTGTTTACCCAGGTAATCAGCATGAGAAAGTGAGGAGTTGATCAACCATAACGGGTTCTCTCGGTCACTCCAATACTCATTCAAACGGTTACCGTTATCACGAACATACAGAATACCCGTCGCGCCCGGACCACACTGCCACTTATGACCAGATCCTGCATAGAAATCACAATCCATATCGTGGAAATCAAGGTCAAACATACCGACCGTATGCGCGCCATCAACAAGAGTAGGTACACCATACTCTTTTGCTAAAGCACAAATGGCTTTTGCTGGTAGCGCGGTTCCTGTTTTGTATGTGATATGAGAGAAAACAATTAGGCGAACGTTTTGATTCGCATCAAGCGCGTCTCGGAACGCTTGAATGTAATCTTGCTCAGAAACGTTTTCGGTACCAGTAAATACTGGTAGTTGAATTTCTACCACATCCACACCAAAACGATGTTTCGCTACGTTCATAGGTGATGTTGCAGCAATATGTTCATGGTGTGTCGTTAGAATCACATCACCTGGTTCAAAGTGTAAGCCATTAATGATCGAGCATAAGCCATCAGTAGTGTTGCGGCTGAGAATGATCTCTTCTGGGTTAGCACCAAAACCTGGTGCGACGTCTTTAACCATCTCAGAAACATACGGCCAAGAGCCAAATTTGCCTTTCATATCCCAAGGGTATTTAGCCACCAGCTTGTTGTTATGCTCGTAATCTTCAAGAACATGTTTTGGCATTGAACCTGTTGTACCAATGTTCATGTAAGTGGTTCGTTTATCCAAAACGAACTGTCTTCGCACTTTACGCCAGAAGCGCTTATCGTGTTTTCTACCTAGCCCGCGGCTGCTCCAATCAATTTTCTGTTCTCGTGCTTGAGCTACGCCTGAGAAAGCGGAAGCACTCACACCAGCAACAACAGCTCCTGTTGCGCCTTTCAGAAAATTACGGCGGCTGCTATTAGTCTGAATAGATTCCTTGTCTTTCATCTTTTTCAATCCTTGTCGGAAATTAGCCATATTATTAATTTTAAGTGCGTAACTATCTGTTACTAAAACATTATTACCCATTACAATCAGAGTTTAATTTTTTCCTCTGCCATTAAGTGACTTTAGTTCCAATTTTTTATCTTATTTGATGATATAAGCAACAGTTTGACCACAAATCTATAAACAACAATGTTCACATTAATATATTCGTTAATTTGATTATTCTTTATTGCGGACAATTCCACCAAATTCTTTATAAAACAATTATGAGCTTTGTTATAAAGTCATTAAAAATTTAACTTTGCGTTAATTTAAAAATATTCAGGCTATTTTAAGATTGGCGTCTATTCTTTTTATATCTTAACGATCTCAACATGTTAAGACTAAATAAAAGAAAGCTGATTTCGGATCGAGATATCAGTTTAAGACCATAAAGTGATACACATCACTCTATGACATAAACTCACCGCTCAACAGACATAAGTAAAACAGGTTTTCACTAATATGTGCTTGAGCGTACACCCTAAAAGAAGGAGGTCCCATGTTAAAAGGATTGCTATGCATTTCAGTTGCATCCGCTCTTGTCGCCGCCCCTAACGCGCTAGCAAAAACGGTAGAAATGACTGCTCTCAACACCAATGAGAGCGCTGGTACCATTGAGATTTCACAAAGTGATTATGGCGTTGTTTTTACGCCTCAATTATCAGGTTTGTCAGCAGGTGTGCACGGTTTCCATGTTCACACTAATCCATCTTGCGATAGCATAGAAAAGGATGACAAAACCGTATTAGGCGGCGCAGCAGGTGGCCATTATGATCCTAACAACACAGGGAAGCATGGCTATCCTTGGACCGATGACAATCATTTAGGCGACTTGCCTCCACTCTATGTGGACATGGACGGCAATGCCAATCAGCCCGTTGTCGCGCCTCGCCTAAAATTATCGGATTTAAAAGGTCGAGCGTTAATGATCCATGCAGGTGGTGACAATCACTCCGATCACCCAAGTAAGCTAGGTGGTGGCGGCGCTCGCGTCGTATGTGGTGTTATTGAATAAACATTAACTTATGTCTCACACTTCTCTTTAGATTGCGAGAAGTGTGAACTTCTGTTGATATTGAGAGGATGTTGCATTGGTCTCAAGGTAGCTGTGGTGAAGCATTAAGATCGATTGGACAATCTTCGTCCCAATCCCCAAAGAACCGCCCTCCGCTTCTTCCTCGATATGATTAACGAAGGTAAAGTGGATACGCGACTTATCCTCACTCAAATGCGCTTGGCAATGCACTTCCGAACCAATTGGGCTGTGGCGTAAAGCATTTTCAAGTAAGTTAAGCACCAACCGCTCCAATAGCCCCTTATCACCCACGGTTTGGATTTCGCTATCGATATCCACTTTCAACACCACTTCTTTACGAGAAAACTGGCTCTGCATCGTTTCGGCACATTCTGCCATCAACGTGCCAAGATCCACGGGGCGGTACTCGTAGTTTGGCATTGGAGCTTCTTTACGCGCTGCGTCTAATAGAGAGTGCAATTGAGTTGAGAGCTTCTCACAATTTCGAAAAGCAACGTCAATCAAAGGATCGGATTCAGGATGTTGCAAACGCCATGTTTCCAAATAGCCAAGCACACTCGATAACGGCGTTTTTAAATCGTGACTGAGCTGCAACAAGCTTTGACGACGATGAGACGATTGATACTCCAACTGTAAAAATTGCTGCTGAATGTGCTTCGCCATCATCTGATAAGAGTGAGCAATCGGCACGAGTTCTGGCACTTGGTGAGTAAAATCAGGTTGCAGGCGGAAATCATGTTCAGCTTGTTGTTGAAGTTGCTTGGTCACACGTTCAATCGGATTCAATAGACTACGTTTGACCAGCACATAAGCCCCGAGGGCAAAGCCTAAAATGGACACTAAGACCAATCCTGCCAGCGCGATGTAAGGAGTATCGACTTGAGCATTGGCAATGGCGTCATGTCGGGTACTGCCAATCACCACGTAGAGATAACCGATCGTAGAGCCTAATTCTTCTATCGCAGCGACAGAAAAGACTTTGTGCTCGCCACGATTACGTGGGTCTTCACCCAAAATAGGAAAAGGCTGGTCATTTAAGAATTGCTTAATGGGATTGAGATCCACCTTCCCCATGATCTCCGCCCCTTCCGGTGCTGCATGAGTGGTGATGTTGCCTTGGCTATCAAGGAAGTAGATTTCAAAATCAGGGCCGATCAGCATGAGCGTGTGAAAAATCGACTTAAGTGCTTTAGGGTTGTAATCCGTCCCGATCATCAGCGGATTATCGTCACGCATATGGCTAGCTAGCTCTTTATGCAGGCTTTGCTTAGTGCGTAACTCAATGGTTTCTTTTTGCCAATTGTAAGTCAGTGCAATCACCACCGCCGCGAGGCAAAACCACAAGCTAGTAAATACTACCAAGCGAGATTTGAAGCTCATCCTATCGCCTCCTTAAACAGCGGTGTTTTTGAAACACCCGTGATGATTGAAAAATGACGGTGAAAACAACTGCCGACTTACTGTCTTGGCTTGATGTTTTGACTTACTTTCTTGCATTAGTGTCTTGGTTGAAACTTATATCCAACACCCCACACGGTTTGAATGAAGTGATGATCAGAATCAGACAACGACAACTTGCTACGTAAACGGTTTATGGTGCTACACACCGTGTGGTGATAACCAGAATGACTGGTGTTCCATACGTGATCGAGCAATTCATCTTTACTGTAGACTCTGCCCGGGCGAGTCGCGAGAAACTGCAGCAAAGTAAACTCTGTCGCGGTAAGAGTGACATCCTTGTCGTTTAGGGATACTTGGTGCAACTCCGGAATGATTCTCAGCGGACCAAAATCCATCGCATCGTCGAGGACTTCATTTGCCACCTTTGCTTCTGCGGTTTGGCTGACTCTGCGTAACACGTTTCGCACTCGTGCTTGGAATTCTAATACGCTAAATGGCTTAGTGATGTAGTCATCAACGCCCGCTTCTAAACCGTCAACCTTGTCCATTTCACCGTCTCTGGCTGTCAGCATGAGCACTGGACTCCAATCTTGTTGCTGACGCAAATAATGACAGATGTCTAGACCATCACCATCTGGTAAACCTCGGTCAAGGATCAATAAATCAAAGGGTTGTTGCTGGTATTGCGTTTTAGCATCGGCGACATTTGTTGCTCGCGACACTTGGTGTCCTTGAAACTTGAGATGCATCTGAACCAGTTCTGCCAAATCATCGTCATCTTCCACCAACAAGATGTTCGCGACTAAATTGATTGCCTGTTGTTCCATGGTCCTTTCCTTGCCTTCGAGTATCCTCACTTTGCACATGACCGGAACAAATTAGAAATTCTTTCAAAAAAGGTTCCGATGACGCCATGAGGGATAAAGCGCTCGGCTACAAGCGCTTTGGAAAGGAGACGTCATCGGAGCCTGTGTTACTCGACTCGAGTGATGGTGACTTTCGCACCTGGGTTCAAGAAACGATGGTTCGCAGAAAGTGCTGAGTTTGCTAATCCGTCATCTTGGCTAACAACACCCGCATGGAATGCAACAACGTCATTGCTGTCATTACGAGCGGCATTGAAACCCTCACCGCCACCTGCTGGGCCCGGAATGGTTGCAGCAAGTTCATCGTTCAGCTCTGTGCCGGAATCCCAAACGTTCATGCTCATTTCGTAGCTTTCACCCACTGCGAGCGATTTGAGCGATAGCCCCGTTTCACCAACAAATGCATCGTTGGTATTCACAAACATAGACGCCACAGACAAGTAACCGTAACGACTAGGGTCAACCGTGATGGTGACTTCGTCCGATGCGCCAGGCAACACCAATCCATTGCCCGAAATACCTTGGTAAACACTGTCATTGCTGTTCATCAACTCAATCAGCTCAGCGTTACTACCGCCTTCGGCAAGATGCTCAAGTTCAACAGATGCCGCTTGTCCAATTTCAAACAGTTGGTAGTCACCATTGTGAGTGAGTACCGCGAGCGGAGACATAGGTTGATTCGCAGTCAAGTTCGCCACGTTGACGGTGTAGCGGTACGATTTCACTACGTCATTATCATCATCGCTTGGACAACCGGCGAGCAAGCCGACTGAAGCTGCTACTAGTAAGATTCTGTATTTCATACATCCCCCTTACTTCACAACGATTGTGATGGTTGCGACTGGGTTTAACCAACGATGGCTACTGCTGTCTAGGTCACTGATGCCGCCAGATGGGTCGCTATCACCAAGGTTACCCGGATGCACGTGAACTTTGTCGTTAGTTACCGTTGCTTCAACGCCTGTGCCGCCAGTACCAAAGGTAATGAAAGGTGGGTTTGGCATGCTAGACGCAAGCTCATCGTTCGCTTCTGTACCAGCATCGTAACTTCTTAGCGTTGCTCGGTATGTACCCGCTTCCGTTGGAATCTTCCAGCTATCTAGACCGACGAAACCGTCATTGGTTGGCAGCAGCATCGCGCTCAAAGAAAGATAACCGTGGTCGCCACTGTCCAAGGTGAAGGTGGTTGCAACACCCGGATTCAAAATGCCACCAGCAGGATTCTCAACCACCGCACCACCAGCGTTACCAATCACACTAGCAAGACCAGAGATATCACCGCCTTCTGCCATTGCTTCTAGTTCTGGCGTTGCTGCTTGACCCGTTCTGAACATTTGAAGATCAGAACCATGTGCAGCGACAATAAGTGGCGTAAAGTAGATGCCTTTGGTTGCGTTTGTCACGGTGATTTCCAATTCCGCCGCATTCACTGATGCAGAGCCTAGTGCCATAGCGACTGAAGTCATGACGAGTCCGAGTTGGGTACGTTTTTTCATTGTGATTCCATCCTTTAATGAGGGTTGAACTACCCAAGCCCATGTGTACGGCTTTACTTCTTTGTTCGTGACTTGAGTAGGTTAAGCATTACGTTTCGAACGTTTTGCGTTCTTGCCTCTAAGAATGACGAGCAAATCTATCAGCAACTTCATCGAATTCTCATAAAATTCTCACAAGTTCTGTTCGAATTCTGTCAACAGCACTTTTTGTATTTACACGTCGCGCTTTCCCCTCCTAAAATGCAGTATTCCCTGTTTAAATCACGATTCTCACCATGATTCATAACGTACTGGCTGCCTACCATGGCGAAATCTACGGCAACGCTTTTTTCAACCACTACTTGAGCCATTACGCCCAAAGTGAACAACAAACGCTGTGGCAAACCTTGATTAAAGTGGAAGAGCTCACTGCAGAAAAGCTCAGACCTGTACTGCAAACAAATGGCATAGATATCGAAAGTCGACACCAAGAGATGCTAGATAAAGGCTTGGCAGATGCAACCAAGTGGATTGGTTTACCATGGCAAGAGTTGGTGGAGACTCTTCTGAAGTGGGTAGAACCTTATGAGGTTAAGTATCGAGAGTGGCATGAAGAAGTGAACGCTTCACAGCAGTATTCAATCGCTGAGCGAGAAGCTATCGAGTTAATTACAGACCATGAAACGGCCATTTATCACTGTTGGCAGCAATACCATACTGGTGAGTCTGGCTTGCCTGCACTCAATGCATTTTTGGCAAAATATAGTTAAAGCGAGACGGTTATACTTGAACCTCGTGAAACCGTACCAGACAATATCGTTATTCCGCTGCGCAGAACTGAACAATTATGGTTAATCCAAAACTCATAGCCCTACTTCCTGATCTTGCTTCGTTTATCTTGGTGGTAAACGAAGGCAGTTTTACCGCTGCAGCCAAACAACTCGGCGTAACGCCATCGGCTTTAAGTAAGTTGATCACACGGTTGGAGCAAGCCCTCTCGGTCAAACTGTTTGAACGCACAACTCGTAAGTTGATCATCACTCAAGCTGGACAAAAGGTTTACGACCAAAGCATCGCAATGGTGAATGCCGCGCAGCAAGCCGTTGAGTTATCTGCAGAAGATCATACCGAGCCAACAGGTGCGCTCACAGTTGCAGCCCCTGAAGCGTTTCTTAATTCGGTGCTTCAACCGTTTGTGTTGCCATTCCTAGAGCGTTATCCAAATATACAGCTTAAGCTGCGTGCAGCAGACGGTGAGATCGATCTGTTCCGCCAAGGTATTGATGTCGCGTTTAAGCTCACCGACAAACCCGATGAGAATCTGGTACTCAAAGAGATCAGCAAGACCAATCTCGTTTTATGTGCCTCTCCAGATTACCTCACCAAACACGGTATGCCTGAGCATCCCACTGAGCTTGAACAGCACGACTGCATTTACCTTGCCGAGAACGACAAAGACAACATCTGGTCGTTCTTTAAAGAGGAAGCCTTTCATTCGATTGCCGTGAGTGGGCGCTACGCCGTCAACCATTCTCAAATGCGCTTGAACGGGGTTAAGTCTGGCTTGGGAATTGGGATCTTCCATGACTTCGTGATCAAAGACGCGTTAGAGCAAGGGGAAGTGGTGGAAGTATTGCCGGATTGGATGATCAAGAGTAACTACCACGGCGCTATCGCGATGCAGTATGCACAAACCAAATACATGCCTGCTCGCCTGCGCGTGTTTATCGACTTCGTTAAGGAGCATTTAGTCTCCGACGATACTAACCATGCTTGAAGAGGCTAACCATGTTTAATGCCATTCATCACGTCGCGATCATTTGCAGCGATTACCCAAGGTCAAAACGCTTTGACACTGAAGTGTTGGGATTGAAAGTCATTGCTGAAAACTATCGTGAAACCAGAGACTCCTACAAGCTTGACCTCGCTTTACCTGACGGCAGCCAAGTGGAACTGTTTAGCTTTCCGGGGGCACCCAATAGACCGAGCTTTCCTGAAGCACAAGGGCTACGACATCTCGCGTTTTTGGTTGATGATGTTGAGCAAGTAAAAGCCTACCTAGAATCGAATGACGTTGAAGTTGAACCAATTCGTATTGACGAATTCACAGGCAAAGCCTTTACCTTCTTCCAAGACCCAGATGGCTTGCCGCTTGAGATTTACCAGAAATAAAAAGAGCCAGCACGTCGCTGGCTCTTTTACTATTCCATTCTTTGTCTGTTACTAATTCAACGCCGTTTTCAGCTTCTCGACGCGGCTGAACAACAGCCAATCCAGTGCGAGAACCGTAACAATTGCCAAACCACCCATCGGGAACGCGAGACACAATATCACTAACGTTACTAAGCCAAGCTTCCAAATACCGTCTTGCTGAAACTTAGGTGGTGCGCCCAATGCGGCACTGCGACTTGGTCTACGAATCCACCACATCACCACACCTGTGATTGAGATTAAAATGAACGCTAGACAGAACACCACGTTGAGCACTTTGTTAAGCACACTGACATCGCCTTGGTGCAATGACACACCTGCCGCCATGAACTTGGCAAACAAACTGTAATCTTGCCACGTTACATCCACCAACAAGCGACCGGAATACTGGTCAAAGTGGCTGGTGCGATCTTGTCTTGGGTCGGAAATATCGCCGCCCATAGAGTTAGCTGCAACGGTGTAAACGCCCGTCTCAGAGCGTGGCAAAAACAGCTTATAGCCAGTGAAGCCCATCATTTCAGCTTTGAGGACAATATCATCAATAGAGAGCGCATCATGGTTGCCTGCGTATGCCATATCTTCCTTCATATTGGCATGATCATGAGCGGGTTTGTCTTTCGATTCAGGCACAGCAGCAAGCTCTAAGTTCCATGGCATCTCTTCTGATGCACCATGATTCAGGTCTTTGTGTGTCAGTGTCGACTCTGGTTTCTCACCCCATGTGTAATAGGTTGGGAAGGTATTCCAAGCTTGCACCATTTTCGCGCCCCAGATCCCTGCCCAAGACAAACCTGAAATCAAAAAGAACAACAGAACAATCGACAGCACACCACCTAAATTCGCATGCAGGTCACGCATCAAAATTCGAGGGCCATTGTTAAAGCGGATTTTCAAAAAGCCGGCGCGGCTGGCGTTGTCTCTCGGTAACCAAAGGTACAAACCAGACATCAACAGCAAAATCCCCAGACTTGCGGCGATTTCAATTAAACGGTCGCCTAAGTCTCCGATGAGCAACGTACCGTGAATGCTGTTCATCAGTTCATAGATGCTATCACCACGATTAATGGTACCTTGTACGTCTCCTGTATAAGGATTTACTGCAACAATCAGTGAGCTGCCTTCTTGGTTTTGAATCGAGAATCGGTTGGCAATATCGGCGGTTTTAGCAGGTACAAATTGAGTGACATTAAAATCGGGATACGCCTGCTTTACGGTTTCCAATTGTGCAGAGACAGGAACCATTTGCTCTTGTGGTGAAACCTGTAATGTCGCTTCGTATCGAGCCAGTTCGATTTCATCATCAAACAACATCACCAACCCCGTGAGGGAAAGCATCAGCATAAATGGAATGACGAACAAACCTGCGTAGAAGTGCCATCGCCACGTCATAAAGTAGATGGATTTTGCGCGTGAGGCTTCCTTGAGTTGAGGCTTTGCCGAGTTTCTCAACATGTGTATTTTCCTTTTTTCATTGTTGAACACCCAAATTCAGTCAAACGCATCCTACACATACGCATTCGTATGCGGCGTTATTTGACTTAGATTTGGGAGTACCACTGCTCGAAGTGGCAGTGTTGTTGGCTTTATTTACTTGTAATTGTTTTCGTTATGAGAAAAGGGAAACTGGCGGCGCTCGAGGAACAGGTGTTTCAAATCGCACACTTAGAGCCAAATAAGCGTAGCTGTCAGAAGTCACCAAGCTCTGTCTTGAAAGTATCGGTGTCGTTGGAAGTGTATCGTGATGAAAAGTCGAGAAGTGGCTAAACGGACAAGGCTTGCCTTTGTGGCTGACCGAATTGTCGCCCTCTTCTATTTGGACCAATTCAAAACCGTTAAGCGTACATAGCGTCGCCCACACGCCCATGCTGTTACCATGAGCATTGATAACAGGCATCAGCGTCACTAGCACCCAACTGAGAGCACTAGCAAATAACATCGAGCGGTAAAAGGAAATTAATCTACGCATAACGGTGACTTAACAAATTTCACACAGCGTAACCAATTTTGAGTGATAGCTCAAAAAACAGTATCAATAAGTGGTTGCTACCTCACAGGTTTTCTTGAATGCATCGATTGACAGGCGCAAAAAAGCCCGCCGAAATGGCAGGCTGATAATGTGTTCATTCATTACTTAGAGATAACGCGTAATCCACTGCCACGAGCAAATGCTCCGCTCAGTAGATAATTAGCCGAACAACTTGCTCCAAATGCTTGGATTGCGCTTGTCGTGGTACTCTTCACGAAGGCTATCGATTTCACGCAGTTGGTCTTTTGCTTCTTGTAGCTTGCCCGCATCAAGATCCGCTTCAATCTTATCTAGCGTTACCGTCAGCTTGTTAAAGCCTTCTAAGTAAGTATCAAACTTCTCTGGTGGGTAATTACCACGCTTAGATTGTTCAACAATCGCTTGCAAGCTATCAATCGCAGATTTCATGGTTTCGACATCAGATGCTTCTGCCGCCTGTTTGAATTCCATCTTCATCTGTTTCATGTTTTGTTTTAAATCAACCGCTTCTGCCATTGCGTATGTTGAGCCAAACGCAATCGCACACCCTAGGACTAAAGGACGTAACATTTTTCACTTCTCCATTTATAGTGCCGAATTCTGTGTCGGCTTTATTCACCCAAATAACCTACGCCATAAAAGGCGAAAAACTAGCTTAGTTGAGTATTTCCGGGTCGCAGTGTAAAGCAATCTGGCGTCGGGTGCATACCTTAAATGTAATCAAGTTTATGCGTTGAGAATGCTGTCATATTCTGCAATTGGTTTACGGCCTCTCAAAGCTAAGAAAGACAAAAACTGCTGAGCGGTGTGAGTAATCACTTTCTTGCTATCAATACCCACTTTGTCCATTAACTCTCCAACCAACTCCAGATTACCAACATCGTGACAGAAGTGCGCGTCACTGCCCGTGGTGAAGAAAACACCGAGATCTTTCCCGATTTGTGCAATCTCGTGGCAACGGTCTACGCTGCCTACTCGGCTGTTGCCTTTCAGCGTGGTGTTATTAATTTCAATCGCGACATTGTGCTCTTTCGCGCACGCTAAAACGGTCTGAAAATCAAAGTCGAAATTTGGATTACCAAGATGACCGAGCGCATCAATACGACCACTCTGAATGACATTAACAAGTGCTTCCGTGTGAGTTTGCTTGTTTGCAGGACGAAAAACGGGTTCATGAAAACTCGCGATCACCCAATCTAAGTTGCGGTCCACACTCAGTGGAATATCAATGTCGCCTTCGGTATTCATAATGTTAGATTCAACGCCACGAATAATCGCAACGCCTTCAAGAAAGCGAGGCAGAATTTTCTGGTTTGAGAAGAACCAGTAATGAGGCGCACCCGGCATTGATTCTGCGTGATCGGTCGTGCAGAACATATCCAGCCCGTTCTCTTTTGCCAACTTTGCATTTTCAATCAAGGTACTGTACGCGTGACCACTTGCGTACGTATGTGTATGGGTATCAACTTTAAATTCCATCATCCACTCTCTTAGGTGCGCTATCTTGCGTGCTATTGTATACCTTCAGGCAACGCATCGTCAGCCCAAGATAAGCAAGAACCCTAAGCTTGCTCTTCACTAATGGCTTTTATCAAGGGTAAAGCTTTTTCCCATCCGTGATTAAACATGGAAACAAAGTCGTTGTGAGTATGAATGGTAACATTGAGTAGTAAACGATCGTTGTTGGTATCGATCTGGTAGATCTCTCGCGATCCGATCCACCTAGATGCTAGGTCAGCATCGAGTTGTTGACGATTATCCGGATTAAAAATGGCAACATGATGAAATTCAAGTTTTTGAAGCGGTAGCACCGTATCTATGATCGCCCTTGTCCCGCCCATATCTGGATCAAAAAAAGTGATGCCACCTCCTTCTTCCCAAGCTCCTTCAAATTGAGACTGCGGTGAAAAGGCTTGTGCCCAACGTTTATACAACTCAACATCGGTTAGCACTTCCCACACTCGTTGCGGTGTCGCCGAAATTTCGACGTAATAATTTAGCGTAAGCATGATTTCTCTCCCTGAACCTTTCTTGACGCTAGCCCATACTCAGGAAAAATCAAACCACACGACCAATTTATCTACCTGCCCGCTTCATTTTCCGACAGACTAAGAAGTTCTCGCTTGTAAACCGCCACTGCGATGCGCCTTAAAGCGAACCCAACATGTGTTCAGTATGATTGCGAGCACTATTAAACTCATCCCAACAATTTGACTTTGACTCATTCGGTCTTCAAAAAACAGGCTCTGCCAAACCGCAGTGAACAATAAGTTAGTAAAAATGAGTGGCGCAAGTTGAGAGCCACTGCTTGCCAGTTTATATGCTTTGGAGCGAAAAACTTGGGTGTTAATGATCATCAGAGACATCATACCGACCCACAGCGTATTTGAAGAAATCTCAGGCGTCATAACACTCATATTAAGTAACGCGTCGAAGTCATTAAACAAAGTTAGCGGCAACAGAAATACGGCAGCAAATCCAAACGCCCAAAAGTTGATTTCTAGCGGCGACATATTTGTTTTACTCACTTTATATAACGTAAGCTGAGAACCAGAATTGAAGAGTCCACCAGCCAAGCCGAGCAATAAATCCGCTCGCCATGTAATCTCACTTCCACCGCCCGCCAACATAACCACACCAGTGAACGCCATTGCTAAAGCCGCCAATGTTGAAACACGAATGCGCCCCCTCATGAACAGCTTTTCAACCAAGGGAATAAATAATGGACCAGTAGCAAACAAAACGACCCCCTCAACGAGCGTTAACGTTTGTAATGACGCGATAAAGCAAAGTTGTGACAAACCGATACAAAGAGCACGCAATAAAATAGGCTTTATCGTGCCCGCTTTAGGAAAGGTAAGGTTTTTCACACGAAGTAAGATAAGCAAGATAAGCGCAGGCACCAAAAAACGTAAGAAGCTAAATAGTGTGACGGAAAGTTCGCCTGACAACTGCTTTGCTAACAGTCCAGTAACAGATAAGCTTAACGTAGACATCAACATGAAAAGGATAGATTTATTTACAGCATTCATTCAATACTCCTTAATATATGGAGCATTTTAAAAGACATCACTTATCGTAAATAGCGAGTAATATTAACCATTGATGTAAGAAAAACTTACAGTTTAACTTATCTATCACCAGCTACGGTTTTTAAATTATGCGGAAACTAGTCCCCTTAAAGTCCATCTACGCATTTGTTGCAGTAGCTGAGTCTGGCAGCATGACAGAAGCAGCACAGATATTAAGTGTGAGCCACTCAGCCGTAAGTCAGGCGATTAAATCGCTGGAGAGTCAAGTCAACAAGCCTCTATTTGATCGCATAGGCAGACAAGTTCAACTCAACGCGGACGGTAAAAAGTATTACAGAAAGGTGGCACCCGCTTTAGAGCAAATTGTCGATGCAACGGAAGCACTCATCCAAGATCAGAACTTGCAACGTGTTACGCTCAATATGGTGAATTCGTTGGCTCTTCACTGGTGGATTCCTCGAATGTCAGATTTACAAGGGTTTGCTCCTCAATTAGACGTTCGTTTATCAAACCTGTCTGGCAGATTCAATTTAGAACAAGAAGGTATCGACGCGGCCTTGGTGCATGGAAATCCCGAAGAATGGCAGGATTACTACTGCGAAAAGCTCAGTGAAGATGAACTGGTTTTGGTGTGCAGTCCTGAATTGATAGCGAAGACAAAGGACTCAAACATCACTCAACTCTTAAAGCAATATCCCATCATTGAAGTTACTAACGAGCGAAGAAAAAATGACTGGAACGTGTGGCAGGACGCGACGGGTATCCAGCGACCTAAAAATAAAAAACCAATCACTTTTAACATGTCGATACAAGCCGTCCAGGCCACAACTCGTCGTTTGGGGTTATTGGTCACTCATCGCTTGTTTGTGAAGGATGACATCAAATATGGTCAGCTAATCGAGCTGGGTGAACCCGTCATTAATCCTCATCAACAGCTTTACTTTGTATGCCCGCCACACAAGCTAAAGCTTGAATCGTTTCATCTGTTGCGATCTTGGCTACAACAATCATTCAACTATTAGAAGCTTTTGTTAAGCACATTCACTGAAAAACTAGTATAAAGTTAGAAGAGCACTTTTCATCCAAGGATGGTTTATGAAGCAGTATCAAATATGGCTAAGCGCACTCTGTTTTGCAGTATCTTTGAGTGCGACCGCAGAAGCAGAAAATGATAACCGCCTTTCAGAACAAGGGATCTCCACGGCAATTATTGGAGGGCAGCAGGCGACCCAAAACCAACTTCCTTTTTTTGCACGTCTTATTCTACATAAAACTGGCGCTAATCAGTTTGCCAATATTTGTGGGGGAACCATTGTAAACGACCGCTTCATTTTAACTGCGGCTCACTGCGTAGAACCAAGCGTTTTCACTGACGGGTGGACAATCAACGATCTACGAGTACTAGTCAAAAACCCTACGATGAATGACGTGTTTGTTGAAGAATTCAAAGATGTTCGCTCTATCGCGATTCATCCTGATTATGTGCCTAGCGATTTATGGATTAATGACATCGCTGTCCTTGAATTGACTCGCCCTATTACCGATAACGTTCAATCCATCACTTTACCGCAAGACTTTGGAGACTACAGCAGCAAGACGGTTTATCAGATATTCGGTTTAGGTCAGACCTCGACTAGTGATGAAAACGGGCCAAACTATTTGCGCTGGGCAGAAGTGAAACCCCTTACCGACACCCAATGCGCTTCGTTGGTAACAGGGTTTAACGCTCAGGAAAGTTTGTGTGCCAATGGATTTCCTGAGCGAAGCTACACTGGTATCTGCCGCGGTGACTCAGGCGGTCCCCTCACTTATCAAGACAATAATGGCATGTATCAGCAAATCGGTATTGTGAGCTATGGTTCTTCTGTTTGTGAATCTGCTGCGATTCCGAGCGTGTTTACTGAGGTTTTAAATTATACAACGTGGATTGAAGCCCAAACCAGTTCGGGAGTGAAAACTCGTTATAACGCCCTCTTAGCAAGTACAGAAGATTATCATAGTGAAGGCGATTCCGGCTTTGAACCAGAAGATACTAACACGTCGGGCTTTGACGATAACGGCAGCGGCGGCGGCGGTGCTCTCGGATCAGGGTTGATCATGCTTGGAGGCTGGTTTGGTTGGCTAAGACACCGCAGAAATGATTCGCGCTCCTAGTTGCGTCAACAAGACATCATAATATCTTGCGCTTAACGCGAGAGTTAATGATGTCTTCAATCATCTTTTGCTCTTTTTTCGCTTTTTCATAGTTCTGCTTAGTACGCCAACGCTCAAGCACTTTTTCTAACCCTTGAACGCGTGCGTGCTTGTGTTCTAGTGTTTTCTGTACAGATGCACATTCCGCTTGCATAACGGCTTGCTCTTGCTCGTGGTGACGAAGCATTCTTTGTAGCATTTGGTCAACACGATTAAAGTTCATCAAAGCCGCGCTCGTCAGCGTCGGGCCGGTTCGGGTTGATTGTCCAGCGTGGCCTTTCAACGCCGATAACTGTTCCAATTGCATTGAAAGATGGGAGTGACGCTGACGCATGGCATCAAGTTGTTGACCTACACGATCACGCTGTTTTTCTTCCATTTGCTGTAACTTGCCTACGGCTTTTAACTTGGATTTCATTTCAGCCTTGTCACTCCCATTTGATTAAGCACTTTGAAAAAGCTGCGCGAGCTCGGTCAAACTGGTTGGGTAATCTACAGACTCGTTGGCAGCTTGTTGTAGATATGCACGCAAGTTTGGGTACATAGCAACTGATTGATCTAACTCAGGATCTTGTCCTGGTTGATAACCCCCTAATGGCAGTAACTCTTTAACCTGAAGGTAGTTGGAGTACATTTGACGGAAGTTATTCGCAATCGTGCTGTGTGCGTCCTGCGTACAAGTATTCATACAACGGCTAATAGACGCGTTGATATCTATCGCGGGATAATGCCCTTGCTCAGCCAGTTGACGCGATAAAACGACATGCCCATCTAAGATGGCGCGCGCGGAATCCACGACTGGATCTTGTTGGTCGTCTCCTTCTGCCAATACGGTGTAAATTGCCGTTAAGCTACCATGTTGATTTTCACTGTTACCCGCTCGCTCTAGGAGTTGAGGTAACACGCTGAAGACTGAGGGCGGATAACCACGAGAAGCTGGAGGCTCTCCGAGCGAAAGAGCGATTTCGCGCTGTGCCATGGCGTATCGGGTTAGAGAGTCCATCAGAAGTAGAACGTCTTTGCCTTGGTCTCGGAAATACTCTGAAACGCGATGACAAAGTAGTGTCGCTCTTAACCTCATTAGCGGGGATTCATCAGCAGGAGCCGCGATAATGATCGCTTTCTTGCGCGCTTCTGGGGTTAAGTTTCTTTCAATGAACTCACGGACTTCTCTGCCTCGCTCACCGATAAGCCCGACCACAATTACATCGGCCTCCGTGTTTTTGGTGATCATCCCCATTAACACACTTTTACCGACACCACTGCCAGCCATCAAACCAATACGTTGGCCTTTGCCTACCGTCAATAGTCCATTAATAGCACGCACGCCTACGTTGAGTGGTGTATCAACTGGGCGTCGCTTCAGTGGGTTAATCGGTTTTGGTTCAAGTGAAACTCGCTCTCCCCCCTTAAGCGGTGCCCCATCATCTAACGGCTCACCTAAACCATTCAGTACGCGTCCTAACCACTGAGAGCTTAGCTGCACGGTACTGTCACCATCAAGAGGGATGACTTTTGCACCTGCAAACAGACCGCCTAAACGGCGGATAGGCATGAGGTAAGCAATAGTGTGTTCAAAGCCCACAACTTGCGCTTCGATCATATCGCCTTCCGCGGTTTCTACGAGACAACGCTGCTCAAGCTTAAACCGACACCCTACGGCTTGTAACATTAAGCCGTTTACTTTTATCAATCGCCCTGTTACGCGAGCAACAGGGATTGAATCGAGCGAAGCCAAGGCTTCGCTCAAACGCTCACTTAATAGTTCATGGCTTAGGGTATTACTCATGCTCAGACTCTACCTGTGGAATACTGACTTCATCCAAAAGGTGTTGCTTTACATTGTCCATACAGGCTTCCAAACGAGAGTCGCAGCTCGCATCCGCTTCTGCGTCATCAGTCACTAACTGACAGCCACCAATAGGAAGCTCCGTATTAGGGACCAGTTTCCAAGATTGCGGCAAATCAGCATTGATGTGAGTAATGCGCTCTAAATCTTGCGGATTTAAATGCACAGTTACTGTTTCCGCTTTACCAGGCATGGCAGACAATGTCTCGTCCACCAAAGCTAGGATCTGCTGAGGCATTAAAGTGAGCTCGGCACGAATCACTTGCTGAGCTACCTTTTGTACCAGTTCACAAATCATATGGCGTTGTTGCTGCTCTTTTTCATTCTGCCAACGAGAAAGGGCGTGAAAAAGTTCATTGACAGGCTTCGCCGCCTCCAAAAAGCCTTGCTTTCCAGACTGCTCACCGGAAACAAAGCCTTTTTGGAAACCTTCTTTTTGGCCTTCCAACAGACCTTGTTGCTTGCCCTGTTCGATACCTTGGCGTAAGCCTTCCTCATGTCCTTGTTGCAAACCTTGTTGAAAACCTTCTTCAAGTTGCTGTTGGATATCAATTTGAGGTTCTTGCCAGCCTTGGTTATCTAGCCCGAATTCGTCTTCGATAGTCTTAGGTTGCGCTAAAGGCGGAAAACGGTGTAAACGATACCCGCTCGGAGGCAATCGCATAGTACTTGATTTTGTCTCTAGCATGACCTTACTCCACCGTTGGCTCTTCATAGAGAAGCAGCTGAACTTCACCAGATTCATCCAGCTCACGTACCATTTGCATGATGTCTTGACGTGCTTTTTGAACTCGACTTAACGCAACAGCGCCGCGTGCGTCCATGTCATCTTCTAGCGCTTTCACCATACGTTGCGGCATTGAACGCTTAATAGCTTGCTGTAAGGTAATATCGGAACCTTTTAGCGCGACTGCCCACAACTCTAGCGGGATTTGCTGCACCAACATGTCCATGGTTTCTTCGCGTTGTCGGCCAAGAACCATAAAGTCGAACATGTTTTCTTCGATTGCATTAACAACATCTTCATCATGCAACTTCAGCATTTCCATCAATGAACCACGGTCACCTTCAAAGCGGTTAATGATATCTGCTGCTTGCTTAACACCTGATAACGGCGTGCTTTGACTTGCGGATACTTTTTCGATGCAACGCTCAACGAGTTCATGCAAATCAACGGCAACTTGATGATCGATATCTTGCAATTGAGCAATACGGAACAAGATTTCGTCATGGTAATCTTGTGGCAAGTGCTTCAATACCGCTGAAGAGCTATCTGCTGGCAAATACGCTAGAAAAATTGCTTGCATTTGTGGGTGCTCGTTCACAATGAAACGAGCGAGAGTTTCTGCTTCCACCCACTGTAAGCGCTGCATATTGTTGCGAATTTCATCGCCATATAAGGTATTTAATAACCCTTTTGCCAAATCGTTACCCAATGCTTTACGCAATGTATTAGATAGGTATTCCTTAGAGGCTCCTCGAATACCGCTGTGCTCACGGAAATCTTCGAAGAAAGCTTGAATAACACCACGAGCAGAATCGCTCTTAATGCCATTTAACTTCGCCATTGCACGAGTCACACGCTGGGTTTCATCACGGCTAAAGTGTTGCAAAACCTTCGCTGCGGCATCCTCGCCCATGCCTAATAGCACGAGCGCGGTTTGTTCAACATAACTAAGCGTCTGCTTTGATAGAACTGTGTTCATTGATGTTTACCCATTGTTTCAGTATTTCGGCTACGCGCTCTGGCTCTTCATTAGCAATAAGCTGTAGGTGTTTCAATTGAATTTCTAATGGCGAACCTGCTGGTGGTAGCATGTCGCTGTTTACATCTAAACCTGAAGAGGCTGAGATGCCTTTTTCAGATAGGCGGCGATCAAGTACTTCTTCATGCTCGCGCTCTTCACGCGTTTGCAAGTTTTCGTAGTCAGGCTCTTCCTGAGGCTCAGCAAAATTTAGCTCAGGCACAGGTTTATCAACGCCAGTTAGGTGCATGATTAATGGACGCAGTACGAAGAAGATCATCGCCAAGCCTAACAAGCCACCAATAACGTAGCGTATTGGCTGCTGTACTGTAGGGTCTTGCCACCACGGCAGTGCAGGAGGAGCATCAATTTCAATTGGGGTGAAGTTGAAACTCATTAAACTTAAGCTGTCACCTCGTGTGGCAGAGATACCAACAGCATCCATGATCATGTTTGAGATTTGCTCTTTATCGGCTTCACTCCACGCCACACCATCTGGCGAAGCTTTCGAGTTCAACAAAACCGAGACACTAAGCTTTTCTATTTGGCCTTGTTGGTATTGAGTACGACGAACACTACTACCTACAGCATATTGACGATTCACTTCAGATCGCGCATTCGTGTTTTGGCTATCGTTCGTTTCCACTTCACCAGATCCTGTCACTGGCGGTTGGTTACTTAGAGAACCTGGAACACCCAACGCAATTTGATCAACCGAGTTGTTATGAATGGTGTGCTCATTACGCACAACCGGCGCGTTATCCAAAATTTCTTGTGTTTCTTCAACTTGGCTAAAGTCCAGATCGGCAGCGACTTGTACGCGGAAGTTACTCGGCCCCACAATCGGCGTAAGCATATCTGCTGCGCGTTGGATGATCTGTTTTTCAACACTCTTCTGGTATTCAAGATATTTCGCGTTTACTTTGCCGGCTTCCGCAGAAGCGACATCCGCACTAAGAAGACGGCCATACTGGTCAATGACAGAAACAAATTCTGGCTTCATTGCCGTGACACTACCGACCACTAGGTTAATGATCGCTTCGACTTGTTCAGGCTTTAAGTCTTCACCAGGTTTGAGCTCAAGCATGACAGATGCTGATGGATTCTCACTGTTTTGGCGGACGAATAGAGTTTGACGAGGTATTGCTAAATGAACACGCGCGTTCGCTACTGAGTTCAAAGACATGATAGTACGTACTAACTCACCTTCTAAACCATGACGATAACGCGCCGTTTCCATAAATTGGCTCGTACCAAGAGAGCTATCTTCCTTGAGCGAATCCAAACCTGTCGGCAGCTTCGCTTTAACACCTTTTGATGCAAGCAACATGCGTACCTTCGCAACCTCACCTTCTGGTACAAGAACTTGTCCATTTTGCTCTTGCATGCGGTAGCTTACGCCTTCGCTTTCTAATACCGACACAATTTCGCCGATATCAAAACGCTCTTGTTGGCTATAAAGCGGACGAAAGCTCTGCGAGGAACTCCATAGTGCAACCACAATAATCGCTGCAACAATCGCAGCTAACACCGCAGATAGCACTAAGTTTCTCTGACTGCTAGACCAGATTTGCTTCAGCTTCGTTGTCACATCGTCCATGCCATTGGCAGTAGAAAATGTCTGTGCTGTGCCGGTAGCCATAGCTGTGTTTCCGGCGACTTGGGGGGTTAGTTCTGACATGAATTACACCGGCATCTTCATAATATCTTCAAATGAGGTCACGACTTTGTTGCGCACTTGCATCAAAGCATTAAAGGACAAGCTGGCTTTTTGGCTCGCGACCATTGCACCAACTAGGTCATCACTTTTTCCTGTTTCTACGGCCGTCATTTTTTGACTAGCCACTGATTGATGTTGATTCACTGTATCCAACACATTTGTCATCGCTTGTGAGAACGATAAAGGTGCGTTTAGTGATTGTTGATCTAAAGGATTTGCACTCACGATAAACTCTGGCGGCTGCACTTGTGCCTGCATCGCCTGCATTTTTGACAACATAAGTTGCTCTGCCGAGACCGCATGAGTAGGTTGACTTGCCATCTATTTTTTCTCCTATTAGGCAGCCGAGCCTAGTGCCGACTGTAAATCAATACCATGTTCTCGCATTGCTGCGAGCTTGTAGCGTAGCGCTCGAGTAGAGACTCCAAGCGCGTTTGCGGTTTTCGTTCGGTTTCCACCAAACTGACGTAACTTTTCCAAAATAAACTGATATTCAGCTTGCTTCTTCGCTTCTACATGACCAAAACTTGAAGTTGGCTCTGCTGTAGGAACTGACGCGACAAGCTCAATAGGCAGCATCAGGTCATGGGCTGTAATGTAATCACCATGACGCATGACCAAAGCGCGTTGAATGACATTTTCCAACTCACGAATATTGCCCGGCCAGTGATACTGACTCAGCGCACTAATCGCATCTTGGGATAGGTGACAGCGGCTGCTATCTTGATACTTTTCAATAAAGAATTGGCTAATCGGTAGAATGTCCTCTTTTCTTTCACGCAAAGGCGGCCAGTGCAGAGGCAGCACATCTAATCGATAATAAAGATCTTCACGGAACGTGCCTTTTTGAACTTCCTCACGTAAGTCTTTGTTGGTTGCCGCAATAACACGAATATCGAGCTGAACGGCTTTATGGCTACCAACACGTTCTACTTCACGCTCTTGAAGGACGCGTAACAATTTCGCTTGAACCGCAGGTGACATTTCACCAATCTCGTCAAGCAGAATCGTCCCGCCATTTGCTTCTTCAAACTTACCGCTTTGAGAATTTGTCGCTCCGGTGAACGCGCCTTTTACATGACCGAATAGCACAGCCTCTAACATTGACTCTGGAATGGCGGCACAGTTAACCGCCACAAATGGACCATTGATACGCGGAGAGTGCTCGTGCACATATCGCGCCAGCACTTCTTTACCCGTTCCCGATTCACCTGTAATAAGCACACTCGCGTTAGTACATGCTGCACGATGCGCCAATTGCAGAACTTGTTTGCTTCTCCAAGACTCCGCAACAATGTTGGCCATTGGCTTACCTAACGCTTCAACACGTTTAAGCAGATTAACCAACTGATTAGATTCAAACGGGCGTAATAGATAATCAGTAGCGCCCGCTTTCATCGTCTCAGCAGCCAAGATGCCTTGTTCTTGGTCGACAATCGCAATAACAACACCCGAATTTCGCTGCTTTTGGTGACACGCGACAAACTCACGAACACACATATCCGGCAGCGTAGAGCTCACTAAAGTGATTTCTGCTCGCTCTTCAAGCAAAGCGCCTCGACCAGTACGAGTGTGTTTCGCGGTGTAACCTGCATTTTGCAACACATCCAATACTGGTTGAGCAAGAGCTTCATTTGGCTCAACCAACAAAATTTTCGTTTTCGTCATCATTGAACCTTAACTTTCGTTTGTTGATTTTGTGATTGTAGATCTGGGTGGTGTTTCGTAGCCGTATACTCGTTGTCCCTCACTAAACGCAGGGTGACACGTCGGTTTTTTGCTTGGCCATTAACCGAGTTATTGCTGGCAATTGGGTAACGCGAACCATGAGCTCGTGTTTCGATCATCGACTCGTCGACCCCAAGCTCAATCAAAGCGTTGGTGACTTGCTCTGCTCGAGTACGTGACACAGAAAGGTTCGTTAAACTTGAACCAACGTTATCGGTGTGACCGTCGATGAGGATTTTGGTCACTCGATCATCCACAGATACATAGCTATACAGCGCTTCTAGTGTTGCTTTCTGTCCACGACTTAACGTCTTCTGACCAAACTCAAATGAGAGCGCCATATCCCTTGCCTCTGAAAAAGACAATTTAGGCAATCGCGCGCGACACACATTAAATGATTTCAATGCGTTTTGAATTTGAAGAGTAGGAATCACAATCTCTGAAACAGAGGAAGCATTACTTCCTTTAAGTGACAGCGTCACCCAACTACCCGAAGCAATTGAATCCATGAATTCTTCAGCGCCTTTATTAAAGATGAAACGCTGAGACGGCTTAGTAAATTCAAGGGAACCAAATTCTTTTCTATAAAGCTCATCACTCCAAGGAGCATTTTGAGTTGTTAAAGCAATCGTTTTCCATTTATTGTTTTCATATTCTATATCGGAAATAAAATAGAATTTATTATTAGGTTCCGCTAGGAAATAAAACTTCCCATAGTCATTATTTGATTGCAACAAGTTGCATTTGAATTTATTTCCCTCATATGTCCATTTAGAGAGGTCCATAGGGATTGTTAAGACTTCTTCTGAATATGACACTTTTGAAAAAATAAAACTGATAACAATAATTGTGTTACAAATTATCAAACGGACATGATTCATGTATATCTTACATTCCCATGACTTAAACCGTTTAATTAAATATGCCACCAAGCCGAGAGAACTGGCATAGCTAATCATTTTAATTACCTATTCTGAATATTAAAATTGTTTACAAAACGCTCAAGAGAGCACGCTTAGCCTCCGTCGGAAGCTTTAAGCATAAAAAACAGTATCTTATAATTTATTTATTTGAAGTTGTTGTTACGCCATAAAGGCAATTTAAAAAATCCATAACAACTAAAACGCTCAACATTGTTATTTTATTTATTAAGCGATTTATAAAGAAAACTAACTCTTTTTAAATATCATTAAAAGATTATGACTATATGAACAAAGCAACATGTGAACTAAAGTCACAATCTTAGAGTTTGGAGCTAAAAGATCATTAAAATTTCTGTGTAGACTACACGCCATTAAGTTAAAACACTTTCGATTGTTAACGCACGGTAAAATATAAATGGAAAATAGAGTTAGCGAGCCTATTTCTGATAGTCAACTACTTGATGTAGAATTATTAGGCAAACCTATTCATATAATTCGTGAGAAGCTCGATAATTTAATTTCAGAATCTTGCTCAAACCTTACGACTGAATTACAAAATTGGCTCAGCACAGGAAAAGTGGAAGCTAGCTTAACCTCAGTAGACTTGCACCGCTTTACATCGGTTGAGATGGACAAAGAGCAAACGTCGACCTATCAACATCAGGAAGGCGGCATGGTATTCATCCATGGTAACCCTCACACGCTAATAAAGTTGGCTGATAGATTTTATGGTGCAAGTGCAGAGCGTTCAGCCGCTACTCTGACGGCCAGTGACTTACGTTTACAAGAGCGCATCAGTCGAATCATCATCGGTTGGCTTGCTCCTGGTGAAATGTGGGACACGGGTGAGTATGAGACCCCTAGAGGAATTGGCATTAACGTTCAATTAAACATTGCGTTTGACGATCATCAAGGCTCAATTCATCTCAAGCTAGATGGTCATCTTATTCAAACGCTGATCGAGCAGCTTGAACTGCAGCCTGATACCGATTTGTTTCAACCTTTCTGTCGTTCTTTAGAGACGACCCCCGTTCGACTGAACGTTGTTCTAAGTAAAAAGAAGATGCCTTTAAGTGATGTGGTTGGCTTACAACCCAACGATATTTTACCTATTGAGCTTCTTAACACGGTTCCAGTAAGCATTGGCAACCAATCTCTATTTACAGGTCGTATTGCCGAGCAAGACGGCCAACTTGTTTTGATCTTTAACCCTGATAAGGAACCGCAGCGATGAGCGAAGCGCTAGAAACTAATGCATTCGACGCAGAAGAACTGAACTTTGATGATTTTCAATTAGAAGACTTTGAAGCCGAAGATACGCTCCAACAAGAACCAGCCACTGCGGAACGTGACCTTAGCTTTTTCAAAAGCATTCCTGTCACAGTCACGCTGGAAGTTGCGAGTAAGGAGATCCCACTTGGGGACTTAATGAAAGCGGGTGAAGGCACGGTTATCGAGTTGGAAAAGCTCAATGGCGAGCCTTTAGACGTGAAAGTAAACGGTTCTCTTATGGGCCACGCTGAAGTTGTCGTTGTCAATGATAAGTATGGACTTCGTCTGATCGATGTACATGACTCTGCATTGAGTGGCGTTGGTCAATAATCTTAGGTAGGCATCACAATGAAAAATCTGAGCGCTTGGCACCGTTGGTTACCTCTTTTGGTATTGGTGTCACTTTTGTTTGCTTTCCCAACAATGGCGGCTGACAACGGCTTAACTATCTTGTCCGTTTCTGATGGCGACACACAACAAGAATACAGCGTTAAACTGCAAATTCTGTTGTTGATGACGGCGCTCAGTTTTCTTCCAGCATTTATTTTGATGGCGACGAGCTTTACTCGAATTGTCGTTGTCCTTGCGATTTTGCGCCAAGCTCTTGGTCTTCAACAAAGCCCACCTAACAGAGTGTTGGTCGGGATCGCTCTCGCATTGACGTTACTGATTATGCGCCCTGTCTGGAGCGATATTTATGAAAATGCGTTTCAGCCATACGACAACGGCGAAATCACGCTAATACAGGCTTTTTCTGTTGCAGAGAAACCAGTGAGAGAGTTCATGTTGGCACAGACGCACCAAAGCTCTCTTGAACAAATGTTACGTATTGCCAATGAGCCTCTCGACCAAAACGTTGAGGATATTTCATTTGCCGTTGTCTTGCCTGCATTTGTCATTAGTGAACTGAAAACCGCCTTCCAAATTGGTTTTATGCTTTTCATCCCGTTTTTGGTCATCGACTTGGTTGTCGCCAGTGTCCTGATGGCAATGGGTATGATGATGCTATCACCTTTGATTGTCTCACTTCCCTTTAAGTTGGTGGTATTTGTACTCGTGGATGGTTGGGCAATGACAGTTGGCACCTTATCTGCCAGCTTCGGTTAACTAGGAGCAGTTATGACCCCAGAACTAACCGTAACGTTATTTTCCGATGCAGTATGGCTGATCATTTTGATGGTTGCCGTATTGGTTGTTCCAGGCTTAATTGTCGGTTTGTGTATCGCCGTATTTCAGGCTGCCACACAAATCAACGAGCAAACACTCAGCTTTTTGCCACGTTTGCTCGTTACCTTATTAATGGTGATTTTTGCAGGTCACTGGATGCTCCGTAAGATCATGGAACTGTTTGATTTCTTGTTCCACAACATACCAGGGATGATTGGCTAATGGCCATCACATTTGCAGAGCTCTCGGCGATACTCGGTCAACTCTGGTGGCCGTTTTTTCGTGTGGGAGCCGTATTTATTTCAATGCCTTTCTTTGGTGATGCGATTATTCCTGTTTGGGTTCGTACTTTACTGGCCCTCTCGATCGTTGTCATTACTGGACCGTTAATGCCACCCATGCCACAAGTCGAGTTATTCTCTATGACTTCCCTGTTCCTTGCTTTTGAGCAAGCTATTTGGGGGGTAATGTTTGGGTTAATTTTGCACATGCTCTTTAACGTTTTCACCATGCTTGGTCAGGTGATTTCTCTGCAAATGGGCTTAGGTATGGCGATGATGAATGATCCTATTAACGGGCTTTCTGTCGCCATTTTGGGACGCATATTTCTGATTTTCTCAACCTTGTTGTTTCTTGCGCTAGAAGGACACTTACTCGTCATAGATATCGTGATTCAAAGCTTTGTTGTTTGGCCAGTCGGATCTGGTATCACATCGCTTTCTCTGCAAGGTGTTGTCAATATTTTCGGTTGGATGTTTGCCTCTTCACTCGCTTTGGCTTTGCCCGCTATTGTTTCCATGCTTCTAGCCAACATCAGTTTTGGTGTAATGAACCGAGCCGCACCATCACTTAATGTCTATGCGTTAGGTTTTCCTATGACGATGCTGCTGGGTCTATTCAGCGTATTAATCTCAGTTTCTGGTGTTCCTGGTCGCTACACGGCGCTCGTTCACGACACCATTAGACACTTGAGTAACTTTATGTTGGGGGGAGCATGAGCGATCAATCTTCTCAAGACAAAACTGAAAAAGCCTCACCGCAGAAGGTAAAGAAAGCCCGCCAGGAAGGACAAATTCCTCGCGCGAAAGAGTTTACTACTGCGGTTATATTTCTAGCGGTGGCGCTCTACTTTTACTCTCAGCTTAATAGTATTTGGGAAAGCATGTCGGGGATCTTTCGCTACAACATGATGCTGACGCGAGCCGACCTAGAAAATCCTAAACAACTTGTCGAGCAATTGGGACAAAGTTTAGCGGTCATCATCGACATGCTATTACCATTGTTTACCGTCATTATTATCGTGACCTGTGGTAGTAGCCTTGTGCTAGGCGGCTGGATGTTCCGTCCCGCGAACGTGATGCCAAAGCTCAGCAAAATTAATCCTTTGAGCGGGATAAAGCGCATTTTTTCGACCCGCTCAGTGGTTGAGCTCTTAAAGTCGACGTTCAAAGTAGCCGTGATCTTCGGCATCTTATATGGCTATTTAGACAACCACTTACAGCCATTACTTGGCATGCAAAACCTCCCACTCAGCCAAGGTTTTTCTCTAGTAATGTCAATTCTGTTTGAAGGCTTACTCTTAATGGGCTTTGCATTGTTGTTATTTGGGGTTATCGACATTCCTTATCAGCGTTGGGAACACCTAAAAGAACTCCGCATGACGAAACAAGAATTGAAAGAGGAATTTAAAAATAATGAAGGTCGTCCGGAAGTAAAACAACGTATTCGTCAAATACAGCAACAGTTTGCGCGCCGTAAGATCGATAAAATGGTGCCGACGGCTGACGTGATCATCACAAACCCAACGCACTACGCAGTCGCACTGAAATACGAGCCTTCGCTTTCTGACGCGCCCTTTGTCGTCGCAAAAGGCGTAGACGAAACCGCTATGCACATTCAACGTATCGCCCGAGAAAACAAAGTGGAAATCATTAACTCCCCGCCACTTACCCGTTCGATTTATCACACGACGGCGATTGAACAAGCAATCCCAAGCCAACTGTACATCGCAGTGGCACATATTCTTACTTACGTTTTGCAATTGAAAGCCTTTCGTAAAGGTGAGGGAAAAGAGCCAATTCCTTTACCTCATTTTTCGATTCCAAAACATTTGCAGCACTGATTAACCCGCGTTTATCCAAGGACACGAAAGTATGCTTAACCGGTTAAAACAACTTCAAACATCAACCAAAGGCTACGTTGGCATTCCAATCGTCTTGCTAATGATATTAGCAATGGTGATTCTTCCTTTGCCTCCTCTGCTACTGGATGCGCTGTTTACCTTTAATATCGTCTTAGCAATCCTAGTATTGCTGGTCAGCACAACCGCAAAGCGACCATTAGATTTCTCTGTTTTTCCAACTATTTTGCTGGTCGCAACATTATTACGTCTAACATTGAACGTGGCTTCTACGCGAATTGTACTCTTAGAAGGACATAATGGTGGTGACGCAGCGGGTAAGGTCATTCAAGCATTCGGTGAAGTCGTCATTGGCGGTAACTACGTCGTTGGTATGGTGGTGTTCGTCATCTTGATGATCATCAACTTCGTCGTAATCACCAAAGGTGGTGAACGTATTTCTGAGGTTTCAGCCCGCTTTACGTTGGATGCTTTACCAGGCAAACAAATGGCAATTGATGCCGACTTAAACGCTGGCCTTATCGATCAGGAAACGGCTCGCTTACGCCGTAAAGAAGTCGCCAACGAAGCCGATTTTCATGGTTCGATGGATGGTGCATCAAAGTTTGTGCGTGGCGATGCCATCGCAGGTTTGTTGATTCTGTTTATCAATATCATTGGTGGTATTAGTATTGGTGTCTTCGAGCATGGACTCGCTGCGTCTGACGCCTTTAAAACTTATGCCCTACTCACAATCGGTGATGGTCTAGTTGCTCAAATTCCTTCACTACTATTGGCAACGGCTGCCGCGATTATCGTTACGCGAATTAATGATAGCGATAATGGCATGTCGGAAACCATGCAAAAGCAATTACTGGCAACTCCTGCAACGCTATTTACTGTCGCAGGTATTATGGCGGTAATCGGTATGGTACCGGGTATGCCACACCTAGCCTTTTTTGCGTTTGCTGGCGCATTAGCGTTCGCAGGGTGGCGTCAAACCAAGAAGCCAGTGCAAGACTCCCAGATTGAAGAGGTCGAAGCACTTTCACAAGCAATGCAAGACGATGATACACCGCTGACATGGGATGATATTCCTCACGTCCAAACATTATCACTTGCGCTTGGTTACCGACTCGTCCATCTAGTCAACAAAGAACAAGGGGCTCCTTTATCACAACGTATCCGCGGTGTGCGTCGAAACCTTTCTGAACAAGTTGGCTTTTTATTACCTGAAGTTCGTATTCGTGACAACCTGAGCCTCAAGCCAAACCAATACACAATTTCTCTAAATGGCGAAGTCATTGAGCAAGGTTTTATTGAACCAGAGCGTTTAATGGCGATAGCGGTTGGCGAAACTTACGGTGAGGTAGATGGCATTTTGGGTAGCGATCCTGCTTATCAGTTGCCAGCTGTGTGGATTGAGCATCAAGATAAAGCAAAAGCACTTAATATGGGTTACCAAGTTGTCGACGATGGCACTGTTATAGCCACTCATATTAGTAAAATCATGAAGACAAACCTTGCAGAATTGTTTACGCACGACGATGTGGAAGCAATAACCCAGCGTTTGACACAACAAGCCCCGAAACTAGCAGAAGCATTAGCAGCAGCACTTAATCCAGCACAGCAGCTGAAAGTATATCGTCAGCTTTTATTGGACCAAGTGCCACTAAAAGATATTCGCACGATTGCCAACACAATGTTGGAATCCGCGGAAAATACAAAGGACCCGATCCTACTTGCATCTGATGTGCGCTGTGCACTAAAGCGTACGCTTGTTAACTTAATTGCAGGACAAAAGAACGAGTTAAATGTCTACGCACTGTCTGATGAGCTAGAACAAATGCTACTAACTTCACTGCAACAAGCACAATCTTCTGGTACGGTAACACTAGATAGCTTCCCAATTGAGCCAAACATTCTTGGTCAGTTCCAACAAAACTTGCCATTGATCAGACAACAGCTTAAGCAACAGGGGCTACCTCCGATCCTTCTCGTTATGCCACAGCTGCGCCCTCTTCTAGCGCGTTACGCTCGTACATTTACACAAGGGCTGGCAGTATTGTCTTACAACGAAATCCCAGAAAACAAACAAATCAATGTGGTAGGAAACCTTGGTTAATCTTATTTCAACACATGCGATGTACGAACATTTGGTTGGTCTCGCAGTACAACATATCGTCACGGATGACGATCAATTAGTCTTTGATGCTTTAAAACACAATGATGTCCAACACGCATGCCAAGCAATTAGGGAAGCTCAATCAGGGGAAGTAGAATTCCAACACCTGACGTTGAGATTTGGTATGCGTGGAGAACAAAGTGTCTATCAATTCAAACTCTCTGAACAAATGCAGTACTGCCTGGATTTGTTCAGTCTTTACCTTGCACTAAGACAAACACAATTTCAGTTAGAAGCCTTTCACCACGACTTGATTAGTAATGTTGTCGTGCCGATTCGCGTGGATGCATTACTGTGGGAGCCTGGGGTTTATTTTCTCGAACAGACGATTCAATTCCACTCTTCTGCTTTTCAACATGTGATTCCTTCTCTTCAAGCTGATGAAACGTTATGTGATCGTGATAAAGTCGCCACACTCACCAAAAAGTTAAAAGAGAATGCATATTCACTTTGGTTTGAAGTCGCGACATCGCAAGTGAACTTCGAGCGCGTCGCAGACTTTAGTCCCGATATGATCAAATTGTCAGTCACACTAGAGGATAAAGAAGAAAGACACGCTTTCCTACCTATTGCTAAGTTCTTAAGAAAGCATAAATATACTTGGGTTGCCGGACGTGTAGCGAGTCAAACGGAACTTAACCGTTATCGTTTATTGGGTGCCAGTTATTATTTTGGTTATTTCAGCGATATCCCAACCTCTCTCTCCTTTCAGTCTTTTGATGAGGAATAGTTGAAACTCAACCATTTATATTTAAAACAGCACGATTTATTCGTGCTGTTTTTTTATTTATAACGGATAACCACAAGATCATTGGGCAATAGTTTCTTTAACTTAACTAAAAAATTTAGGCTTATATGATGATTTTCCCGGTTTTCATGGAATACAAATCACTAAAAATCATCAATTTTTATCTTTTTTAGAAATTTTTTAATTTTCAAATTAATCATTAAAGCCGACCGACCGCCTCTAGTTAGTGACAAGGGAATATCCCGAGGCCTGAAAGATATAGTGACTAACTAAGGAGACTAAGATGGCTTTATCAATGCACACTAACTACGCTTCGCTTGTAACTCAAAACACAATGAACACAACAAGCGGACTTCTAAACACAGCAATGGAACGTCTAAGCACAGGCTACCGTGTGAACTCAGCTGCTGATGACGCTGCTGGTCTTCAAATTGCTAACCGTCTAGAAGCGCAAACACGCGGCATGTCAGTAGCAATGCGTAACGCACAAGACGGCATCTCTATGATGCAAACTGCTGAAGGTGCGATGGATGAAATGACAAACATCGTTTACCGTATGAACGACCTTGCTACACAATCGTTGAACGGTTCAAACAGTGCAACAGACCGTGCGTCTCTTAACAAAGAGTTCACACAGCTTACTGCAGAACTAAACAACATCGTAGACAACACTAAGTTCGGTGGTCAAAACCTTCTTAAAGGCGGCGGCTTCGGTGCAGGTGACGTAACATTCCAAATCGGTGCATCTTCTGCTGAAACATTGACTGTAAGCGCAAGCGCAGGTATCGGTGAAATCACTACTATTCTTGCTGATGCAGCAATTACAGATGGTATCGATGACGCGACTAAAGCAAAAGCAGCACTAGACAAAATCAGCGGCGCTGACGGTCTAGTAGAAAAAATTGGTAGCTCTCGTGCAGACTTCGGTGCGAACATCAACCGTCTTGAGCACACTATGGCTAACCTTGGTAACATGGTAGAAAACGTTACAGCATCTAAAGGTCGTATCATGGATACAGACTTTGCAGTAGAGTCTTCAAACATGACTAAGAACCAAATGTTGATGCAAGCAGGTACAACTGTTCTGTCTCAAACTAACCAGCTTCCAAGCATGGCAATGTCACTACTACGCTAATTACTTAGTTAATAGTGCGCTTAATTTAAATCGTCTTAATTATAAAGCCTTCCTATGGAAGGCTTTATTTTTATCTACGAATATAAATAGAGCTCGTATTATCTTTGTGAGATTCAGGCACTCTGAATCCGAATTTCAACATAATATTAAATAAAACCTTATTAAACAGTTCTAATTCTATCGTCTCTAATTTGCTTCCTATTTTACTATCTCTAAGTTCAGGAAAATTGAACTTAGCTTCCTTTAAGATACTAGCTATCTCATCAGAATTGATGCTCTGTTTACTTAATAGTTTTTTGTTAATGAACTCTTCATATGCACGAGCACATTTCATCAATCGCAACGCAAATTCATTCATAACTGACATTCTTTGAAACGTAAAAAATTTAATTTTTAGTGAGAACACTTGCACATCGCACTATCAAAAATAATATCAGAACGCAATTAATGCACTCTGTAAGAATTATCTGAATCAAGCTGAAGTAAAGGCTGAATATAACGTCTAATTAAAACATCTCTCCTAATTAGAACCGTCAATACAATTAAATATTTTCTTTGTTTAGGTCGCCTTTTCTTATAAGGAAATTACTTTTTCCATGGAGGAAGGCGGAACAAACAAGGTGGAAACACCACTTCCTCCCAAGAAAACAAAATAGCTTTAAACCTTTGTTTTAATTGAATTTAATATACGGCACGCATCTTGCCACTGATAATTAAACTAAGGCGTAGCATTCAAAGTATTCAAGCCAATAAGAGATGAGAGGAGCACACCTCATGAGTTCTTTAGACCCAGTAAAAATGGCAACCCAATTCGCACAATTGGACACAAACCCATTCAAAAACCGTTACCAAGCGCAAGCTAATGTGTACCAGTCACAACTGTCAGCTTTTAATAAAGTTGAAAGCGCACTACGTGATTTTCGTACTGCAATGAAAGAGATGAATAACAGCACAAACAGCATCATCAAAAACAGTGCGACACTCTCTCAAGAAGGTAACTTTACTGCAAACGCGGATGCTAAAGCGCTAACGGGTAACTATCAGATTTTTGTAGAAAAAGTGGCAACGGCGCATCAAGTATCTACAGGTATGCCTGCAGACCTTGAGGCAACGACAGAAGTACCAACAACTGGATCTTTAGAATTCACCATCAACGGTGAAACAATGACTCTAGACTTGTCCTCCGTTGATGTTAATGGTGACGGCACTGCAACGATCAGCGATTTAGCCAGTGCGATTAACAATCACACGGATAACCCTGGCGTTAACGCCACTCTAGTTCGCTCGAATGGTCAAACACACTTTATGCTATCGAGCACTGAAACTGGTGTCGAAAATAAGATCAACGTATCTGCATCGGGTACTGGCCAAGCGTGGTTTGAAGACGCCTTCACCAACCTCAAGCAAATCAACGCTCCGCAAGATGCGGTTATGTGGCTAGGTGCAAAAGACTCAGGCCTGAAACTAACCAACGCAAGTAATACTTTTGAAGGTGTCATCGACGGTGTTGACATTACCGTATCTAAACCGCAAGCCGCGGGAGATTCGCCAATCGGTTTAAAAATTGGAGCTGATAGCGAAGGCACTAAAGAACAACTAGATAAGTTTGTGGAAACCTACAATGCCCTTGTTTCGACTATCGATCAGTACACCCAAATTGGCGGTGAAGATCAGAAACGCGGCGTGCTCGCTAGCGACTCGACATTGCGTTCTATTGAGAGTCAGTTAACGGGGTTAATCCGAGGTGAACACAATGGTATGCGCCTAAGCGAAATCGGCGTGAGCCTAGACCGCAACGGTAAAATGAAAGTTGATCAAGAAAAGTTCAAAGAAGCTCAACAAACAAACAGCGCAGGCTTAGAGGCGTTGTTTAATGGGGATGACGCTTTGCTAGATTCTCTTGACGCGATGGTAGAGCCTTTCTTGAAGTTCTCATCAGGTACCTTCAGCACGCGTAAAGACGCAATACAGTCAAGCTTAGACCGAATCAAAGATAAACAAATCAATTTAGAGCGTAAGTACGAAATGTCGTACAACCGCTATCTCAAACAATTCACTCAAATGAATTCAATTATGACCCAAATGAACCAAACCATGTCCATGTTTAATGCTCAAAAATAAGACATTTGGTTCCAAATTTAGGAGAAATATTCATGCTTATGGATTCTGGTTACGATTCGTACCAACAAGTCGATCTCGACGCTCAAGCGGCAGCAGCAAATCCACACCAATTGGTCATCATGCTAATCGATGGCCTACTCGATGAAGTTGAACGTATTCGCGGCCACCTAGCCGCAAATCGTTTGGCCGAGAAAGGGAATGGAATCAACAAATGCATGAACATCTTGATTGGACTAACAAGTGCTTTAGATGATGAAAACGGCGGTGAAATTGCGGAAAACCTACGCCAGCTGTATGACTTCTGCCAAGTCGAACTTTATTACGCTAGCGTGCAAAACGATGCAAATCGCTTGGTTAACGTTGAGCGTGTAATGGGTAACATTCGTGAAGGTTGGATGAATTTTGGACAACAAGCATAAAGTATCGCCAGAGCGATTCCGTCATTTATCTCAGCTCATCCAGTTCGCCGCAAAAACGGCCGATTGGCATGCGCTCAAGCGGTACGACTTGCAGTTGCGAGAGCTTTTGATCAGTCACAAGCCTTTTTTGAAAGATCCTAAGCTTGCACCTGAAATCCAGCGAGCGAAAACAGTGCACGCTAATGCCTTCGCAGTATTAGAGAAGTCGACCAACGAGTTGAAAAAAGAGATGAACATGGTCAATGACCATCAAGAACGCGCTATGGCCTATCAATTAGCAATGACCATGGAGCTAACTCAATGATCATACCTTCTTCAACTCAGCACTCGGGTAATTCGCCAGCTAACAATGAGGGTCACATCAAGCAAGCGAACTCGGTACACGGCTTTTCTCATGGTTTTAAATCAGGGAACAAGCAGAATGGTGAGCAAGACTTTAACTCTGCGTCAGCGGTACCGAGTTTTCACCTTACGGCCTCTACTTTGAACAGCGCAAACAAAGTACAAAGTCATGGTTTTGATACTGATGACCGCTCAGCTTCAGATCCGGATGCCAACTTGACCAGTACACCAGGGTTAACAGAATCGACTGATCTTGCAGCGCAAGCTCAAGCTTTAACCCAGGGTATGATTACCATGGCAGAGAAGCAGGCTGAGAAACTAGGAAAAGCGTCATCTTTAATGACTGCGAGCGAAGTTAAGTCTGTTACTCAAGATTCGTCTAACGCTATGTTAAACACATCATCAAAACAAGATGTGAAGCAAAGTCTGCCGACTTCATCGAGTTCGCGTTTGCCTATCTCCGGTGCTGAGTTTCAAACTCTTTTGAATCAACCTGTTCAAGGGCAACCAACCGCATCTCTACTTCAAGCACAAGCTCCTACAACACAATCTGCACATTCACCGGTTGCGACGAGTCATGTTCAAGCTCAAGGCTCTGAGTGGGCAGCGGTGCGTGTTGATACCACTGCCGGAAAGTGGGGGGAGCAAATGATGCAAGTATTACATGATCGCGTGACGCTCCAAGCTCAACAAAATGTACAAGAAGCAAAAATCCGCCTAGACCCACCAGACTTAGGGAAATTGGATTTACTTGTACGTGTTGAAGGTGACCGATTGAGTGTCCACATCAACGCCAATGCCGCAGCAACACGAGAAGCTTTAATGCAAGTTTCGGAACGATTGCGTACTGAGTTACAAGAGCAAAACTTCGTTCATGTCGATGTCAATGTTGGCTCTGATCAAAACCAAGGTCGAAATGACCCACATGCAAACGAAGAAGACGCCAATATTTTCGCCGCACGAGAATCTGGTGCATTCCAAACCACGACAACAACTAACTATTCAGAACACTGGCTAAGCACTCAAGCTTAGTAAATCTTCGAGGAAAAAGGTTATGACCAAACAACAAATGATCGCCCTGTTTATCGCCATGATCATCACCAGTGCCCTCGTTTCGGCCGTCACAATTATGGGCGGAATCTGGTACTTAAACAAACACGCTCAAGAGTCACCTGACTCTGGTTCACTGATCGAAGACTCTCCACTGTCTTTTTTGGTCACAGAACAACCGACAAGTAAAGGTCCTAGCTTCCATCCTTTGGACAAAGTCGTTTTGACCGTTAAAGGCAAGAAACAGACTCACTTTGTGATGCTAGAACTGGCAATTGAGACACGCCGTCCAGAGCGTATCAAAGAGATCGATGAATACATGCCTATGGTACAAAACTCTCTATTAAAACTGTTTAGCGACAAAACGTTTGATCAGTTACAGCAAGCGGGTGCCATCGATATTCTGCAAGACGAAGTGAAGCAAACGCTTCTACTCGCTTTTGCTAAAACAGACATCGTCCGAGAAATCGACGATGTTTTGTTGACTAAATATGTTGTGCAATAACGGAGCACAACCATGTTAGACATGAATGTACAAGACACTTACACCACAGAAGAGGAAGTGACAACACCGTCACGACCAATTGATGAAAACGCATTGCTACAACGTCATCAGGTCATGGTAAAACGCGTAGTTAACCAGCTGCGCGTTCATGCCACTTCTCACTGTAGTATTGAAGATATGCAGCAGATAGGCCTTATCGCTCTAGTCGAGGCTGGACGCCGATATGGCGATGTTGACGATCCTCACTTTCCTGCTTTCGCCGTTTGTCGAGTTCGGGGAGCTATTTTAGACGAATTACGCCGACTAGATTGGCGTTCACGTAAGACTCGTCAACAAGCCCACGAGCTCAACGACGTGACTCGAGATCTCACTCGAACGTTAGGTCGAATGCCAACGGATGCCGAAATCATCCAGGCTTTAGGGACGAATGAGCAAGATTATTACAACCGTCAAAATGCCGCTCTCGCAGGCGAGATGCAAAGCCTTGATCAACTGATGGAGAGCAGCGGTGATAGCTACATTGGCGGACAATACGATGGCATGGAACATGAACATATTCGTCGTAGTTTAGACAGTGCTTTGGGTAAGTTACCTAAGCGTGATCAACTGCTCCTGACTCTGTTCTATCAACATGAACTCAACTTACACGAAATAGCTCTGGTATTGGATCTGACACCACCTCGTATATGTCAGCTTCACAAACAAGCGCTGAAACAACTCAACCAATTAATGTCCTCTTAGGAGTCACAAGATGCAAAAGTTTTTTGGAGTGCTCACTATCCTGGTGTGCGTCTTCGGTGGATATATGTGGGCCGGTGGTAGCTTAGGTGCTATCTGGCAGCCAGCCGAATTCCTTATCATTATTGGCGCCGCTGCTGGTTCTCTGATCATCGGTAATCCGCCTCATGTACTGAAAGAAATGCGTCGCCAAGTGCCAGCGACCATTAAAGGTCCAACAGAAGAGCATGAGTACTACATGGAATTAATGGCACTACTCAACAACTTGCTAGAGACAGCGAGAAACCGCGGATACAAGTTTCTGGATTCTCATATTGAGGCTCCGGAGCAAAGCTCTATGTTCCTCGCTTACCCGACGATCGCAGAAGATCATCGCCTAATTTCTTTCATTACTGACAATTTACGTTTAATGGCAATGGGACAGATGTCGCCTCATGAATTAGAGGGACTGCTAGAGCAAGAAATCGAAGCAATACAGAACGAAATGCTTTTACCTTCACGCTCACTACAGCGTACAGCAGAAGCACTACCTGGCTTCGGTATTCTTGCAGCAGTTGGTGGCATCATTATCACCATGCAAGCTATTGATGGCTCAATCGCTATGATTGGTTATCACGTTGCGGCAGCTCTCGTTGGTACATTCATTGGTATTTTCGGTTGTTACTGTGGCTTAGATCCACTAAGTAACGCCATGGCTCAGCGAGTAAAACGTAATATGACTGCTTTTGAGTGCGTTCGTGCAACCTTGGTTGCCTACGTAGCGAAAAAGCCGACATTGCTCGCCATTGACGCTGGTCGTAAACATATTCAGCTAGACATCAAACCAACATTCAACCAAATGGAGAAGTGGTTAGCTGAACAGGAGGGATAATGCAAAAACAAGAGCATGTAGTGTTCAAACGTGCCAAAGTATACAGCCATGATGAGTCGTCTCATGGCGGCGCGTGGAAAGTCGCGTTTGCTGACTTCATGATCGCCCTAATGGCGCTGTTTCTTGTACTTTGGGTTATGCAGGTGGTAGACAAAGAAGAGCGTAAAGCGATTGTTGCCCACTTGCATAGTTCAAGCGTATTCGACAAGAGTTACGGCAACCCATTTGATACGTCACAAAGTATTTCTCCTATCGACTTGGCACAGGACTCTTCTGTGCCAAGTAAACACAACTCCAACCATGTAGTAAGCTCTTACTTTAAAGGTGATGGGGATGGACCAGAAATTGATTCTTTGATTCCTGGTAACTTCGATACTCAAGAGCAACTTGCCGCACTAGCGAAAGTAATTGAGCAAATGACTGCCCAAATTAATGCGCAGGGAAATGTAAACGTCACGGTGACACCACAAGGTTTGCGTATCGTCCTTCAAGATGATTACAAACAGCATATGTTCAGCCGTGGTGGTGCAGAACTTACTCCTTTTTTTGAAGATTTACTGCTCGCACTAGCACCTGTATTTCATCGTGTTAACAACCCTCTGATCATCAGCGGACACACAGATGCAATTCCATTTAAAAAGCGTTTTGGTCGTCAATCTAACTGGGCGTTATCAGCCTCTCGAGCAGACGTAGCAAGAAATACGTTAGTTGAAGGCGGTATGCCGGATGATAGAGTAATGCAGGTAACGGGTATGTCAGATAGAGCGCTGCTTAATCCTGATGAGCCAGATTCTAGCGAAAACCGTCGTATTGAGCTGTTTGTTTTAACGACTCCTGCCGCTAAAGTGCTTGAGACCCTTTTTGGCAACCACCAAGAAAGTGAACTGCAAAAAGCGAAAGATAAGGCTGAATTCAACCAACCAGTCATTCGTCAAGAAGTCATCAATTACTCCGGCGATACCGCCACCAGCGAAGTAAAAATTCAAGAATTATAATCTTAAAAGGTCACCACTCTGATGGTGACCTCTCTAACCAAAGCCTCTGTTACTGTGACTTTTTAGTTGAGTTCTATATGCACATAACATCATCCGAAAAAAGAAAAAGCGACTTACTGAAGAAAGCCTTTTTATGGCTCATTGTCTTCGATTACCTTTTATTGGCGTTTTTCTTAACTCAGCTATCAAGTATGACACTAAACAGTGGAACCATGATCAGCTTGTTACTTGTTGTTTATAACGTCTTACTTGTTTCGCTATGTTTTCAACGAACCAACAAGCAGGACTCTTACATTATCTACCCTGTTTTGTCCGCAACGTTATTAGCATTTGTCTGCTTTCTTTACTTCTTTTTTTTAATTTAGCTCCCCGACTCGACCATTGATTTTATTTTTACTGCTTTTTCGAAGTGGTCGAGCTGATGAGTCTGAATCCACCACGTAGCCGCTTCCATCAACAGCTCTGGGTCGTCATTTTTATTAGCGAAAAACGCATAAAATGAGAGACCAACCAATTCACCTTTACTCGCGATCTTTTTGTCACAGACCTCTATAATTTTGTCTCTCAGCGAAGCTCTCATTTCTAATCCCTTAACCTAGTACATACTCACTAACCATACGGTTGAAAGAAATCAAATCAAACGAGCCTTTAATTTCAAAACGCACTCTTCCCACCTCACTCATGAAGAACTCGATTTCACAATCCAAATCAAAAGTACCAGAGGTCTCGATAGAAAATGCATTGATCTTACTGTAAGGCAAAGAAGTGTAATCCACTTTTGAGCCGGTAATCCCTTGCACATTTGCCGCTATCACTCGCTTGTTCGTAAACACCACTTGGTCACGAACTGTTTTAAAAGCAGCGAAAATAGTCTCACCATCAATCAAGAACTTAAGGAAGTCTTCTCTGGCATTAGAAACGTCAATCGGCTTAAGCTTAAATACAGAGGAATTGTCGAAATCAATCATAATTAATCCTTTGAGTGGGCGTTAGAACGAATTATCAACGTATCAGATAGCACCACTTTTGCCTACTCGCAACGCACGTTTCTGCTTGATTCGCCCAACAACGAAGCGTCACTCACTTCCACCCTTGCATCCATTGCTCAGAGTCTTTTAGGTCTTGCCAGTTCATCTCTCGGTCGCGTTTACTCATGACTGCCTCGATGACACATCTCACAACGTTACCATCTTCATCTAGTTCCATTTCTGTCACGACAAAATGCTTCTCTTTGTTTTTAGGTGAAATTGCCGTCCATTTACTGTGCAATAGTTTCTTAGGGTGGATTCTGTTCATCGCATTGTACCAATTTAACTACCATGTTGATGTATACGACTGAATACCAAGAGAGAATCAGATTTTGTTTTTGCAAACCGACAAAAGATAAAACCGCAAAAGAGATCACTCCCTTTCGCGGCTCTAACTACAATCCGACTAGGTCTTCTGACCATTCAGTCGAGGGTTTAAGTACTGACTTTGGAGCAACTGTAGCCCTTTACCGACCAGAACAATCACTACCGCGCCAATCAGGACAGGCGTGAAGAGAAAACTCCATCCCTGCCCAGACGCCATGATCAAAATTGGATTTGCCCCCGCAGGTGGATGAGTGGTCTTCGTAATCAACATCGCAGACACACCTAGCCCCGTCGCAATCGCGAGCGTGACCGGCGTGACGTCAACATACTGGCTAAACGCAATACCGATAGATGCCGTGATGAAGTGACCAATGATCACGTTTTTTGGTTGAGCGAGAGGGCTGCTAGGCACCCCAAACACCAGTACTGCGGTAGCACCAAATGGTGCCATCAGGAGTACAACCTCCGTCAGTGATACCTCAGCGTAGGACAATACGCCAATAGCCAACGTAGCGCCAAGCCCGGCAACCAACGATAAAATTAAATTATTCATAAACACCTCAAAGTAGACCGAATTGTCTACAAAATAAAATAGACAAATCTGTCTACCTTTGTCAATATGTGTTTATGGAACTTTTTGAGGACATAGTTATGAACAAAAAGAAACAGTTATTGATCGACACAGCTTTGTCACTGTTTTACAAACAAGGCATCAACTCTATTGGCATCAATGAAGTCCTCAATGTTTCTGGCGTGGCTAAACGCACGCTATATAACCATTTTGAGAGCAAAGAAGCGCTTATCATCGCCGCATTAGAACAACGCCACCAAGTATTTATGGAATGGTTGGAGGAAAAGCTTTCTTCAGCACAAACGTGCGCGGAAGTGATCGATCAGTTATTTACAGCACTCAACGGCTGGTTTCATGGCTCTGAAGAAAAGTTGGGCGAGTTTCGCGGTTGCTTTTTCATCAATACGTCCGCGGAATTCAGTGACGACAGTGGCGAGATCGCAACGTATTGCCGCTACCATAAGCAGCAAGTCAGAGAGCTAATTCAACGCTATCTCAAATCAGACAACGCTTCATTACTCGATGCCATTTGCATCATGAAAGAGGGCGCGATCACTACCGCTTACATGACGAAAGAATACGACAACGTCACGAAGAAATGCGTGACCATTTTGCACAAGCTGTAATGCGGTCAGGTATAGTCATTCGCGAATTAAGTATTCAAACCAAAGGCACCTATCGGTGCCTTTTGTTTTACTTAGTGAGTGTACTTACAACTCGTGCTCGGTACGTGCGATGATGTCGTCTTGCGCGTCTGGTGATAGCGCGGTGAAAAACGCTGAGTAGCCTGCAACTCGCACGACAAGATCACGATATTGTTCAGGGTTCTTCTTCGCAGCCAGCAAGGTCTCACGAGAAACGATGTTGTACTGCACGTGCCAACCTTTGTGGTGGTTGAAGAAGGTACGAATCAACATAGAAAGCTTGAGCTTATCCCCTTCAGACTCAACCGCTGCTGGGCTTAACTTCTGGTTAAGCAGCACGCCACCAAGGATCTTATTCGCTTGGATCTTACCGACCGAGTTGTACACTGCCGTTGGGCCTAAACGGTCTGAGCCAGATGACGGGCTTGCACCTTCTGCCAATGGCGTTTTCGCTTTACGACCATCTGGCGTTGCCATGGTTGAAGCACCGAATGGGACGTTTGCCGAGATACTTGATGTACCTGCGTGGTAACCGCCGCCAATTGGACCACGCCCATGACGCGTATTAACGAACTGCTCTAGCTCATCAATGTACACTTGGTAAGCGTCTGCCAGTAGTTGGTCTACTGCATCATCATCGTTACCGTATTTTGGTGCAAAGTTGATAAGACGTTGGCGAAGCTGTTCGTTCTCCATGCCGTCGAAATCTTCAGCCAATGCTTTTGCAAGCTCTGGTTGGGTGATTTGCGCATCATCGAAAACAAGATGTTTGATTGCTGCTAGGCTGTTACCCAAGTTCGCGATACCGACTTGCAAGCCAGATACCCAATCGTATTTCGCGCCACCTTCTTTCACGGTTTTACCGCGAGCCAAACAGTCATCCACCAGCGTTGAACAGAAGATGTCTTGAGCTTGCTGTTCAAGTACGCTGTCGACTACCGTATCAATCTCAATCGATTTACGGGTGTAGTAGCGGATTTGCTCTGCCCAAGAAGCCGTCACTTGCTCAAAGCTCTCAAAGTTGCCTTTTGCTAATGACTTATCGTGCGGCAAGAAAGCTTTACCCGTTGTTGCATCCACACCTTCGTTCAATGAAGCGAGCAGGATACGAGCGAAGTTAATGAAGCTCATACCCGTACAACGGTAACCCCATTTGCCCGGAACCGCCGTCTCGATACAACCGATAGATGCGTAGTTGTACGCGTCTTCTTTCTCTACGCCAAGCTTGATGAATTCAGGAATAACAATCTCATCGTTGTTGAACGCTGGCATACCGAAGCCACATTTAATCACTTCGATACAACCCATTAAGAACTCTTGGTTCAAACCTTCGTGGTAGCGCACACTCAAGTTAGGTTGCGTCGAACGTAACTGACCGCAAGATTCCAGAATCGCCCAAGAAAGTGGATTCACTGCGTCTTCAGGCTCACCCTTTTCATTCAACTTCTGACCGCCGATACACACGTTTTGGTACAGCGGAGAACCTGCCGATGCTTTTGAGTGCGCGCCAGAGCGAATCTTGTTTACTTCAAGCAGCTTCAACCAGCAGCTTTGTAAAAGCTCTAGTGCAAAGTCTTTTTCAATCGCGCCGTTTTCGATATCGCGAACATAAAATTCGTTTAGGAATTGGTCCATACGACCGAAAGAAACCGAGTGACCATTCGATTCGATTTGTAGCATCAACTGAACGAAGTAGCTCAATTGCAGTGCTTGCCAGAAGTTTTCTGGTGCGTGGCTCGCGACATGACGACAGTTTGCCGCAATGCTTTCTAACTCAGCTTTGCGCAGCGGGCGTGTCTCTTCTAACGCCATTTTTGCCGCCAATTCAGAGTAGCTCACCATGTGGTCTTGAATGGCAAGCAGTACAATTTCGACCGATTTGTAGAACTGCTCTTTCTTCAAGCCTTCAAAGGTCGAAACATCATTGTTAGCACGGTGCTGACGAACATCCTCTAGCAAGCCGTTCATGCCTAGCTTCAAGATTTTCTCGTTATCCACGGCAAGGTGCGCGTCACCCGAAGTCATGTTGCCTTCAGCTTTAATGATGGTGCTGGCTAAGATTTCTTGCTGCTCATCAGTGAACAAGCCATAACAACGGTCTTGAACGGTTTTACCGCGCCAATACGGCGTGATGCTGTGGATGCTTTGCTTATCTTCTTCAGTAACAGCAAAGCCTGCACCTGGGCGATCGGCTAGCTCATCAATTTCCGCTTCAATCCAACGTACAGTGTATTCTGGGAAAATAGGCGCAGCGCGCACTTTGCTCGCTTGGTTACCGACGATCAATTCATCGTGTTTAATCCAAATCGTACGAGTGCGTAAGTGCTCTTGCAGTGCTAGCGCACGTTGGACAATTACAGGTTTGTCTTCGTTTGCTTGATAAGCACGAGTGTATGCCTCTGCACGCTCGGTACAGACAGGTGGCGTTACGATATTTACCAGTGCCGATTTGTGCGCTTTGATACGCTCAGGAAGGTAATTCAGGTCCATAGTTAACCTCTTACAATCACGTTAAGTTGGGTGTTTTCGCTTGCGTATTGCATGGCGCTTTCTAGCAGTTCTGGTTTGTTTAATGGCTTGTCAGAACACTCGTAAGGCATATCGAGCAAACGGTATTTATTGATGCCGAGCGTGTGGTACGGCAGCAAGTGAAGTTCTTGGCAGCTTTCTAGTGAAGCCGCAAAATCGATGATGTCTTTCAACTCTTCGATGGTGTCATTGAACCCTGGCACAACGGGAACACGAATCACAATGCGTTTTGCGATAGGTGCCAGTTTTCGGAAATTGTCTTTGATGCGTTTTAGTGAACCTTTCGCCCAACTAAGAAACTTTTCTTCGTCGGTGTGTTTTAAATCCGCCAACCAGCAATCGATATGTGGCGCGGCTTTTTCAACGTTCTTCCACGGCACATGCATGCACGATTCAATAGCGGTAGAGACTTGGTTGTCATGCAGACGCTGTGCGAGTTCTGCTACCAAATCTGCTTGCATGAGTGGCTCACCACCAGAGAAGGTCACGCCACCTTGGCTTTGGTCGTAGAAAGGTTTGTCTTTCATTAAGGTGTCGAACAGCATGTCTGATTTCGCCTCTTCACCGCAGACGGTCAGTGCTTGCGTAGGACAGACGTTTCGCAGCGCGATCAGTTGGTCTTCTTTGATGGCTTTGCGATTGATGATGATCTGGTTGTCGATGCGTTGAATACCATCGCTCACCGTTTCACTACCCGCAGTAGATTGAGCTATAGCTTGATAAGCAGAAACGCACAGCTGGCAACCTTCCATACAGCTTCGCTGATCAAACAGCAGTGAATGCTTTTCGCTGCGGCTTTCTGGGTTTTGACACCAAGGGCAAGACAAGCTGCATCCTTTAAGAAAAAGAATGGAACGAATGCCATCGCCATCATGGGTAGAGAATCGTTGAATATTGAAATACATCTCTGCTTGCCTCTTGGTCTGTGCTACCGCTTTTACTTAATTCGTTTCTTTTTGTGCTGGTTAAGTCTTATGAACGGCTTTTCTTTGTTCGAACTGAAAGCTTCATTTGAGCATTTACAAGTTTCACTTAGCTTTCATTTAATGAAATTATTATAGTTTCAAATGAAATTTCAATTGATCAAAATCAAGATCTCGTTCGATTGTCAGATCTATAGTGATCCCATCATCAAAACGAAGATTTTGTTTAAGGTAGAAACCATGATTGAACTTTATTTAGATACTGCTGATGTGGCAGAAGTAAAACGCTTTAACCAGTGCCTACCGCTAAAAGGCGTGACGACAAACCCAAGCATTTTGGCGAAGTCAAAACAGGGACTGAATGAAACCCTAGCAGGCATGCAAGAAGCACTTGGCGGTACACCTCGCTTTCACGCTCAAGTCGTGAGTTCAACCGTCGAAGGCATGGTGGCAGAAGCGCGCCAACTGAATGAATTGCCTTACGATATGGTGGTAAAAGTGCCAGCCACAGAAACAGGCTTAGCTGCAATTAAGCTAATGAAAAAAGAGGGAATTCAGGTTCTTGCCACCGCTATCTATTCAGCTCAACAAGGTTTCCTTGCAGCACTGTGCGGTGCAGACTATCTAGCACCTTACGTAAACCGCATTGATGCGATGAACGGCAACGGTGTTGAAGTGGTCGCAGATCTTCAATTGTTGCTCGATCAAAACCAACTACCAGCGAAGATTTTGGCAGCCAGTTTCAAGAACACTCAACAAGCGATGGAGGTGATGAAACTGGGCATCGAAGCGATTACTCTACCAACTGATGTGGCGGCACAAATGTTCGCTCACCCAGCAGTAAAACCGGCGGTTGAACAGTTCGATAAAGACTGGAAAGAGATGTTCGGCGAGAAACTTTCATTTGAAAGCTAATTAAAAGTAGCAGCTAGATGTCTTAGTTAGGGTCTATTGAACTTTCATGGTTAAATTTTGTTCGAGATAAAAGCGTTTTAATCGCGGCGAGAGGTTTGCCGCCTAGTCATTCTAAGCAATTACCTCTCAACAAAGAGTAAAACGCTTTTAGCCGAACCCTTCGGGCAGCGTTTGTGGTTCATTTCTACTTCATTACCGGCTTATCAGTTACACCAACTACATTTCAAATGTCTCTGCCTCATATAAATTACCCACAAACAGCTGCAAAAATCAGCTTGAAAGCTCAATAGACCCTATTAATAAAGGGAATCTTAACTCACCCTGTGCGCCGGTGAGTTTAAGATTCCCTTTTGTATTTCATATAAACAGGTGAGGTTTACAGCAGTTCTCTATTGGTCAGTGACCAAAGGTACACGCGCTTGAGTAAACTGATTTTGATCCTTTTACGAATACCTCGTTTGGAATGTCGACGTCGGTCTGGTAGCACAATAGCTTTCATCTCGGTTTTCATTTCTTTTCCATCCACCAACACAGTAGACCTCCGATGCAGTAAGCCAGCAGATCTTTCCAATCAAATGTGGCACCCAAAATTACAGCCAGAGGCGATGAAGATTCGATACCAAGCCAAGCTGCGACCTGAAGCAATTGCCCCAACTCGACAGCAAACGCAATCAACACCGCCAATGAAACCAGCCAGTTAACGGGCATAGAGAACATACTTGCAAGAAAGTAGTAGAGCCAAACCACAACGAGAACATCACCAAATGTCGGGCGAATAAAGCTGTCTCGAACATAGAGCGCAATAACGACCAATGTGATAAAACACACCAAGCTTTTCAGTCCATTTTTTGCAGAAAATTGCAGGCGGATAGCAGACGTCTCTTCCACCATATCGCTTGGCTGCCCAGTGAGAACTGCTCGCTTAAACGTCTTCATGATTCGCCTTTGCACTTTCTTCTGCTTTCTTATTTCGTGCGTACCAGTCGATGTTGCGTGTAATGACCATAGTGAAGCTCAAAATCGCGAAACACAGTAATGTCCCCATGACTAATGCGTAACTTTCTGCTTGTAGCAAGCCAAACAGTAATCCGTAGAGAGTAAGTAAACAGGCTCCGAATATCGCTCCGTGTTTGGTGTTGCTCAACATACCACTCACGTACACACTTAAAAGCCCCGTCGATGCGACTGCTGACACCACATACGCCCAGTTAAAGCCGAGGTGTTCACTCATCGAAATCAGCAACAGATAGAAAAGCGCTAAAGCCAGACCAATAAAGCCGTATTGCACTGGGTGAACCGGACGCGCTTGTAATAGCTCCAGTAAGAAGAAACTTGCAAACACTAATGTGATAACCAACAGTGAATAGTTCACAGCTCGGTGAGACTTCAAGTAATGGTCAACGGGATCAATCAAATCTACGCCCATTTGTCGCTGTTCAAGCTCGTGACACGCATGACTCGATGACAAACAGCTTTGGAACAGCTGCGCGATATTGGTAGAGAAGTTGTTGCTCGCCCATTGTGCGTTAAATCCATCTTCAGATACCTCTGACGACACCGGTAAGTAATCACCGATAAAGCTTGGATGTGCCCAAGTTGAAGAGAGTTCAACCGTTGTTTGACTGCCGATTGGTGTGACTTGAAGTTGCCCCATCCCTTGCAGCAAGAAGTTAAGATCGAAAGCCAAAGGTTGCTCTATGTTCAGGTCAGCGAGAGTCAGAGCGCTATGGAAGCCTTGTGGCAACTGGTCTAACCCTGTTCCCGGTGCGACTTCGATATCAGAGCTCGCCATGGTCATGTCATCCAAACGAATCAATCCACGGCTGTCTTCAATGCCAACCACTAGGCTCATGTTTTCAATATCAAGCCCCTGCAATGCCGAGAGATCGTCTGCATCAAAAGTACCTTTCAGCGCCACTTGTGCTTTGTATAAACGCGCACGGTAAATGCCTCGGTACTTTTCAAAACTGTCCAGATTCGCGCTCATATCAAAAGTGCTAGGTAGGAGGAATTTACGACGCTCTTTAATCTGTACTTTGTCATCTCGGTAACTGGTTTCGGTGTAGTTAACCATGATGAATGGACCAATGATGCGCTGTTCGCCGCTGCTGCTGCGTGCGATGTCGTTTCTGACTTCATCTTGGCGATATGAGCGTTCTGAGATCAGCCCTGTGACCATTGAAAGCGGGATTTGCAGTAAGACAAACAAAAACAGCACGAAGGCGAACTTCGTGCCGAGTTGGTTATTGAGGATCTTTTTCATGTTTCATTCTCCATTTGCTGATGGGAGTAATCTAAATCAGCAATTTGGAGAACGAATGGAGCTAATGTGGAGTTTCTATGGAGTTGGTAAAATCAGGGTCACTTTCACGCCAGCATCGACGTTTTCGACTTGCAACTGACCTTTGTGCAGCTTGATCACTTGCTCAACAAAATTAAGCCCGAGCCCAGTGCTCTTAACACCATTTTCCCGAGCGAGGGAGTAGAAGCGCTCGGTTAAACGAGGCATTGCATAGTCGGGAATGTGAGGACCTGAATTGAAAATCGACAGGCACATTTTCTCTTTCGTGACCTCAGTTTTCCATTCAATGCATCCCTCTGAATGAACAAAATCCAGCGCATTGTCCATCAGGTTAAAAACGGCTTGTTTCAGTAAGAAGGCATCACCAAGTACGGAGAGATGGTCATCAATTTGGATGTTGGCAGTGACCGACTTAGCACTCAAACGCGCATCCGCCGACTCAACCACTTCATTGACCATTTGTTCTAGCGAGATAGCTTCGACTTGCTCTAGCTCAGGGCGCTTTTCAAGACGAGCAAGTTCCAGCAACTTATCAATCAATGACTGCATGCGATCGCTCTCTCGCTCAATGTTGCCAGCAAAGCGCGTGACCTTTTCTTCAGGCAACGGCATTTGCAATATTTCACTCGCGCCTTTAATCGCTGATAACGGGCTTTTCAGCTCATGAGTCAGCGTCTGTACGTACTCTTCCACATATTGTTTACCATCGAGCTGATTGCGCATTTTCTCCAATGCGTCGCTTAGCGTGCCGTACTCATAAAAGATACGAAATGTCGGCTTAGAGACCTTTTCACCCTCACCCATTTTGGTCGCGTAGTCTTCTAGCTTGTTCAATGCCGAGTGAATTCGCCAAGCAAATAATGCTCCTGCCAATAGCACTAAACCACTCATCCACACCATCCAAAACAATACATTGCGTTTAGAAAGATCGATGAAAGGTTGTACTGAGCGATTGGATTTTGCCACCGTTACGCTGCCAATGATTTCACCTTTGTGGTAAATGGGCGCAGCCACGTGCATAACGGTTGAGAGCGGATCTTTCGGGTCTTCGATGGTACTGCGCGCGCCGTATTGACCACGCAACGTGAGATAAACATCGTTCCATTGCGAGTAGTCTTTGCCTACGTCTTGCTGCCAAGAATCCGCAATCACAATGCCTTGTTTATCGGTGATGTAAATTCGATGGTTAATCGCTTTTTTACCGATTTCCCAAATGCGCGCTTGAGGCTCTCGCTGTCCATAAGCCGTTAATAGTTTGGAGAAGCGACTCTCAGACAACTTGTCATTCGCGACGTCTTCTTCCGCCAATACCGCGAGTAAGTTCGCCATATCCACCAGCGTCTCTTCGGTGGTTTGGCGCACGGTTGGCTTAAGTTCTTGGACAACCGTTTTGCTCACCATGTAAGCCGTCATCCCGACTAAGATGAAGTAGAGAAAAAACAGTCTGAGTCCAAGCGGGATCTTCGGCCAGCGATTCATCATTCACCTTTAATGCAGTAAAAGTAACCAAAGCCACGTTTGGTACAGATGCGTTCAGACATCTCAAACGGCTTCAACTTATGGCGAATGGCTTTGATGTGGGTATCGATATTACGCTCGTATGCAGCTTCCGGCGCCATGTCAGCAGCGACCATAAGTTGCTCTCGGCTCAATACATTGGAAGAGACAGAAATCAGTTTATCGAGGATTTTGAACTCCACCGCGGTCAGCCCAAGCATTTGCCCGCCAACACCGTAGTCGAAGTTCTGCGCAACTAAATCATGGTTCAATGGAGGTTGTTCTGGAACAGCTACAGGCTCTGGTTTGTCCTCCATCATTGGCGCTTTAGCTTTGATTCGAAGTTTAATGCGAGCCAACATTTCGCGCGGGCTAAATGGCTTAGTCACGTAATCATCCGCGCCAATTTCCAAACCGACTACGCGGTCAATTTCATCGCTTCTTGCGGTGAGAAAGATTATGGGAATATCAGAAAACTCACGGATGGTTTTGCATAATTCAAAACCATTGCCATCCGGTAAGCCTACGTCTAAGACAAGTAACGCTGCGGAGTTGTGCTGCAAAAAAGCTAAGCCCTCTCCTGCTGTTGTAAACCACTCTGCGTGGTAGCCATCCATCTCTAATACATGAATCAGGTTCTCTGCGATAGCAGATTCATCCTCGATAATAAGGACGGTGGGTTGTTCGCTCAATGTCTTAGCCTCATTGACGGTGTTTATCTTTATGTTGGTATTATCACTTAATTTGGGGCCAAGGCTAGTGGATTGATGCAGCAAAGGCGCAGTTCGTGGATAATACTAATCAAACACACTTCTATTCAGCATAATAAATTTATCACTTAGATTAATGAGTCACCACAATTGTGAATACAATGATTTCAACCATTGATATGAACAGTGTTCATTTTAAACTCAAGTTATCAATTCGATTTTATTTAAAGGACAGTCACTGATGAAAAGAGCGCTAATCCCCCTGGCTTTACTGACTTTGCTCTCAGGTTGCGCCAGCATGTCTCCGGATGAGTGCAAAACGGCGAACTGGTACAACGTAGGTTATCAAGATGGCCGAGATGGCAACGATCCAAACATTATCAATAGCTATACCGAAGACTGTGGTGAAGCGGGTGTGACACCCGACCGAGCGAAATGGAAAGAAGGCTTTGATAAAGGCACTATCCAATATTGCTCACCAGACAATGGGTACACTGTCGGTATCGAAGGCAAAGAATATTACGGTGTATGCAGCAGCAAAGAGTTTATTGAGAACTACCAGTTAGGTCATCAAGAATATCAACGCCAGCAACGCATCCAACAAATCGATACTGAAATCTCGGTCATCGATAATCAGCTTGATGGCAATCCAGACAAAGATAATGCCAAGAGACTGAAAGAGAAGAGAAAGCGATTGGCTGACGAGCGTTCAAGCCTCTTGTCGCCAACCATCAACTTGAATCTGAATTTCTAAATCGATTGGATTTAGCTTCTAAAAATTCATGGCCCTAGCTCAGTTCTAGGGTCATGAATTGACTGTTCGGATCGAGTTCGTAATCCCCGAACGGCTCGCAGTACACAAAGCCATGCTTTTCATACAACAGGCGCGCTGGTTTAAAAAACTCCATCGAGCCCGTTTCTAAACTCAAGCGCTGCAAACCTTTTTGCTTCGCTTGCTCAATCACATGAATCAATAATTGAGATGCCACACCTTGGTTTCTTGCCGTAGGCGTGGTGCGCATGGATTTCAGCTCCGCGTGTTGGTCATCCAACTCTTTAATCGCCGCACACCCAAGCAGTTGCTCACCTTTCCATCCGGTCCAAAACGTCACTTCTGGCGCTTTGAGCTTATCTAAATCTAACGCATGCACGCTTTCTGGTGGTGACGTGGCGTACATGTCCTGTAAATGTCCTTCCAACAGCGCTATCACTTGCGGCCGTTCTAAATTGTCGATTTCAATCCTCATCTTTCCATCCTTGGTTTTTCCTAGCTAAAGCGGCTGTCTCATAATGTGTTGCGGTCCAACGGGGCCGCCGTGGTAAAGCTCATTGGTATCTTCAAACCCTGCTTTTAAATAGCACTGATAAGCGGGTATGTTGCGGCAATTCACAGTGAGATAAAGCGCATCAAACTCGGGATAATGGCGTTTGGCGAAATCGGAAAACTGTTGAATGGCTTGCTTGGCGATGCCTTTGCCTTGATGACGGTGATCCACCAGCAAAGCACGTACGCCTAAACTGTTTTTCGGGCAAAAATCGTATTTCTCGCTGTAAGCAGCATCAAATAGAAAAAAGCCAACCACGTCATCGTCTGCCAAAATCAGATGCGGAAGCTCTGTGGGTTCAAGACGTGTAAGCATTTCACCCACATCCGCGACCGTAAACTGCGATTGCTCTTCTAGAACGCTAAGTTCGCAAGTTTGTTCATGTCGCTCAGGCGAATACTTTTCAATAGTAATCATAATCTTCCTTGTTGTTTTTATGCTCAATTCATACAGGGTATGTCGTAAATAGAAATACCTAGTGTCGTATTTCCCACTCGCAGGCAAACGTTTAGCACTCTATTATCCTCGCCATTCGATAGAGAGGTTTCCATGTCCCGTTTTTTACTTTGCAGTTTTGCACTCGTCTTACTCTACCCTACTGCCATTGATTTGTATCTTGTTGGTTTGCCTCAAATTGCGTCAGATCTCAACGCCAGTGAATCTCAGTTGCATATTGCGTTTTCGATCTATTTAGCTGGCATGGCTACGACGATGTTATTCGCGGGGAAAATTGCAGACTCTGTGGGACGAAAGCCTGTTGCCGTCGGCGGCGCGATGATCTTCGTGCTCGCGTCTTTTCTCGGCGGAATGGCTGAGCAACCAAACGCTTTCTTGATTGCTCGCTTTTGCCAAGGCATCGGTGCTGGATCTTGCTATGTCGTCGCGTTCGCGATTTTACGCGACACGTTAGACGATGAACGCCGCGCGAAAGTATTGTCGATGCTCAATGGCATCACCTGTATCATTCCAGTGATCGCACCCGTGATTGGTCACTTGATTATGCTGAAATTTCCTTGGCCGAGTTTGTTTACCACGATGGCAGGAATGGGCATTCTCGTCAGTGTATTGGCCATTTTTGTTCTCAAGGAATCACTACCCAGCCAACAAGGTGAAGAACAGACAACGCCAGAGAGCCATCAAGAGACTTTCTTCGAGCGATTTTTTATCAGTAGGCTGATCATTACTGCACTGGGAGTGACCACCATCCTGACCTTTGTTAACGCTTCACCAATTGTTGTGATGAGTATGCTTGGTTTTGATCGCGGTGGCTATTCTTCCATCATGGCGGGGACTGCGACGATCAGTATGTTGATTTCGTTCTCGGCGCCATTGGCATTGGGGATTTTCAAGCAGCGAACCTTAATGATGAGCTCTCAAGTATTGCTCGTTTGTTCAGCCATCGTGCTCAGTGCAGCCCATTTCCATGATGGACAACCTTTTTACTATGTGTTCGGACTTGGGCTGATTTGCGCAGGCTTCGCTTGTGGCTTTGGCGTGGCCATGAGCCAAGCGCTCAGCCCATTCTCTCAACAAGCTGGCGTGGCGAGCTCGTTACTGGGCATTGCTCAAGTTTGTAGTTCCGCGTTCTATATTTGGTTTATGGGTTTCATCGGCGTTACTGCACTGAATATGTTGGTGTTTATCTTAGTGCTAGGTAGCGTAATCAGCCTTGCTCTAATACTATTGATTCCAAAGCCTGTTCACGATACCCATTATGAAGAAATCCCTAGCGCGACTTGATTTAAACTTACTGTTCACTCTGCAATTATTGTTGCAAGAGCAAAGCGTCTCGAAAGCCTCGAAAAAGCTGAACGTTACGCCCTCTACCGTAAGTAAGTCGCTCAACAAACTTCGTCATTGGTTCGATGATCCTTTGTTTGTCAAAACACCTAAAGGTCTTGCGCCAACGCCTTTGGCACAAAGCATGGAGCAAGATCTTGCAGAATGGCTGCAAATTGGCAGCCAGATTGCAGAAAAACGCAGCGATATTACGCCTAAAGGAGTGCGTTTTGATATCACGATTGAGTCGCCATTAGTGCTCACAGTGCTGGACAGACTCATCGTCGCTATCCACCAGCGATACCCTGAAGCGAAAGTAAAAACCAGTAACTGGGATTACGACTCACTCGACGCCATCATTCGAGGCGAGGCGGATATCGGTTTTACCGGCCGAGAAAGTCACCCTAGATCGAAAGAGTCGTTGGATCTTCTGCCTTATTTCTTGGATTTTGAGATTCTATTTTATGACCTGCCGATGGTGTATTTACATAAAGATCATCCGGCATTACAGCAAGAGTGGAATCTCGAGACCTTTCTGAGCTACCAACACATCAATATTGTTTGGGAAAAAAGTGAAACTTGGGCGTTGGATGAAGTATTAACGGAACTAGGGCTACAGCGCTCTATCGGGCTGACGATGTCCAACTTTGAGCAATCTCTTTTTATGGCAGCGCAGCCGACGCATGACATGATCACCACCGCGCCGCACTATTGCAAAAGTTACACAGAAAAGCTGCATCTCGATTTGGTGTGCTTGCCAATTCCATTAGACCAAGCTCAACAAGACAAGTTACTGATTCCATTTACCATGATTTGGCATAAACGCAATGCGTACAATCCCAAATTGCTATGGTTGAAAAACACCATTAAGTCATTGTACAAACAACCTTCCCAACCACAGTAAGACTCAGGCTAAGGTCAGGTTTTCTCTGGTTATTTTTAATGACTTTCTTGCTCTGATAGCTATAACTAATCACTTTATCAACTAATAAAAATGTTCTTTTGGATCTACACTAGCTGTTCATTTACACGCTAAGGATCAAGGATGTCGACCTTTTTACTCACTGCCATTGCAATGCTGGCGTTCGCTGCCAATTCATTATTGTGTCGAATTGCCTTGGCAGAAGGGTTAATTGATGCAGGAAGCTTCACGCTCGTTCGATTGATATCTGGCGCGATTACCTTAATCGCAATGCTTGTCGTGAGAGGCCAGTGGAAAACCGATCGGCCAACTTCTCGCTTTCGCTTTTTTGCTGGCGTGGCGTTATTTGGTTACGCTGCCCTTTTCTCTTTCGCGTACTTACAACTGGCGACAGGAACTGGTGCTTTGCTTTTGTTTGGTGCCGTGCAACTTACATTACTGGCGATCTATTGGTTGCAAGGTGAGCGCTTTCAGTTTCTCGAAATCATCGGTATCGGCCTTTCAATTGTTGGATTTGTTTGGTTGATGTTGCCATCTGCCACTCGCCCCGATATTAGCTCTGCACTTCTCATGTTGATTTCTGGCGTTTGTTGGGCTGCGTTTACTGCGCTCGGTAAACAAGCGCCTTCTCCAAGTAGTGGGATCACGTGGGGATTCATCGCTGCATCAATAATTGGCGTGCTCCTTTCGCCATTAATCTTGTCCTCAATCCACCTTTCTTTGAGCGGAGTGTTGCTCGCTATCACGTCTGGCGCCATTGCATCTGGCCTTGGGTATACGCTTTGGTATCAAGTCATGCGTAAGCTCTCTTTACTTCAAGCCGCCGTCAGCCAACTTTCCGTGCCAGCCATTGCTTTGCTACTCGGCACCGTCGTACTCCACGAGCCTCTTTCACTGCACACTCTTTTAACCAGCGGCATCATTCTTGGTGGGATCGCTTCGGTTTTTTTATCTCGATCCAAAAAAACAAACGAACAATCAGCAAGCCGATAAAAAGTAATAACTTTCCCTCTCAAATACCCATTCATCATCTATGCTTTTTAAAGCAGTAAAGCTCATTGCAGATGGTATAAGTGGTCTGCTTTGGTACCAGGCGAAGAATATAAGGTGAGCATTGGCTCACACAATGCAACGATTTTGTTTCAAAAGTGAGAATCATCACAGATCGCGAATTTGCTCGTTTTAGGCGTTTCACCAATAACGCCAAGGGCTAGCACGAGATCAAGCCAAATACGCACTTTTTGTTTTGACAAAGGGTTTACAAAGCACACTTTTTCACCCGCTATATTCCGCCCCCCGAATTTATTCAGAACAAGATTCTGATTATTCATATAAGAAATTCATCAACTTATAACGATAAGCCTGAGCAAACTTTGACACTATGAACGACAAAATAAAATTCGCTATTAAAGTATCGCTTAGCCTGACTCTGGCTTATCTGATCCCGTTTGCCATGGGTTGGCCGCAAGCATCGACGGCCGCAACCACAGTGATGCTGATTGCATCCACAGGCAGTCGTCGTGAATCCCTCGCCAAAGGTACCTTACGCGTGTTCGGTACGTTGGTTGGCGCCGTCGTTGGCTTGTTACTGGTGGGATTGTTTGCTCAAGACCGCTTGCTGTACATGTTGAGCGTGTCGGTTGTGGTCTCATTCATTTTTTACTTCCGTAATGCCTATCAAAAAGATCCAACGCTACTCATGCTGACCGGCGTGATGACGTTGATGATGTCCAATGGCGGTGACGCAGAAGGTGCGTTTCTTTATGGCGTTGACCGCGCCTATATGACGGTGTTTGGGGTGGTGGTTTACACACTCGTGGGGACTTTCTTATTCCCGACCAAAACAGAACAAAACCTAAGGCAGCTCATCGAACAACTCAACCAAGCACAACGCGCGTTGTTCACCGCTATCTTGCAAAATTTCGAGCAAAAATCGGCAGGGCAAATCTCTCCTCAAGAAGGCGGAGAAGAAAATCCAGAAGCTGAAGAGCCACAACCTAGCGTGGACACTCTCATCGAACAGATGTTTGCCGCCCAAAATGCGCTCGAACAGCGTTTTGCCACAGTCAGTGTGGAATGCAGCGACGTGTCGGCCTACATGAAAGAGTGGCGCTTGGCGGTTCATTTGAACAAGCAAGTAACGCAACAATTGACCGTTGCGGCGCACAGCCACTTTAGCCACCAACAAGACCGTGAAAGCATCAGCAACTTTGATCAAGCCGTGGCGGAAATTGACGCGCTATTTGATACCTGCCAACAAGTCTGGGACGAAAAAGAACCCGCTTATCGTGCTCAGGAATTCAAAGTCAAATACAACCAAGCGTTGCTAGAAAACGCAGCGCACCTAGAGAAAGGCTCTGCGCTTACGCTTGGTCACCTATTGGAACTGATGCATCAAAACTTGTCGCGTTTAGCGGAGAGCATTAGCTGTATTGACTCTGTGACGAACAATGTCTCCTTTGACGTGCCACTGCCGAAACCGAAAGGCAAGTTTCTATGGTGGGACGCAGAAAACTTTAAAACTGCGGTCAAAACCTTTGTCACTTATTGGGTTGCTGGACTGATTTGGATTTATTTCAATCCACCAGGCGGCTACTCGTTCGTGGTCTTCTCGACCATGTTTATGTCTTTGCTGTCGTTCGTGCCTGTGCACCCGATATTGTTACTTGTGCTGTTCACTTTCGGCTTCTTGTTCGCGGTGCCTTCTTACGTCTTCATTCTTCCGCAATTGGATCTCGGGTTAGAACTTGGCCTGTTCATCTTTATCTACACCTTTATCGGCTTTTATCTGTTTAACGGGCCAGTGACGATTTTCTATATGATTGGCTTGTTTGTTCTTGGTTTAGACAACAACATGTTTTATCACTTCGGGATCCTCATGACGATCATGCTGTTGTTCTACATGGTGGTGTTCATGATTATTTTCGCGCACTACTTCCCGTTTAGCTCACGACCAGAACACCTCTTTTTGACCATAAAAGAACGCTACTTCCGACATACCCGAGAGCTGTTCACTACCTATCAACAGCAGTCCAGCTCGGTTATTACGCCGCTCAAACGGGCCTTGCACTTGGTGACGCTCAATGTCTCATCGAAAAAGCTCAAAGTCTGGGGTTCGAAAATCAACCACAAACACTTTGATAAAACCACGCCAGAAGCGATTGGCGCGTTTAGCAAAGCGTGTGATGTACTCAGTAATCACATCAACATCTTAATGGCCGCCGAGAAAAAGTTGATGACCAATCCACTAATTACTCAGCTTCGCCAACAGCACCGCGATTCCATCATTCCTTTGATGGCGGGCGCTTTAGCCAGCCATCAAGCAACACAAGAACTCGACTCCGTATTCGACCAATACAGTCAAGATTACCAAACATTCGAAGATAAACTGGAAGATTTTTTTAGTGAGTTGGATTTATCTGACTACGCTTATTCAGAGATAGCCGGTTTTTATATCTTGCTGAATTTAAAACGGAACGTGTTCGAAGCAATCAAGCATTGCAAGCAAACCTACGAGGATATCGATTGGGTGAACTTACAACAGAAGCGTTTTTAAAGGTGGGGATATGATGCTTCCAAAACTAACCAAACCAAGCCTCGCCATACTTTCTTTGCTCGGACTCAGTGCGTGTACCACGGTAGGACCAGATTATGTTCATCCAAAGCAGGCGCCACTGCCAAGTGACTGGTCGGTGCAAAAAGCAGCCAAAGATACGCAGCAATCAGAGCAACAGCTACAACAATGGTGGCAGCAATTTAATGACTCGACTCTTAATCAGCTGGTTGAGTTGGCGAGCAAACAAAACCTCGATTTAGAAGCCGCAGGGCTACGAATTGTCCAAGCACGTTCATTGCTTGGTATTTCGACGGGCTTGCAATACCCACAAGTTCAAACCGTGTCAGGAAACCTAGCGCGTGCCTACGTAAATGATCAGGGCGTGAATAACGCCACTTTGTCGTTTGATGCTGCTTGGGAAATGGATGTTTGGGGCAAGTATGCTCGCGGTATTGAGTCGGCAGAAGCGGGTTACTACGCATCCATCGCATCGTATCACGACATCATGGTCACCATAACCGCCGAAGTGGCACGCAATTACATCAACTATCGCACATTCCAAGAACGTATTTTGCTGTCTCGCCGCAATATCGAGATTCAAGAGCGTGTCGTCCGCATTACACAGGTGCAGTTCGACTCTGGCAACGTTACAGAATTGGACGTTCAACAAGCTAAAAACCAACTCTACACCACCAAAGCAGCGCTACCGAGCCTCGAAGTGGCAATGAAGCAATCACGTACTGTGTTGGCTTTGCTACTGGGTCTGTTACCAGAAGAAGTAGATGGACTGCTACAGTCGGATGGGATGCACAAGCAAATCGCTGAGTACGAAGCCCAGTTCAAATCAACGGGCAGAAAATCGGCGCTATCGGGCACCGACGAGCGCTCCATTGTGCCACGTCCACCGCTTTTGGATACGCAAGTGGATGCTAACTTAGTGATGCGACGTCCGGATTTGCAAGTCTCTGAGATGCAAGCTCGCGCGCAAAGTGCGCAGATTGGCGTGGCAGAAACCGCTCTGTACCCAAGCTTTTCGTTGTTCGGTTCCATCGGTATCGACAGTACGGTTCCCGATGGCAGCAGTTTCAGTTTTAGCGATTCGCTCACCATGGTGGTTGGCCCAACGTTCAGTTGGAACATTTTCCAATACGGACGCGTGAAAAATAACATTCGTTTCGAAGATGCTCGCTTCCAAGAAACGCTGACGAACTACAACAAAAAGGTACTGCAAGCCGTTAATGAAGTCACCAATGCAATCGAAGCGTATGACCTGTATTTGCAACAAAAAGATTTACGCTTGCAATCGGTCAACTCTTCCATTCGTGCGTTCAACATATCCATGACACAGTACGAAAACGGACAAATTTCATTCGAACGTCTGCTTAACTCGGTAGAAAAAATGACCCGTGCGGAAGACAGCTACGCAACGATCAAAGGGAACGTGGCGAACCAAGTTGTTGCACTCTATAAAGCCCTCGGTGGAGGCTGGCAAACCCAAACAGGCAAACCCTTCCTCAGTGAATCTATTGCCAAGCAAATGACAGAACGAACTGACTGGGATGGTTATTTAAATGAAGAAAACCGCGTATTGCCGCCTTTGCGCCTCGAAACTCCGGCTGAGACCAGTGATGAAAACAAAACGGAGGATCTCTAATGCCTCATGAACTTTCTTGGGGAGACGTTTACTTTTCTCCCACGTTACTGGTGCTCTTTCTCGCCGTCACGGCCACGTGGATAACGGTGATGATATTGAACAAGACACGTTTGTCTCGCTTCATCACTTTTCCGTCTCTGACGTTTATTGCCATCATGGTCGGTTATGTGGTGGCCATCGACAGCTTTTATATTCAATTTTAGGTGCCAAACAAGATGAAAAAACTATTCGTAATCGCACTCAATCTTGTCATTCTTGGTGGCGCAGCTTGGCTCGGCTATCAAAAGTTTGAGGAATACTTTAATAACCCATGGACACGAGATGGACAAGTGCGTGCTAACGTCATCAAAGTGGCTCCTCGCGTTTCAGGCCCAATTGTAAATGTCGCGGTGCAAGACAACCAAGAAGTAAAAACGGGGGATTTACTGTTTGAAATCGACCCTGCTACTTACCAGGTTGCGTTATCTCAAGCCGAAGTAGCACTGGATCGCTCCATTGTTAGCTCTCGCGGTAAAAAAATCGAATATGACCGCCTAAAAGACATTCGTGCCAAAGACCGTGGCGCGGTTTCTCACAAGGATCTGATTCGTCGTGAAATCGCTTACGAAGAATCGCTACTGCAAATCAAATCTGCAGAAGAACAACTAAAATCAGCACGCCTAAACCTCAGCTTTACCAAAGTTTATGCGACCGTCGATGGTTTTGTATCTAACCTCGATATTAGAAACGGTACGCAAGCGGTCGCAAACCAACCACTGCTCGCACTGATCGACAAAAACAGCTTTTGGGTATTTGGTTTCTTCCGTGAAAACCAACTTGCGCAAATCGAACCTGGCAGCCAAGCGCGTGTCACTTTGATGTCTCACCCAGACACGCCAATTGACGCGACGGTTGACTCGATTGGTTGGGGTATTGCGCCCAAAGACGGCACGGTCGGCTACAACCTTCTTCCAAACGTAAACCCTGTTTTTCAGTGGATTCGCCTAGCACAACGTATTCCGGTGCGAATCTCCCTACAAGAACTTCCTGAAGATGTTGATCTTCGATTCGGGCTTTCTGCGTCCATCATGGTGATGAAAGAGTCATCCGCAGAAAGTGAACAATAACTAAGTGAGAAGAGCCATGGTCATTGGTAAAAACCTCAAAAACATTAATGAAGAAAACAACTTCTTCTATCTAACCTTAGCGCTAGTGATTTTGTTGTTAGGAAGTGCGATGGCACAAGTCGTAGGTGAAGGGACGATTGAACACATACTTCAGGCTTTCACGGTTCTGACGTTTATCGTCTGTTTTGCGAGCCTTCGCTTTGACAAAACCTGGTCTCGTTTCCTCTATAGCCTGTTTGGTGTTTGGGTTCTTGTGATTGTGATCAAGACCGTTTTCAACATCAGAGAGATGAATGTGGTGATGCTTGCCCTCACCTTTGCGTTCTTTTTCGGCACTTTTAAATCCATCGCAAGACAGATTCTTTTCACCGGCCATGTCAACAGCAACAAAGTCATTGGCTCGGTAGCGCTTTTCTTGCTACTTGGTCTGATGTGGGCGATTGCCTACCTCATTCTGCTTGAGTTTTCGCCTGAAGCCTTTACCGGTATGGAAGCGATTTCTTGGGGGCAGAACTTCTCCAATGCAGCGTATTTCAGTTTCGTTACCTTAACCACGCTCGGTTATGGCGACATTAGTCCTCTAACACCACTGGCTCAAGTCGTGGTGTATTTAGAGGCCATCACAGGTGTTTTTTATATGGCGATTGTTGTTTCAAGTCTCGTCAGTTCTAACATTGATCATCAGGTAAACAAAAATGGATAAACAATCGGTAAAAATCGACAGTAAGCTTTTCATCAGTAATATGGTGGAATCAGCAATACGCATTGGCTTGATCTTTGTCTTGCTGATGTTTACGTACGACATCATCAAACCCTTCATACTTCCGGTTATTTGGGGCGCTATTATAGCCGTCGCTTTAATGCCGCTTACCCAAAAATTGCAGCGTGTATATGGTGGTCGCAGAGGTCTGGCAGCCACAACCATTGCTTTACTTGGTATTGCCCTCCTTGTCACGCCACTTGTTATGGTATCAGGCTCCATTGTGGATGGTGCAACGCACGCGCTTGAAGTACTACAAAATGGTCAAGTGAAAATACCAGGGCCAAAACCTTCCGTAGCGGATTGGCCTATCGTGGGTGATAAGCTCTACGAAGTGTGGACCCTATTCGCTACTAATCTTGAGCAAGCGATTCAAACCTTTATGCCACAAATAAAGGCAGGACTCACATCTTTACTGGGTACACTGGGGGGCGTATTGGGAAGTTTACTGCTTTCAATCTTGTCACTTGCGATTGCAGCAGGTTTCATGACGTACTCTGAATCTGCGGCATCAGGCCTAAGAACCATCGCGATTCGTACCGCTGGTGAAAACGCAAAAAGCTGGACCACGCTTATCGCTGCGACAATTAAAAGCGTACTGCTTGGCGTAGTCGGTGTAGCGGCGATTCAAGCACTGTTGATCGGTGCTGGTTTCTTCGTATTTGGCGTTCCGGCAGCAGGTTTACTCACACTGCTTCTAATGATCTTATGTATCGCTCAGCTCCCGGCGTTGCTCGCTGTGCTACCTGTGATTGGCTTCATGTACATGACCCAAGACACCTCAACAGCAACCATGTTTACTGTTTGGGTCGTAGTTGCGGCTCTTTCTGAAAACCTGTTCAAACCAATGTTGATGGGACGTGGCGTCGACGTGCCAATGCCTGTGATTCTGCTCGGTGCCATCGGTGGTATGCTTTTCTACGGCATCGTTGGTCTGTTCTTAGGTGCCGTTATCCTAGCAATTTGGTATGAGTTATTTGTTTGGTGGTTGAGCATTGAGAAAGCACAACAGCAAGAAGAAATGGCAGAACAACAAGACGCTTCTGATGACCAATCAGAACCTGGACACGGTGCTGGCATTTAATAAATCAATAAGTTAGAAAGAAACTTAATCTATAACTTATGATATCAAACCGCTGCATTTCAGCGGTTTGATTCTATTTGGATCACAGTTTCGTCGTAATAAATGCGATAAAAATGACGTTCTTGTTAAATTTTCATACTTATTACACTTGGGAGTTGCAATCGGGCAATGAACGATGCACTCTCGATGACCACTAATTTGCTTAGGATAAAAACAATGAAATTGATCAAGCCTTTAACTTGTGCGCTTGCTCTCGCAATGAGTGGCATGGCATTCGCCGATGTAACCGTAAGTGTTCCTGACAACGTTTCAGTATTAGCGGCTAACGGTGAAAAAGCAGATCTTTCGGGTGGTTTTTTCGCCTCTGAAAGAACACTGACGTTACCTGATGGCCTTAACCAAGTCGTATTTCGTTTCGCCCCTTACTTCAACCAAGGTAATGACCGTTTAAGTGTTGAAAGCGATGTTATCGTTACACGATTTGACGCGACCAATGCCGAACTCACTCTACAAATGCCAGAATACCGCAACCTACGTGATGCGGAAGAGAAGATCAAAGACTTAGATTGGAAACTGGTTGATGATTCAGGCAACGCAATCGCGGTTGACCAGGACAAGTTGCTCAAACCGGGTATGCAAATCGGTCGTGATTACGTACGTGAAATCGAAGATTATAACCAAGCTGGCGGTGCAGCAGCCGTGGCTTTTGCTGGCGCAGCGACCATGCAGCCAGTCACGCTTCCTGCAAAGGTTCCTGCGGATATGAAGCAAGTGAGAGCAACTGCGGTTAAAGCGGATTCGACAGCTGAAGAGATGCTGCACTTCTGGTACCAAAAAGCAGACGCAGAAACCAAAGCTCGCTTTAAGAAATATGTTAATCAACAGTAAATCTGGTTAACTTTATCGATATTAAAAAAGCCACTTCACGTGGCTTTTTCGATCAAAAAATTAGGAAACTTGGACAACTTTAGTATTGGCGATCAAGTCATGCAACAAACGTCGCTCCGGATGAAAGAACAACAATGCCAAATTTACCAACGGGATCCCCGGAATGAGCATCTCCATTAAGTAGCTAATAACAAGCCTTAACCCTGCTGTAACTTTCGTTGCCTTACTATCATTTTTCATTACAACTTTAATACCAATCATGCGCATACCAATGGTTTGCCCATGACTCAATGCATTCCAGTTGATCATTAAAACCGTTGGTAAAGAAAGCAAGTAAAACGCCTGAGTTTCACGAACAAGCGTGAGGTTATCTGCTAAAGAGAGCTGAAAGTCGTTAAGAAAAGAGTTAATACTCAATGCAATTATTAACACGACCACCATCGTAAAGAGCAGGTCGATAAAACCAGCAATGATTCTCTGTTGCTTGCTCGCGATAAAAGCATACATGGACTTCAGTCACCTCAATGTAATTGGTTAAGCGAGAATGACTGAGTGTACAGACGCGCAATGGTGAGCGCAGTTTAGGTATTGCCAACATAATATTCAACTAAGAACATACTAAATCGCGGTCGTATCTCAAAAGTAATCATTACATCTTGAGCATAACCGTATCAATTTAACAAAACGCTACCAGTAACGTTCGTAAATGATATTTCCCCCTGTTTGATGGCGATACTTTTCCAAGCCTAGCTCTTGTAAGACGGGCACGGTATCTTTGATCATTTGTGGATTCCCACACATCATGACAAAGCTACGCTGAGCTGAGAATGGCGCATCAGCGGCGTTGGACAGTAAACCCGATTCGATGAGTTCAGGAATTCGGCCTTGTAATTTACCATCAACCACTTCCCTGCTGACTATCGGTATATACTTTAATCTGCCTTCATATCGTTGCTGAAGCTGTTCAATTAGGTATTTATAAACCAGATCTTTTTCGAAACGAACGGCATGAACCAGAACAATGCGCTCATTGTGAGGCGGTAAGTTTATATCATCCAGCAGCGATAAAAACGGTCCAATCCCCGTACCTGTAGATAGCAGCCACAGGTCATGAGCCTGTTTAGGAATAGAATCATGGATTAAATCGCCATGTGCGGTGGCACCGACATAAATGCTATCACCAGATTTAAGCTTTTGGAGCCGTGGAGAAAGTTGTCCTTGAGGGTCGGCTACTATTAGAAACTCCAACCAATCGAATTGCTCGCTTGGCGCATTAACCACAGAGTAAGCGCGGCTGATCAGCTTACCTTCATCATCAAGCAAAGCAAGCTTGGTGAATTGGCCAGCTTTAAAGGAAAGAGGCGCGCCAGATATTCTCAAACTGAACAGCTCACCTGTCCAATCGATGCGTTTCTCAACTCTTGCGAGGTTGAAACCTTTGAGTTCAATCATGAGACACCTCCTATCTGGTTACTCTTAGTTAAACTTACGCCTTCAACTCAATTATGTAAAGTTTCTAGTTTACATAATCAAACCACTATTTCATTTCACATTTTAAAAACAATTTTATTACATATTAAATGATTACATCTAGAATAAATGCTCAAAGTGATAAGTCGCGTCGCAATTTGTGGCAAAGCAGATGAAAAAGGAGCAATAAAAATGGACACACTGTTAAAGGACTTTCCCGTTATCACAGAGATAAAAGTCGCATGGGGTGAAATGGATGCTCTGCAACACGTTAATAACGTGGTCTATTTTCGCTACTTCGAGACCGCACGTTTAGATTACTTCAACAAAATTAACCTGCTGGTCGACCTGCAGACCTCGCAAATTGGACCAGTACTGAGCGAGACTCAATGCCGCTACAAATTGCCTGTTACTTACCCAGACACGCTATTAGTCGGTTCTCGCGTAATCGACATGCAAGAAGATCGCATCACAATGGAGTACCAAGTGCTGAGTAAGAAGTGGGGGAAAATTGCGACCATCGCGACCGCCACTGGTGTGATGTTTGATTTTAAGAACAACGTTAAAGCTGCGATTCCAGATCACGTTCGCCAGTCGATTTTAGACTTGGAAGGAACCGTGGGTAGTACGCATCATTTGGAGTAGCAAGAAACGAGAGATTAAAGGCGAGGTTCCCGACAGCGCTCCTTCATCGCTATCGGGAATGATGCTGAGGTACCATTCCAGCCCGCGTGATAAGAAAACTAGCGTCATTCTAGCGAGCCATAGCGAGAGTAAGAATCTACTTACCGCTTGCTGCAGACCATAAAGCCATGAATAAACTCAATACAATCTGAGGGTAGATTCTGAATCACGCTCGTTCCTCGCTGTTCAGAATGACGGTTCGAGTTTGGCTCTGAGCTCTACAAAACCATCTAAAAAAGCGATTCCAGACAAGCCTAAGTGACCATCCGAAATCTCGCTTGAGACGCATCAGCAGCGCGACTCTTCCAGCCTACGCGATAAGAAAAGCTACGTCATTCTAGCGAGCCATAGCGAGACTAAGAATCTACTTACCGCTTGCAGCAGACCATAAAGCCATGAATAAACTCAATACAATCTGAGGGTAGATTCTGAATCACGCTCGTTCCTCGCGGTTCAGAATGACGGTTCGAGTTTGGCTCTGACCTCTACAAAACCATCTAAAAAAGCGATTCCAGAAGAACCTAAGTGAGTCACTCGGAATCTCGCTTTAGACGTATCAGTAGAGCGACTCTTCCAGCCTACGCGATAAGAAAAGCTACGTCATTCTAACGAGCCAAAGCGAGACTAAGAATCTACTTGCCGCTTGCTGCAGACCATAGAGCTATGAATAAACTCAATACAATCTGAGGGTAGATTTTGAATCACGCTTGTTCCTCGCGGTTCAGAATAACAGTTCGAGATTGGCTCTGATCTCTACAAAACCATCCAAAAAAGCGATTCCAGAAGAACCTAAGTGAGTCACTCGGAATCTCGCTTTAGACGTATCAGCAGAGCGACTCTTCCAGCCGACGCGATAAGAAAAGCTGCGTCATTCTAGCGAGCCATAGCGAGACTAAGAATCTACTTACCGCTTGCTGCAGACCATAAAGCCATAAATAAACTCAATACAATCTGAAGGTAGATTCTGATTCACGCTCGTTCCTCGCGGTTCAGAATGACGGTTCGAGTTTGACTCTGACCTCTACAAAACCATCTAAAAAAGCGATTCCAGACAAGCCTATGTGACCATCCGGAATCTCGCTTTAGACGTATCAGTAGAGCGACTCTTCCAGCCTACGCGATAAGAAAAACTTCGTCATTCTAGCGAGCCATAGCGAGACTAAGAATCTACTTACCGCTTCTGCAGGCCATAGAGCTATGAATAAACTCAATACAATCTGAGGGTAGATTCTGAATCACGCTTTAAACATAACAGCAGAGCGACTCTTCTAGCCTACGCGATAAGAAAAGTGGCGTCATTCTAGCGAGCCAAAGCGAGACTAAGAGTCTACTTACCGCTTGCTGCAGACCATAGAGCGGTTAGCAGAATGTCTCGATGTACAGAGCTTCCACCTTATCTCTGGCCCATTGCGTTTTGCGCAGGAACTTCAGCGACGATTTGATTGAAGGATCTTTCTTGAAACAGTTCACACGAACGCGCTCATACATGCCATTCCAACCAAAGTGTTCAACTAGTCGGGTGACGATTTTCTCTAAACTCAACCCGTGAAGTGGGTTATTCGGCTGCTGTTGGCTCATGCTATTGATCCGGTAAAGTGAAGTTGCGCGCTAATCTAACTCAAACTCGCCGTGCAACCTAATGTTTTAACCTTGAATTGGCCTACGACTCTCCCCTATAGTAGCCCAAACTTCTTAAAAGCCTTTTTCATTATGAAAGCCCTCAACGACCTCAATATTTTTGTCGAAACCGCGCGCCAAGGCAGCTTTTCAAAAGCCGCTAACAGCATGGACATGACACCTGCCGCCATTAGCGCATCGATTAAGCGTCTTGAAGGGCAAATCGGTTTCCCGTTGTTTGTGCGTTCCACCCGAAGCCTGCGTTTAACCTCAGAGGGCGAACTGTTTTTAGACAAAACCATGCAAGCGTTGGCAACATTGCAAGAGGGGTTGGATCAGATCTCAAGCGCGCGTGGCGAGTTATCTGGTCAGCTGCACATTACTGCACCCTCCGATTTTGGTCGCAATATGTTGCTCGATTGGGTGGATGAGTTCATCGATCTCTACCCAAATGTTTCCATTAAACTAGAGCTGTCCGATAGCTTGACGGATATGTATACCAAGCCTGTCGATATTGCGATTCGCTACGGCGAACCGGCCGACTCCAATCTGGTCGTATTGGCATTGTGTGGGTCAAACGAACGGATATTATGTGCATCGCCAGAGTACGTAGCTACACATCCAGAACTCGCCTCTCCTGTCGATTTAACGCAACACAACTGCTTGTGCTACATGGTCGCGGATTCGGTCTACAACAAATGGACGCTCACTCGTGGCAGCGAGAAAGAACAAATCGTGGTCAGCGGTAACTTGTTGAGCAACGATAGTGACTTGCCACACCGGTTAGCGATCAAAGGCAAAGGCATTGCGAATAAATCATTGATGGACATTAGCCGAGACTTAATCGAGGGAAGATTGGTACGAGTGTTACCAGAGTGGGATTGCGGCCCAGTGCCGCTCTACATGGTATGTGCCGATCGTCGATTATTGACGCCAACGATTCGGACTTTCCGCGACTTTATCCAACAAAAATGCTGCCAGCAACGCGCCAACGTGCTGGCAACCTTCTGTCATTAGGCGATAAATCGAAGAGGACGAATCTGGGTATATTCAACCCAATCATTCTCTTCCAATGTTTCAAGAAACGTCGCCATATGCGGGCTTTGCAAATGCTTATCCAAGGCCTCTTGCGATGCCCAGATTTCTTGGAACATAAATAGGCCATCAACTTTTTCGTCGAGATACAACTCGTATTGGCAACAGCCTTCTTCTTTGCGAGTTGGCTCTAGTAAACCAGCAAGCAAATTCACCACCTGATCCTTACTATCTGGATAGGCTTTCACTTCTGCGACTAAGTGGATCATCGTTTTATCACTCTTTTGCGATTTATATATTGATTACAAGGTTCTACGTCACCTGCAAGTAAGCTCGAATTAGATCTCGGTGAATACGGTTTCTGCGTCCCAGCGAGACTTTGGCGTTTTCGCGTTGAAGTCATCTTCCGCGTGGTAGCCAAGCGGCACGATCACAACACTGGTATAACCTTTTTCACGCAAGCCAAATTCTTCATCCAGCACTTTTGGATCAAACCCTTCAATTGGTACTGCATCGATTTCTAACGTCGAAGCACCCAACAGCAACGTACCCACGTTGAGGTAAACTTGTTTCTCCATCCAATGGTTTGCATCTTTCAGATCAAAACGGTGCATGTTCACAAAGTAGCTACGACCACCGCGTACAGCCGCTTTCGCTTCTTCAGTTGGGAATCGACCATCTTTTTCTTCTTGCACCATTAGCGCTTCAATGTAGTCGTTATCAATGCCTGTTTTCGCACAAAACACCAATACGTGAGAAGCGTTGAGAATCTTCGCCGCGTTAAATGCGTAGTTCTCTTGCGCCGCTTTAGCGATGCGCTGTTTGCCTTCTTCTGTGCTTGCCAGAATGAAATGCCAAGGTTGAGAGTTCACACTCGATGGACTAAAACGAATCAGCTCTTTAACTGCATCGATTTTTTCTTGAGATAGCTTGCGCGTTGGGTCAAACACTTTCGTTGAGTAACGAGATTTTGCAGCTTGTACGATATCCATGAGGCTCTCCAATTAATGAGTTTAAGCTGAGTAACAGCATAACCTCATGAGATAAAGGGAAAAACCGATTTCGATTAAAAACATTTTCAAAATAAATTTGAAAATAAAACGATAAGAAAGGCTTTGAGCGTTCTCACTGAACTTCTTCATCTTTTCGGCAATAATGCATGTTTGCTCGCAACCAAACTCAACTCATGCTGCCTCAAGATAACGTTATTACATCCTTTCTGTGCAAAAAGCTCGGTCACAATCACCTTCGAATTGCCGGCGAATATTGGCACATTGAGAAGTTGGTGGCCTTGCAATGCATGATGTTGAAAGAAGCGCCTAACCTCCAAGAAGGGCTGCTTTGGTGGAGTAAAAGTGTCTCATTATTCGACCGCCGTTTGTACGTCACATTGCAACATGGTGATGCCCAAATCCATCTGCAAGTCGAATGTAGAACGGGCGATATGCCAAATTGGGCGGAGTCGGTGTTTGGCTTGCTCAAAATGCAGTTGGAAATGCTTGAGTTAAGCGAATCAATACAGGTACAAGTTCACGCCAACAATCCACTCGCGGCCAATATTTTTCTAGAGGAAACGCGAGATTCTAAAACGAGTTCAAGCGTGTTTGAACTGGTGAAACATGTTTATTTGCTGCTTTCTCACCAACCAATTGAACAGCCAGAATTGCTGAGTGTTTTGAACGCCTTGTTCATCAAAAACAGTAATTACGCGCTCAAGTTAGAGCAAGCGGCAAGGCAACTGGGCGTCTCCAAACGCACCTTGCAACGTCGACTGCAAGAGAAGCAAATGAGCTACTCTCAATGCGTTGATTTCGCGAAAAGAAAGCAAGCACTCACTTTGCTTGCCGACACCCAACTCACAACGCAGCAAATCGCCTATCAACTTGGTTACGAAGAACCATCGAACTTTCACCGCACTTTTCGTCGTTGGTATCCGTTTTCACCCATGCAGTATCGCCAACAATGTTTGGATAACCGAACTCAGCTAAATCAGCAACCGATCCGCTTGTACTACGCCAAAGCCAATACCTTCGACGATAACCACATCGACCAACCTGTCGGCAAAATCTGGATGGAAGTGGACAATATTGCGTTTGAAAAAGTGGTCTCGGTAGAATGCCGTGACCGTGATGGCGCATGGCGGCGCTACCCCGCCTTCTTCGAGCGTTTTTTAAGTCATGGCACCGAACTCTGGGCAACGACCGAACTTCCGGTGGCGCATCCCCTTACCTTTCGCCTGTGTTACGAAGTCGATGGGGAGCGTTACATTGAGAATAACCACCAGCGTGATTATGTAGTTTCTAAGGGGCTTTTAATTGGCGCAACGGAATATATTGTCCCGACTCGGCAACTTATTAACATTGGGGCGCAATATACGCTCTTTATCGAACTGGCATGCCGACTTGAAAACGTTGCGAGGATTGACTGTTACGCCGATGATGACCCCACACCTCACGCAATGCGCTTAACCAAACACTCGCTACATTATGCTTGTTGGGTGCTGCAATTATCGCTCACTCAAACTACAAAGCAGTGCCGTTTCCGCCTTTATGATGAATCCGGCAACGAGCTCGCGAAAGAGCATTACCCGATACAATATCCTATTGTGCAACCGCTCAATTAAAACTGTCGGTCAGATCAAAATCGTCTCTTCGTGACATCATTTCACGTCTTTTTTGGCGTGAAATGACACTCTCAATTTCAAACCTTTGCTTTATCGTTTCTGCATTACTGCATAACGGAGGCAGAAACTGTGTTTGAAACTCTACCTAACCCAATGAATAAAATAAAAATACTTCCTTTAGCGATCGCTCTTGCTCTCTCTGGCTGTGGAAGCGACGAAACCACACCAATCGATACAGGCAGCCACGTGGCATCTCCTGATTGGCAAGATCAAATCATTTACTTCCTGATGATCGACCGTTTTAACGACGGCGACAGCGCTCTCAATGATCAAGGGCAAAACGAATTCGATCCGACGTCGGATAAAAAATTCAGCGGCGGCGACCTCGTTGGCGTGAGTGATAAGTTAAGCTACATCGAAGATCTCGGTGCCACATCGATCTGGATTACTCCGCCAGTTGCTAACCAATGGTGGGATGCAGAGCAAAACTACGGCGGCTACCACGGGTACTGGGCGCGCGATTTCCAAAAAGTGGATGAACACTTTGGCGACATGGAAAGCTACCAAGCGTTAGCACGCGAAGTGCATGCGCGTAACATGTTCTTAATTCAGGACATCGTGACCAACCATGTAGGCAACTTCTTCACCTACGATGATCCTTACAGTTATGATCCAAGCCTACCTTGCCAAGGCTTCCGTTTGATTGAAAATGCGCTACACGCCGGGCAAGAACTGCCATACCCGCTCAACATGAACGAGTGTAAAACAGACGGCACAGGCAGCTACCACTGGACGCCAACCATCACCGACCACAACGATCCGGTACAAGAAAAAACCTGGCAACTCTCTGATTTGGATGACCTTAATACGTCCGATCCCGAAGTGCGCGCTTACTTAAAAGAGAGCTACCGAAAATGGATTCGCGAAGTCGGCGTCGACGGATTCCGTATCGATACGGTGAAGTTTGTTGAACACGATTTCTGGAATGACTTCCTACACGCCGACGATGGTGTGATGACGCAAGCGGTTGATACCGGTCGTGACAACTTCCTCACTTTTGGTGAAGTATTCGAAACATCGACGCCTTACCACACCGAAGGCGAAGAGAAGATGCTGACTTACATCGGTGAAAGTGGCTCGCCGAAACAGCTAACCTCGGTACTGAACTTCCCATTGCAAGCGACCATGACGCGCGTATTTGCATCAGGGCAACCGACCGATTACTTACGTTTCCGTCTTGAGAAAATGATGGAGATGTTCCCAAATCCATACATCATGCCGAACTTCATTGATAACCACGATATGCCACGTTTTCTATCGCAAGGCAGTGTCAACGATATGAAGCAAGCTCTGATCACCATGATGAGCGTACCCGGTATTCCTGTGATTTACCAAGGTACAGAGCAAGCGATGCCAGCAGCGCGCGATGCGATGTTTGCTGGCGGTTACCGTGAAGACGGCGACTACGTAGATTCATTCGACCAAAACAGCGAGATGTACTTGTTCATCCAAGAGCTTGCTAAGTTACGTACCGAAAACAAAGTCATGACACGCGGCGAAATGAAGGTGATTGGCAGCGACAAAGCGGGCGCGGGCGTGTTCGCCTTTACCCGAACGTTGGATACCGACGAAGTCTTGGTGGTCATGAACACATCCAACTCGCCGATGTTGATGAACCAACTCGATGTAGAGCAAGCGGGCGGTACCGTCTTCAAACAGCAAATCATGTCGAACTGGGCAGACGCTCCAGAGCAGTTAGTCGCCGATGAAAACGGTCATGTAACCCTAGAGCTACCAGCCAAGTCTGCAGTGATTTACTCAAAAACAAGCAGCAATCAATCTGTAGATACGCCAGACCTCAACATCCAACTAGCGCAAGATTGGGAAGGAAAAACCATCACTGGTGATATTGTTATCGCGGGTAGTGCGAACGCCAACGAGAAGTTGAACCTTGTCGTCGATGGTAACTTGGAAACAGCACAAACCATTACTGTAGGCGCTGATGGTCAGTTTAGCGTCACGCTGTCGACTCGTCACTTTGCAATTGGCGAACAGCAACACCGCTTCGCGATTTACTCCACCGAGAAAAAAGCAGGCATCGAGGACGTGAATTTTGTCTCTAACCTAAGCTGGTCAAACACACCGGATGACACCATTGATGATGCAGGCGATGCACAAGACGGCATGGGCGGCATGGGCGGCCCTAATGGTAACTACTCGCTACCAACTGATCCAACGTTCGACAAAGACAACAGCCAACTCGCAATCAATAAAGCAGAAGTGTTTACCGTTGGCAGTAACGTACGTTTGACCTTCACTATGGACAAAATCACCGACACTTGGTTACCACCAAACGGCTTCGACCACGTAGGTTTCACCATCTTCATTGATTTACCTGAAGAAGCCGCAACCAACTTGTCTGAGCTACCGAAGATCAACGCTTCTATGCCAAGCGGAACCTGGAGTCGCAATGCGGTTGTTTTTGGCTGGCAAAGCTCTATTTACAACACCAAAGGAGCAAATGCGACGACATGGGGAGAAGCCGTAACGCCAGCACCAACAGTGACAGTAGACAAAGCCAACAACACCATTTCAATGGACTTTGCTAGCGATGCACTAGGCCGCCCAGATTCGCTCGATGGTATCCGTTTCTATGTCACGACTTGGGACTTAGACGGTCTTTCAGCAACTTACCGTCCGCTAGAACAAAACAAAGGCCCTTGGAACTTCTCCGGTGGCGCATCGGATGAAAGTAAGATTTGGGACGATTTACCAATCATCACCTTGTCGGAATAAACCGTTAAATAAGACACCGCCCAGCGTTATGACTGGGCGGTCATCAACAAAAGAATGCAGAAGGAAACTTCTGCTCGTTTTTATTCTAGCTAAAGAATGATTTCACCCACAGCACCAAACTGTCCCAAAGCTGACCAAACCACGAGCCCTCTTCTACCGCTTGGCTGCTGACCAAGGGATAACTCGCCACGGTACTGTCATCGCTTTTCCAAACGACCTTACCAATCTCATCTCCTTGCGCGATCGGCGCAATCAACGGTTCATTTAACACCACACTCTTATCAAGCCCAGCCGTCATTGAACGAGGCAGAGTGAGATAGGCATCTTTAGCAAAGATCGCCTCAACTTGATTAGCATTTCCCTTCCAAACGCGAACTTTAGACTCAACTTCCCCCTGTTTAGCAACTTGCTTGGTGTCATAAAAGCGAAAACCATAGCTGAGTAGATTCTTCGATTGGCTGATCCGAGCCTGTTTACTTGGCGTACCCATCACCACCGAGATAAGGCGCATTCTTCCTTCTTTGGCCGAGCTCACCAAGCTGTATCCGGCATTGCTGGTGTAGCCGGTTTTTCCCCCGTCGACATCAATGGAATTGTCCCACAACAACTTATTGCGGTTGTACTGCGTAATGTCGTTCCACTTGAAGACTTTCTCACTGTATAGCGCGTACACATCAGGAACATCGCTGATGATCGACTGCATGAGTCTTGCCATATCGGTTGGTGAGGTTTGGATGCCATCACTATCAAGACCATGGGAGTTCACAAAATAGGTGTCTTGCAGTCCTAATTTCTCCGCCCAACCATTCATCAAGGCGACAAAGCCGCGTTCACTGCCTGCAACATGCTCAGCCAGTGCAACGCACGCGTCATTTCCTGATTGGATGATCACGCCGCGCATTAAGTTCGCAACACTAATTTCATCTTTCGGTTTGATGAACATTTTAGAAGAACCGGGAAACTTGGCCGACCACGCGTTTTCACTCACGGTGACAACATCATCCCATTTCAAACGCCCCGCTTTGATTTCTTGTCCAACTACATAAGCGGTCATCAACTTGGTTAAACTCGCCGGAGCAAGGCCTGCTCGCCCGTTATGCTCGGCAATAATGGCACCGGATTGAAAGTCCATTAATACGTAGCCTTTTGCCTGTAACTGAGGTGGGTTGGGCGTAACAACGGCAAAAGTAGGTACGCTTATTAAACAAGTCACAATTGTCCATCGAGCCAGTGACACTTTCATCCGACTTCCTCCATGCTCTTACTTTGTCGCAACTCTATTGAGCATAGCTCACTCAACCAGTTGCACCAGTCGCTAATCGTTTCATTTTCTTGAACTTACATTGATTTGATCAAGGTATAGAACTGAAGAGGCAATTGGGAAATAGCATTGGTTCTTCATGCCATTCGCAGTAAAGTAGCGCTACCCCTCAATAAGGAAATAAAGATAACAATGAACGCTCAATCATTTATCGACGCAGGATTGCATTACACTCCCCACAGTTTTACCGTTCCTCTGGATTACCAAGACGCGAGCAAAGACACCATTGAAGTCTTCGCCCGTGCGGTTTGCCTAGTTGGCGATGAAGAATCGACCAAACCTTGGTTGGTTTACTTTCAGGGCGGACCTGGCTTTCCCTCTCCGCGTCAAAACGGCAATAACGGCTGGGTAAAACGCGCCCTGCAAGAGTACCGAGTTTTGCTTCTCGACCAGCGCGGTACGGGCAACAGCAGCGTAATTAATCACCAGACGCTTGCTCACCTTACGCCAGCGCAACAAGCAGACTACTTGAGCCACTTCCGAGCGGATAACATCGTGCGCGACGCGGAATACATTCGTGAGCAATTTGGCGTCGAAAAATGGGCGATCTTAGGTCAAAGCTTTGGTGGTTTTTGCTCCCTCACCTATTTGTCTTTGTTCCCAGACAGCTTGCTACAAAGCTACATCACAGGTGGCGTGCCATCAGTCTCGCGTCATGCCGACGATGTGTATGAAGCCACTTTCAAACGCACCATGGAGAAAAACCAAGCGTTCTTCCAACAATTTCCCAATGCACAGCAACTTTGCCAAAACATTGCGAATCACTTGCTAGAAAATGAAGAGTACCTACCAAATGGTCAACGCTTCACGGTGGAACAATTTCAACAAATCGGCATCAACTTTGGTGTGAGTGATACTTTCTTACCAACTTACTATTGGCTAGAAAGCGCGTTGATTGAAGTGAACGGCAAACCACAACTTCGTTATGAGTTCTTAAACGATATGTTGGCGCAGCAAAACTTCCAAACCAACCCGATCTACGCCATTTTGCATGAATCGATTTACTGTCAAAGCTTCGCGTCGAATTGGAGTGCGCACCGCGTTCGCCAAACCCGATCAGAGTTTAATTATGAATCTGGCAAGCCATTTTACTTTACGGGGGAAATGGTCTTCCCATGGATGTTCGACCAATACGTTAACCTCAAGCCACTAAAAGACGCCGCAGAAATATTAGCCGCGAAAGAAGATTGGGCTGCGCTGTACGATCAAACACAACTGGCTCAAAACAAAGTGCCTGTCAGTTGCGCCGTTTACGCCGATGATATGTTTGTTGAAATGGATATCAGTCGAGAGACGCTCGCGTTAATACCAAATTCAAAAGCGTGGATCACCAATGAGTACGAGCACAACGGTTTACGTGCCGACGGTGAACGTATTCTCGATAGGCTCATAGCCATGGGTAAACAGACCGCAGCTACGTTGAAATAAGCACGGCAGACGTTAGAAAAACGCCTTTTCAGTATGTGGTGAAAAGGCGTTTTATAGCGGTTTATGAACAATGGCGATCAGTCATTCACTCTTTGTCCCTAAACCTTTATCCCTCACCACCTCATGTATAAAACTGCGACATGTCCTTTCCTTGTCAATGACTCCGGTGATTATTTGGTGCTTCTTGCGCCTAACTTTTTTGAAGGGCCTAAAACAGAATAACAGCATAAATCTAAACCAAAAGTATCGGCTCCAACCTACCTAACCCACTATAATTAATGCTTATAATTTGAACACATAGCGGCTTCACCTGCGGACATGCTCCCCCTATCAAAGACCGCCAGGCCCCGCCTACTCATAATATCCGTATAATTTGTCCGTATTTCCGACTAGTTTAGTCAGGTATACTTCTTGCCGCTAAAATTTTAAGGTCGTTGACCACCTGTATTTTTAAAGGAAACCTCATGAGTCAGTATGTAGTTTGTGCGCTGTACAAGTTTGTTGAGCTGAATAACTATCAAGAGCTACGCGAGCCATTACTTGCGTTGATGGAAAAACACCATATTCGCGGAACATTACTACTGGCAAGTGAAGGTATCAACGGCACAGTTGCATCTGATCGTGCAGGTATTGATACGCTACTGGAGTGGCTAAACAACGAACCTCGTTTGACTGGCACCGTATACAAAGAGTCGTATTCTGAGACCCAGCCATTCAATCGCACCAAAGTGAAATTGAAAAAAGAGATCGTAACATTAGGTGTTGAAGGTATAGACCCTCGCCACGTAGTGGGTACTTACGTGAAACCTCAAGAGTGGAACGATCTTATTGCTGATCCTGAAGTGTTTGTTGTCGATACACGTAATGATTACGAAATCGAGATCGGGACATTCAAAGGCGCTGTAAACCCAAATACTGAAACCTTTCGTGAATTCCCAGACTATGTAAAAGAAAACATGGACCCGGCAAAACACAAGAAAGTTGCGATGTTCTGTACCGGTGGTATCCGCTGCGAAAAATCAACGGCTTACATGAAAGAACAGGGCTTTGATGAGGTCTACCACCTAGAAGGCGGCATTCTTAAATATCTTGAAGAAGTTCCTCAAGAAGAGAGCATGTGGGAAGGCGATTGTTACGTATTTGACGGGCGTGTTGCCGTGAACCACCAGCTAGAAAAAGCAGATTATGATTTATGTAACGCTTGTCGTCTACCGATAACTGAAGAAGACAAACGGTCAGAATTGTTCGAGCAAGGCGTGAGCTGTCCAAAATGTCACGGCACACACTCAGAAGAACAAATTGCTCGATTCCGCGAGCGTGAAAAACAAATTGTTCTTGCAGAGCAGCGAGGCGAGCAGCATGTTGGTGGTGAAAGTGCCAAGCAAAGAGAAGCCCGACGTGCCGCTAAGTACGCGCAAAAAGAAGCGCAGCGTAAACAAGACTAAGCCTAACTCTCCTTATATTTAGCGAGCTGCCGTAAGGTGGCTCGCTTTTACTACGCACCAATACTCTTTCAATACAATTTTGTATCCCTCACCAATACCTCTAGTCGATTGCCTCTTTTGCCTTCGGGTAGCCCCACCATTTCATCATAAGCACTTTGATGCACTAAAACCTGCTTATTTGCTTTGATATTCCTGCACTTCTTTTGCATCTCGATCAGGGAATGAGCCCTCAAAAAGATACCGTTGTCATCAGTGATAAATTGCGCTTCTCCATCAATCACAACAGATGCCTGATACAATGCGAGATCAAGCGAATGAATGACCAATTTGTCTACATAGAAGTATTTTTGTAACTTACTCAATGCTATTGCCATGTGTCACCTCCCTAAAAGTTACCTCTACGTTTTGTGGAATAAAACCGATCATTGGATGAGATTTCTTCGGTTTACTTGCGTACAACATCGGGAAACAAAGAGGATTCCGATGCAAACAATCAATGTCGTGTGGTTAAAACGAGATTTAAGGCTGACTGACCATCAACCACTAACTCAAGCATTATCAACAAAGCACCCAACTGTGCTTTTATATATTGTTGAACCATTGCTATTGAACAACCCACACTATTCTGAGCGCCACTGGCGATTTGTTTGGCAATCACTGCAAGACATGGATGAGACGCTCAAAGCCTATGGGCATCGAATCACGGTGCTGTATGACGATGCCTTAGCATGTTTCCAATCAATTCAAGCGCAATATCAAATCAACGCTGTTTTTTCTCACCAAGAAATAGGACTCAACTGCACCTTTGAGCGCGACAAACAAGTTGCCGCTTGGCTGTATGAGCAGAACATCGACTGGTTTGAATTCGAACACGGTGCTGTTATCAGAGGTGCAAAAAACCGGCAAGGTTGGGACAAACATTGGGACTCTGTCATGAGAGCCTCAATAAGCCCTATTGAGCTCCAAACCGACTTATTGCATTCATTGGATGCAGAAGCTCTCGGCTGTTCGTTTTCGCCACCATCATCCTGGCTATCAAAATGCAAAGGAATGCAAACGGGAGGAAGCCGGCTCGCTTGGAAAACACTAGAGGACTTTTTTCATCGTCGAGGTCGTGATTACTATCGAAGCATTTCTAGTCCCACAGCCTCACGCACAGCCTGTACTCGACTTTCTCCATACCTCGCTTGGGGTAACATATCCTTGCGTGAAGTTTATCAATACCTTTTGAAACACTGGCAAGTCGCTGGATTTCGTCGCAGCTTAATTGCATTGTCTTCACGGCTTCATTGGCACTGTCACTTCATCCAAAAATTCGAATCGGAATACGACATGGAGTTTTACTGCGTTAATCGGGCTTACGAACCATTGATTAAACAAAGTAGTACTTTCGATGAAGAAAAGTTAGCAGCATGGAAATCCGGGCATACTGGCGTACCTTTGATTGATGCCTGCATGCGCTGTTTGCACCACACTGGTTACATTAACTTTCGCATGCGTGCCATGCTGGTTAGCTTTCTTACTCACCACATGAACATGGATTGGCGAGTAGGTGTAACGCATTTAGCGCAACTGTTTCTCGACTTTGAGCCCGGAATTCATTACCCACAATTCCAAATGCAAGCAGGAGTAACCGGGACTAACACAATCCGTATTTATAATCCGATCAAGCAAGCCCAAGAACATGATCCTGACGGCACGTTCATCTACAAGTGGGTACCTGAATTGCAAATGGTTCCTCCCCCTCTTTTATTCGAGCCTTGGACAATGACCCAGATGGAAGCTGTCATGTATCAGTTGCAGCCAGATAGCCGTTACCTTGCACCTATTATCACACCAGACAACGCAGCTAAGGCAGCAAGAGAGCGCTTATGGACGTGGCCGAAACGAGCCGATGTGAAACAAGAAGGCAGACGAATTCTTGCGCGACATGTTAGACCCTCAAAAGAAAGTAGGACGCGATGATCATCTCTCAATCACAATGCGTACAAATGCAAACACACTCCAGGGAACCCGTTGTACCCTCAACTAGTAAGGAACACATTATGTTCAAACGTATCTTAGTTATCGCGGCGACACTGATGGCGACGTTATTTTTTATGCTTCCCGTCAAGGCTCATGAGCATGGCATGATGAAAGCCGATATTGTCGACGTTGCCGCTGAAAACGGCTCTTTCAATACGCTTGTTGCTGCGGTAAAAGCAGCGGGCTTGGTTGACACTCTCAAAGGGGAAGGCCCATTTACTGTTTTTGCACCAACGGATGACGCTTTTGCAAAACTGCCAGACGGCACAGTCGACATGCTCTTAATGCCGGAAAACAAAGACAAGTTAGTATCTGTTTTGACTTATCACGTCGTCCCAGGGAAAGTGATGGCTGCCGATGTTGTTAAGCTAGACAAAGCGACTACGGTTCAGGGGCAAGATGTGATGATTAAAACCATGGGCGATAAAGTCATGGTTAACGATGCAAATGTCATTGCAACCGATGTGAAAGCTAAAAACGGTGTCATTCACGTGATTGATACTGTCATCATGCCGAAATAACACCATTCAAAGGGCGGGACACTCCGCCCTTTAGACAGAACTTCTTCCACCCTTAGCACGATTCCTCTCCACTTATCCCCAACAAACCTCCATTCATTCACCGTGGCTATAAAAAAGATAAAAACAAAATTAAAATCAATATCTTGCAAGACGACACTGCACAATATTGACGAGGTTAAGATATCGTTATCTTTCAATTTGAGAACAGGATTCCATGTCAGTGACGTTTACTTTTCCACATGTAAATTCTTAAGCTAAATTTTGGCTGCTCAATCACATTTCGGCAAACCATTCGAAAGGGTGGGACGCAAAGCTTCCGGTCTGTCAGCATTTAAAAATCTAAAAGAATGCTCATGATAGCGGGGTTACCATGACGCAGTGTTACAGAAGTCCAATTTCTGTAGCGTTGCTTTATGCTCAGCATGTGCCGGGGTGTGACACTAGTTTGTCAGCCATAACAGAGGACATGTGATGAAATCATTTCCAACCAAATCCGTACTCGCGTTAGCACTTGCAAGCATTAGCTCAGGTGCTGCGGCTCACGGTTATGTATCAGAAACCAATGGTGGTGTCGCTGCAAGTCGCTCGGCACTATGTAAGTATCCAACGCCAGATACTAACGAAAAAAATAATAACTGCGGTGCGATTCAATATGAACCGCAAAGCGTTGAAGGCCCTGATGGCTTTCCCGAAACAGGGCCTCGCGATGGTAAAATAGCGAGTGCCGAAACCGCTTTAGCAGCCGCCCTTGATGAGCAAACTGCCGACCGTTGGGTAAAACGCCCTATTCAAGCAGGTACACAAACTTTTGAATGGACATTTACCGCTAACCACGTGACGCGCGACTGGAAATATTACATCACCAAGCCTGATTGGAACCCAAACGCTTCACTATCACGAGACTCTTTTGATCTAACTCCTTTCTGTGTCGTCGACGGCAATATGGTTCAACCCCCGAAACAGGTAAGCCATCAATGTAATGTGCCTACTCGCGAGGGATACCATGTCATCCTGGCAGTATGGGATGTTGGCGACACTGCAGCCTCATTTTATAACGTGATCGATGTGAAATTTGATGGTGACAGTCCCGTTATTCCAGATTGGAAGCAAGGCGGTCAAATTATTCCTACAATGGATTTAAATATTGGGGATTCGGTTTATACGCGCGTATTTGATCAAGCAGGTGAAAACATAGCGTATAGAACTGAACTAGAAATTACCGATGCAGCAATGGGCCAAGCGAAAAACTGGTCTTACGCACTCGCGACTAAGCTAAACCAAGAACAAGCAAAACTGCAAGCCGGGCAGTATGCAGAGGATAAATTCACTCCTGTTTATGGTACTAATCCGGTGTATCTGCAAGCAAATAGCGGCCTTGAGCGAGTAGAGATCGGCTATAACATTGAAACTCCTGTTCCAGAATACTCACTCACAGTAGATGGCTTAGCAGACGAATATATCATTGAGTCAACACCGACAACGTTGGATCTGACACTAACTGCTGAAGGCGATTTAAATGCAGAACTCACCGTTTACAATCACCATCGCGAACCACTTGCAAGTTGGGCAAACGAAATGAAAGACGGCTCGGTAGAGGCGATATCGCTCGCTTTAAGTAAATCGGAGCCGGGTCACCATATGCTCGTAACACGTATTAAGGATAAAGATGGCAACTTGGTGGATCAGCAAACACTCGACTTTCACTTAAAAGAAGAGTCAGTTACTCCACCACCATCTGATGAGTACGATTTTGTCTTCCCTGAAGGACTATCTAGCTACACGGCGGGCACAAAAGTGCTTGCCAGCGACGGGGGCATTTATCAATGTAAACCTTTCCCATACTCTGGTTACTGTATGCAGTGGAAAGAAAGCGCAAATCATTACGAGCCTGGAATAGGTTCACACTGGGAGATGGCTTGGGATAAAGTCAACTAAATCACCCTTTGAACGTTAAGTAAAAAGAGCCTCACGATGAGGCTCTTTTATAATCAAACGCAAAAATGACAGCTTTCCCGGTCTAAACCATGAACACCAGATAAACTAGTGAGATGCGCTCGCCCCTCAATCAGTCCCATTTCATACCCTTCTAGTAAAACGGATTGTCGCATTGATAAGCGCTGAACATGAAAATTATCTGGTGGGGCAATTACCCTAACATGTGTTCCTGGTGGAGGGTTACGAATAAACTCTAATGATTGATTATAGTTATCTGCACGTCTTAACATCGCATCCGCCATTTTGGGGTGCTCCGCAAAAAGTTTCTTCATCAGCCATGTGGTCTTAACTGGCTTTTTGGCATAATTCAGCGGGTGAGAGAGTACTACGGTTATGTCGCGAGCCCCTCGACGATAAGCCTCACGCACTGGTATAGAGTCAGCGACCCCACCATCGGTATAACAACCGCCAGAAAAACAAGGGGTATGCTTGTAGGCAATCGGCAATGCTGTTGTCGCTTCAATCGCATGGTGAAAATTATCACGTGTCACGCGGTAATAATCTGCCTGCCCTGTATCTACATTTGTTGTCGCTGCGAGAAAAGGAACGCCATTAAACAGTTTATTTTCATCGACGGGATACAAGCGATTAGATTCTTCAAACAACCACTTCACATCGATGAGGTCCCCACCTTTAACGAAGCGAGTCGGGTCAAAAAAGCGTTTGCTTGTGGCCAGCTTAGTAATGACGTTAATACTGCGATGCGGGTAGTCGGTCAAATACCCAATCAAATTTGATGCACCAGCAGATACACCGATTGCAAAATCAAACGGTTTATAACTCTGCTCTAAAAACGCATCTAACACTCCGCTTGCGAAGACGCCTCGCATCGCGCCACCTTCTACTACAATTGCTTTTGTTGCCATATTTCCCCCATTCTCCTTGCCAAAAGAGTAATGAAATTCGTGCAATCACAACAATTGAATATTCTTATTATTGAAATAGGTGAAGTCTATTTATTTCTCTCTTAGAAAATGAAAACTAAAGTTCAAAAAATCCGTACCCGTTAGAAATGTAATTGCGGGCTTAACCAAGGTGGCAAGGTCTAAGAGAAATCTAGGAGAAAACCGTTTTATAGGCTTCGCCCGCGCCATCAATGAACATTTGAGTACCAATAACCGCTAGAATTAAGCCCATCATTTTAGTCACAACATTTAGAGCACTTGGTCCAACCGCTTTGACCAATTTGTCTCCAAATAAAAACAGTACATAGGTGATCACACACAGGACAGCGAAAGAAACGATAGTAATAATGGTTTGATCGAAACCACCCGCTGTCGCAAAGTTCATCGCGGTAGCAATCGTTCCAGGCCCAGCTAATATTGGCATCGCCAGTGGAGACACAGCAATACTCAATGCCGCCCGTTGCTGAGCTGGTGAATACGCCTTCTCTTTGGTTTTCTGATGCGTCGAATCACCTTGAAGCATGTTAAAACCTATCAAAAACACCAAAATACCGCCTGTTATTCGCAATGCATAAAGCGTGATACCAAACAAATCAAAAATTAACTTACCGGCAATAGAAAATATCGCGATGATAATAAATGCAATAAAAACCGAGCGAAGCGCAATGGAACGGATGGTTTCTTTATCTTCATCAGCAGTTAAACTCAAAAAGATGGGAATATTGGCGATAGGGTTCATGATGGCAAAGAAGCCCATAAACACCGTAACTGTATGAACAATGAGTTCTTTCATATTTTCCACTGCATTTAAATTATTGATTCTAAAAACAGTATATACGCTCTCAAACAGAACGAGTGGTGTATTCTCGATTCGTCTTCACACTTATGCACCAAGCATTGTTTTTCTTTTGAGATAGTTTACCGACTCATCAAATGTCGCTAAGGTGAGTCTTCAGCCTTTAACGTAACAGGGGATGTTAAGTCACCATGAACAGCACGATTCAAACAATTCTCAATCACCGCTCAATTCGAAAATTCACCTCACAACCGATTGAGAGTGAACAATTAGATGCCATTCTTCAAGCCGGCCTTGCGGCGTCCTCATCAAGCATGTTGCAAGTCGTTTCAATTATCCGCGTGACCAACAAAGAAAAACGTACGCTATTAGCTCAATATGCCGGAAATCAAGGGTACGTAGAAAGCGCGGCTGAGTTTTTGGTGTTTTGCATTGATTACCAACGCCACGCCAGTATCAACCCAGATGTTCAAGCTGATTTTACCGAGTTAACGCTAATAGGCGCTGTAGACTCGGGCATCATGGCACAAAATTGCTTGCTTGCGGCGGAGTCGATGGGACTAGGAGGTGTGTATATTGGTGGTTTACGAAACAATGCCCAAAAAGTAGACGAATTATTAGGTTTACCTAAAAATACCGCCATTTTATTTGGTATGTGTCTTGGTCATCCAGATCAAGCCCCTGAAGTAAAACCTCGCCTACCTAAGCATGTCGTGGTGCATGAAAATCAGTATCAAGACCTAAGCTTGGATGATATTCAGACGTATGACCAAACTATGCAAAACTACTATGCAAACCGTTCGAGCAATCAAAAACAGAGTACTTGGTCGCAAGAAGTCACCAGTAAACTGGCTGGGGAATCACGTCCGCATATCCTGCCTTACTTAAACAGTAAAGGACTCACTAAAAGGTGATGACCACAATACGATAGGATCAAAAAAGGCCTCTGAAGAGGCCTTTAGAATTTATCAGCAAAAACTTGCTTAGTTACCGCCTGTCGCGCCAGTGCCTGGACCCGGTGGATCTTCAGGTTCAATTGGCTCACCGACTTCCGCATCTGGAATTTGTGGTACGTCAGGTTCGATATCTTCTAATGGAATGTCGTTATCGATAGCCTCTTGTACATCAGCAACAACTTTCTGAGTATCTTCAGCTGGAATCGTTACGTAGATAACGTCACCTGAATCATTCTCAGGATAATTTGGGTTCGCCGCGATTACATCTTCTGTTATTGCTTTTGCAGCAACAGCTACAGCTTCAGGCGAAGCTGTTGGGTTCGCTTTGATGATGTCTGATACAACGTTTGCTGTTGCAACTAGCTGAGTAGCAAGTGCGCTGTTACCACCCTCACTGCCAAGTCCTGCTACTACAGATTCTGTATCACGAAGGATTTCGTCAACTGTTTTACCACTTGCATTGATATCGATACCCAAATTCTCGAATACTTTTTCAGCGATATCAGAAGAGTATACTTCACCATCTTTTAAAGAGTTAGCAACCAAAGTCGTAAATGGAGAGCCTGTTACCAATGAATCCGCCTGGGCTAGGCCTTGAGGGATTTTGTAGTCAGATGTAATAGGTTTGCCATTTGACGCGTCTTTACTATCTTCTGTGTGCGTTAATACGAAAGCACAATCACCTGGCGCATTTACAACGTTGATATTTTCAAAACGCGCTTTACCAACCATACCTTCATAGTTTGTTGTATTTTCAATCGCGTCGTATGTCTCACCACCACATACTGCTTGAACTTTCATGCCGATAACAGCTGGGTCATAAGCCTGAACTGAGTATCTTTTTACCTCAGGGTCGCTGTCACTACCACAACCTGCTAGTAGGACTGCTGCCACACTTGCCGTTAAAAGTTTGATTTTCAAAATTAGCTCCAATATTTGTTGTTATATCCGACCGCAACAGGAAGCATAACGGCAGTTGCATATAGTGTAAATAGGATGCATACAACTTTGGCATGAGTTTTTTCACATTCTTGCCTGTTTGCTTGTGCAAAATCATGCATTCATCTCAATAACGTTAAATAGACACAATTTTGTCATGTATTCGTCAGTATTTTTTCAAGTAACTTGTTGCCTTTATTGCAACCAGATGGATAATAGTTGACTATTTTTTGTGGGTCGGATTTTCACACCTTCATTAATGAAACTAAGAGCTCTAAGTCGCTAGCAGCCATTTGGAGTGTTTATTACACAAATAATTCTGAATGGACTCGCTTTCTAAAGGCTTAAAACTGCAGTAAATCATCAATATTGATGAAATGCAGTTCAATTAGAATGAATCAATTTCAGTCGGCAAACTTTCTTTCGGTAGTTATAAACCAATGAACACATTTAATAAATTTTTGGGGATATCAGTACTTCCTATCCTTCTTACAGGGTGTACTTTGCCTGGTAGCCACCTTTCGGTCAGTGACAAAACAGTCATGAGCACTGAATCGAGTGATATAGAGTCTCAGGTTACCGTTTATCCCTTAACTTTGGAGCGCGTAACGTCTTTAAATTCAGTGGACCCTTTTTCAAAACCAAACCCAGAGTTAGATATTGAAATCGCAAAATATGAATACGAAGTAGGACCTGGCGATATCCTAAATATCACTATTTGGGATCACCCAGAGCTAACGATCCCAGCGGGCTCATACCGAAGCTCAGCCGAAGCGGGTAACTGGGTGCATTCGGATGGCACGATCTTCTACCCTTACATAGGTGTCGTACATGTTGAAGGCAAAAACGTACGTCAGATTCGTGCAGACATTGCAAGCCGCCTTGCAAAATACATTGAGAGCCCACAGGTCGATGTAAGCGTTGCGGCATTTCGCTCTAAAAAGACTTATGTAACTGGCGAAGTTAACAAGCCAGGACAACAACCAATTACAAACATCCCCCTTACACTTCTAGATGCTGTGAATAGAGCTGGCGGACTGGCTGCCGAGGCTGATTGGCGTAATGCGACACTGACACGCAATGGCGTTGTTGAAAACGTCTCTTTGTATGCTCTGATGCAACAAGGCGATTTAACTCAAAACCGCCTTCTAAAGCCTGGCGATATTGTTCATATTCCTCGAAACGATGCGCAAAAAGTATTTGTTATGGGCGAGGTTAACGATCCGAAATTACTCAAAATTGATCGTAGCGGCATGAGCCTTACTGAGGCTCTTAGCAGCGTTGGTGGTATCAGTGAAATCTCCGCAGATGCTACCGGTGTGTTTGTCATCAGACGTTCAAAAGAAGAAGCTAAAATGGCGGACATTTATCAGCTAGATGTTTCTGACGCTTCTGCTTTGGTGATTGGTACTGAGTTTGATCTCAACCCTTACGACATAGTCTATGTGACGGCTGCACCTGTTAGTCGTTGGAATCGTGTGATTGCTCAGCTCGTTCCAACCATTTCCGGCTTTAATGAACTAACTGAAGGTGTACTACGAGTACGCACTTGGCCGTAAAACAACGTGCCGCAAGAAATTATCTCTTGCGGCACGTAATCGATAGCTACTCAGCTCAATTGCGCAATATAAAGAAGCCAGCAATTCAGTTGAGATCATAAGCATACAACTTAAAGTAGGGTAAGCATTTGTTTTCTAATATTCTTGTCGTCTGTGTCGGTAATATTTGCCGCTCTCCAACAGGAGAGCGGCTTTTGCAGTCTTTACTACCAAACAAACATGTCGCATCAGCAGGAATCGCAGTAGATAAGAGCCATCTAACGGGAAAAGCTGCTGACGAGATGGCAACCACTATCGCGAACGAACATGGCGTAAGCTTAGATGGACACGAAGCACGACAATTAACACCTGAGCTTTGCGCTCAATACGATCTGATATTGGTTATGGAAAAAGGTCATTTAGAAGCCTTAACCAAAATCGCTCCTGAGGCACGAGGTAAAACTATGCTGTTTGGACAGTGGATAAATGAACAAAACATCCCTGATCCATACAGACAAAGTAGAGAAGCTTTCGAACATGCATATACGCTTATAGAAAAAGCAGCAAAAGCGTGGTCTCAAAAACTATAAGCCGCAAGGCTAAATAAACGCCAATGGCAAGGTATTTAAGAAGTTAAAGTAATGACAACACAAACTATTAAGCAATCACGTCAAGCCGACGATGAGATCGATTTGGGAAAGTTATTTGGGATCATTCTCGATGCCAAATGGCTCATTCTATGTACCGTAGTCCTATTTTCAATTATAGGCGTCGGCGTTGCCATTCTATCAACACCTATCTATAAAGCTGACGCTCTTATCCAAATCGAAAGTAAGAGTTCAGGTGGTATTTCAGCGATGGTTGGTGATATGGGAGAGCTGTTTTCAGCAGAATCATCAGCGACAACAGAAATAGAGATCATCAAATCTCGTATGATCTTGGGCGGTACTGTTGATAAGTTCAACTTAACGACTGTCGTTTCTCCAAACTACATGCCAATTATTGGTAAAGGCCTAGCTCGACTACAAGGTGAGCAAATCAGTCTGAGCGTTTCACGATTTAATGCTCCTTCTTACGCAGTTGGCGTTCCTTTAACTCTTGAAGTTATTGATTCTGAAAAACAGACGTTCAGGCTCTTAGAAGATGACAATAACGTCATTTTAGAAGGTAAAGTAGGTGAACTGCTTGAGAAGAATGGATACCAATTTTTGGCGACTGAACTTGTGGCTCAAACTGGTGACTCATTCACGGTCAGCAAAATCAGTAAATTAGATGCAATTAATAAACTTCAAGAAAACTTATCGATTAGCGAACGTGGTAAGCAAACCGGGATTATATCTTTAAGCTTCTCTGGTGAAGACCGCGCTAAGATTCAAGATATCTTGAACGACATTAGCCAAAACTACTTCTTACAAAACGTTCAAAGAAATTCTGCAGAGGCCGAGCAAAGCCTCGAGTTCTTGAAAGGTCACCTCCCAGACATCAAAACAAAACTGACCGCTTCTGAAGACGTTTTAAATCGATTCCGTCAAGAAAATGAATCTATCGATTTAGGCCTTGAAGCTCAGTCAACGCTGAAAGTAATGGTTGAGTTAGAAGCACAGCTAAATGAGCTTACATTCAAAGAAAGTGAGATCAGCCAACGCTTCACACAGGATCACCCAGCTTATAAGTCGCTACTTGATAAACGTGAAACACTACTAAAAGAGAAAGAACGTCTTAATAAACAAGTTCAAAAGTTACCGAAAACACAGCGTGAAGTTCTACGTATGACACGCGATGTAGAAGTAAACCAACAAATCTACATCCAACTATTGAACAAGGTTCAAGAGCTCAACATTATTAAAGCCGGAACAGTTGGCAACGTTCGAATCTTAGATAACGCTCAATCTTTCTCTAAGCCAATTAAGCCGAAAAAAGCGCTTATCGTTGTGCTAGCAACACTGCTTGGCGGTATGGCAGGCGTTGCTTTCGTATTAATTCGTGCAGCATTCCACCGTGGTGTGGAAACACCAGATCAAATTGAACAGATTGGCATGCCAGTTTACGCAAGCGTTCCAAAATCTATTCAACAACTGGAATTTGCAAACAAGCTTAAGCGCAACAAAGGCAGCAACAATGAGCTAGTCCTTCTAGCGGAAGCTAACCCAGCCGATCTTTCCATTGAGGCTCTACGTAGTCTTCGCACTAGCTTGCACTTTGCAATGATGGAAGCGAAGAATAACGTTCTTATGATTTCAGGTCCTGCACCATCTATCGGCAAAACATTTGTATCGACCAACTTTGCGGCCGTCGCTGCGAAAACCGGTCAGAAAGTGCTGCTTATTGATGCGGATATGCGTAAAGGTTATTTGCAGCAATGCTTCGGTCTACGTTGGGACAACGGTCTTTCTGATTACTTGAGCGGTAAGACATCCCTTAGCAACATCATTAAATCTACATCCATTGATAATTTAGATGTTGTGACTCGCGGCCAAGTACCACCAAATCCGTCAGAACTTCTTATGCACCCTCGCTTCAAGAGCTTTGTTGACGAGATGTCTGCACAATACGATCTAGTCATCATCGATACGCCGCCTGTACTCGCAGTTACCGACCCAAGCATTGTTGGCGCGCTTGCAGGAACAACTCTGATGGTCGCTCGTTTTGATCAAACGACTTTGAAGGAGATTGAAGTCGCGCAAGGTCGCTTCGAGCAATCAGGCGTTGAAGTTAAAGGTATGATTCTCAATGCAGTTGAGAAAAAAGCATCTAACTCATACGGCTATGGATACGGCTACTATAACTACGCGTACAAAAGCGAATCATAACTTGAATTTAGATCGCTAATTAAACCAAATATGACAAAGCCCTGCTAGAAACAGCAGGGCTTTTTCTATTGCACTCTTAATTGCTTGTACGTAATCAAACTAAGCAAGACAAAGAATATTGGGTCACTCCAACCACAACCGACAAATACTCCGATAATGCCGGCATAGGTAGTAATCACTGCCCCTAAGCCATTAGTAATCAATAATGCTTTAAACAGCTGTTTCGCAGTATGCCCTGATTCCACATCACGTAGCATCAAACTCACCGCAGCGATTCCACCTAAAAAGATCGATGTATGTTGCGATAAAAACAGCGCGTATTGGTCGTTGATTTGTACGCCATACATCGGCCACATCATGGTTGGTACAAAAAACAACGCAAAAGCGAATACCGTATATATGACACCATGAACGGTTAGAAAAGTGCGGTTGGTCATCATCTCCTTATCCTCCAATAGGCCCTTGATTAATCGTCGTTAACGGCACATTGATATCGAAGATTTGACCTCGTACTTCGACTACGCCCATTTTTCGTAAGCGTGCGGCATGCATTTCGAGATAAGCTTGCGCCGTGGCTTCATCTTCAAAAAGATAGATACCACCACCGAGTTTGTCTTTTTCGCTTTCCGTCCAAATTTTCCAAATCATACCCGGCTCTTGGTTAATTGACTGAGCTAAGTCGACCAGAGCATTCGACATCTCTTCACCAAACGGACCATGAAATTCAAAATCAACTTGCAGTAATTTCGCCATCTTGAGTCTCCTCTTCTTAATTGACTCGCTTTCGATGACAAGATTATTACCTTTATAAAACTGACAAAAAAGTTCATAATTTTGCCATTAACTGTCTAAAAAATTGACTCATGAGACTAAAAACGACCTTAGAACAATGGCAAACGCTACAAGCGATTGATCAAAAAGGCAGCATTCAATCCGCAGCTTTGCTGCTCAACAAGAGCCATACCACATTAATCTACTCGGTGAGGAAGTTGGAAGACCAACTTGGTATTCAACTTATCGAAGTACGAGGGCGCAAAGCAGGTTTGACTGAGCACGGCAAAACCATACTGCGTCGTGCACAATCCATGCTTGAACAAGCGCGGGAACTGGAAGTCATCAGCGAGCAGTTAAAAAGTGGGGTGGAATCTCAAATCACGGTCGCAGTAGATCATCTTTGTGACCCTTGTTGGCTTTATGCACCACTCAGTCAATTTTTGGAGGACAACAACACGACCTCCGTTCAAGTGGTTGAAACGTCACTGAGCAAAACAACCGAAATGGTCGTAAATGAGCTCGCTGACATCGCAATCATCAACTTACCGATAACCAACTACCCTGCCGAAGCGTTTGGCGTAACAACCATGCTGCCTGTAATCGCAGCACACCATCCACTCGCTAAAAATCCGCATGTTTCCATCGACGATTTTGCAACCACCAGCCAAATTGTCATCCGTGACTTAGGCGATTCAGACAAAACGAAAAGAGATGTGGGTTGGTTACGCGCACGTCAGCGTATTACCGTCGATAACTTCGACCACGCTTTTCACGCCGTAGAGCAAGGCGCTGGATTTTGTCGGCTACCAGCGCACTTAGTCGCAGCCCGCAAGAGCGATAAAATTAACGTATTGGAGATCGAACACTCCCATCAATATCAAGTTGCGCTGCACCTCACTTTGCCCAAAGGAGCCAAAAGTGGTCCTGCGACTCAAGCGCTTTATCGTACTTTACTCAAAAGTGTAGAAACTCGAGCCTAGCGACAGTGGTATTGAGTTGAATCGCTAGTGTTATCGCCTATTGATTCTCCCTAAATATAGAGAAACGGCCATTTTGTGACGCTACACTCTCACAAAAGGTTGCACGAAGGATAGCGACCACCTACTATCACTCTGCTCATGCCTAAAGCACCCAACACTCGCGGAAAGAACTCGGTTCACGGCAATATCCTCACCTGCTTGGTTTAGCAGGCACAATCTGTTTTTACCTTCTTTTTAGCTTCTATTTAGGCGAGTGTGGAAGAAATAAGAAAGGTAAAATATGAACTCTACAAATAGCTTCTCGATCAATATCAATCAGCAAAAATCCATTGCTAAAAAAAGGCTCAAAGCTATCCGCCTATACGATAACGCTACGTTGGAGTTAGTTAAGCGATTTCACTCCAAACCAGAATCTTTGGCTCCCAATACAATTCAATTGGCTGACGTTCAACATGCACTCGCAAGAGAACTGGGCTTATCCAGTTGGAGTAAACTAAAAGCTCATGTCGAAGAGCTAGAAGCGCACAAACTAGCCATCAAAGAACAAAAACCGCCCCTAGATGCAAAAGTAAAAACGCTACACGTTCGTTGTGGCCACGACATTCAACAACAACTTAAAGCCAGCGGATTTGAAGGGACATTTTTAGCCCTGATCGATCCGCTTTGTATTGGCCCCATACCAGCAACACCGCAGAACTTCCTTGCCATTCGTGCCCAATATGTCGTAGAGACTCTGCTGCCCGTGATGAAGCGTGAAGACTCGGTTCAAGATATAGTCACATTGGAACAATCAAACCTCGATCTGTTGCAAAATGATGTATTTGAACGAATCGTCTTTTGGGTCGAACATGACAGTTATGATCAATTGATGCTAATTCGTGCTCTAACACAGTTAGAGAATGTAGAGAATAAAGTGATAGAGATCATTGAGTTGAACCAGTTCCCGGGCACTGAACGATTCATCGGCTTTGGGCAGTTGCCTGAAGAAGCTATTCGTTCTTGTTGGCGATATCGTAAACCCGTATCTGCTAAGTTATTGAGCCAAGCAAAGCAGTGTTGGCAAGCAGTGTCATGTTCCTCACCAAAAGCTATCGTCAGTTTGATAGAGCAACATCAACTGGATTGCTTACCCAATATACTCGACGTGCTTAAACGCCATTTGCAAGAGTTACCTAATTCACAAACTGGATTGAGCTTGACACAACACCTCGCACTAAAGGTTTTGAGCTCGCAAAATCGTTCAATTCCCATCAAAGATTGGTTTGAGCAATATCAACAACTAGAACCTCTTCCTTACCTAGGAGACGTGATGTTTTACGCGTTACTCCTCCCTCTAGCACAGTGTCAAACACCTTTGATCACGATTGAGTCACGTGAAAGGCACTGGTGGGAACAAAGCGTCCGTATCACTGAGGCTGGCAAGCAGTGTTTGGAAGGCTTAATACGAGCGAAACAATGCTATTGGGTTGGAGGGATTAAAAATACCAGTCAAAGTTATTGGAGCTGGGATCACCTCCAACTAACTACACTTGCCAACCATCATTGAGTTGACAAATATGAAAGCATAAAGGGTTCGTTGGCTCTGATGAACACTCAATACTAAATTATCCCTAAAGAAGCGACCGCTAGTCTGAATACAACTTAAATAGTTATGCAGAAATGCATCCACTCAAAGAGAGTATGCACTCTATCTCTTATTAGAATTTATTGTAAATCCTCTTTGTTATCGGTTGTATATTCGATAAAAGTGTTAAAATACAAACTTTTTATCCAGGCAATTCGTTAATATTTGGTTAAAATCCCATTTTTATTAGTGATAAAGTTCACATCTATTAACCATTTAGAGGATTATTCTTTCGTATTTTCTCACTCCGCTGCTAATCTGCTCGCCGCTTTGAAGTGAACTCAAGGTGCATAACTATAAGGAGTGTTCTCATGAATACCAAGAAACCGATGTCGCTTACCAGCCGCGTAATTTTAGGTATGGTTGCGGGTATCTTGACAGGATTTGCAATTCGCACACTTTTTGCCGACAACGGATTTGTCGACGCATACATTGTTAATGGATTATTCGAAGTTGGTGGACAGATCTTCGTTGCCAGCTTAAAAATGCTTGTTGTACCGCTAGTATTTGTTTCGTTAGTTTGTGGTACTAGCTCTCTCAAAGACCTCTCTACACTGGGTCGCATGGGCGGTAAAACCCTCGCTTTCTACGTTACGACAACGGCTATCGCGATTACGCTTGCTCTAACTATGGGTACTCTATTCCAGCCAGGGGCAGGGGCAGATCTAACGGCAGCAAGTTCATTCAAATCAGCCGAAGCGCCATCTTTAGGTCAGGTGATCATCGATATGTTCCCGACCAACCCAATCAGCGCAATGGCAGAAGGTAAAACTCTGCAAGTTATCGTGTTCGCCGTGCTATTCGGTATCGCGATCAGTGCAGCGGGTAAACCAGGCGAACGCATCGCAGCATTCTTCTCTGATCTGAATGAAGTGATCATGAAACTGGTCGCGATTTTGATGAACTTGGCGCCTTATGGGGTGTTCTTCTTAATGGCGAAGCTATTTACTGGTCTTGGTCTGGGCGCGATCGTCAATCTGGCAGAGTACTTCTTAGTACTGGCTGGTACGCTTGTCCTACACGGTCTAGTTACTTACAGCTTAATGTTAAAAGGTTTCACAGGTCTAAACCCAATTACGTTCCTACGCAAGATGGAAGACGCGATCATGTTTGCTTTTTCTACAGCATCATCGAACGCGACGATTCCAGTGACAATGGAAACAGCAAAGCACCGCATGGGTGTTGAGAACCGTGTATCATCGTTCACAGTACCACTTGGTGCAACCGTGAACATGGACGGTACGGCGATCATGCAAGGCGTAGCAACTGCGTTTATTGCTCAAGCTTTCAATATTGATTTAACTATGGGCGATTACCTAATGGTTATCATGACGGCAACTCTGGCGTCTATCGGTACCGCAGGTGTTCCTGGTGTGGGTCTTGTCATGCTTGCTATGGTATTGAACCAAGTTGGTCTGCCGCTTGAAGGTATCGCGCTCATCATGGGTGTTGACCGTCTTCTTGATATGATTCGTACCGCGGTAAATATCACTGGTGACAGTGCAGTAACCGTCATCGTTGCGAAATCAGAAGGCGCATTGGATCAAGCTCGCTTCAACGACCCAATGGCAGGCGTTGCCGAAGAAGAAGTGCACCTGAAGCGCACGGAAGCATAAACCCTTCCAAGTTAAATTATCCTGTCTAAGCAAAAACCACCTTACTCTAAGGTGGTTTTTTGTTTCCAATTAACCCGAAATCAAAAAGGTTTAGATAAAACTCTCGTCCCCCGAGGTTGTTTCAATTACTAATCGGTAAGTAGTTAGATTCTATATTAGTTCATCTACAGGGTTAAGATAACTCGCCTATGTTTATCACTTTGAAAATGATATAAGGGACATTTTCATCATATAGAGATACAAATTCCATTATCAAATTAAAGTTCAAAACCAAATCGCGATAGATAGTAGTCTGATAATTAAGTTGGTACTAAGATACATACATCATAATTTCATGTTTAAAAATAGTCTTTTTTTATTCATATTCTCATTTCCAATACTTGCATTAGGTTTCAACGAAAGTATGTTCGATTTTTTTAAGAAATTTAAATATACATTAAGCCCAGAGATAAAAGGTACTTTAGTTCTTGACCAAAGACCTCTAAAAAATTTAACCGTTTACTTAGAAGCTAATTTTTTAAAGAATGCTTACAAAAGGAGTTCAATTACTAATGAGTTAGGTGAATTTCACTTTAAGCCAGTCATACATTCTCAAAGGTTTAAAGAATCAGCTTTGAATCAAACATATTCATATATCGGAATATATACCTATATAAATGAAGAAAAGAAGTACATTTGGGAGTCTCAGTTAAGCTACGTTTCACCGCCTATATTTATAAAAGATAACTTAAATAACCTTTACTGTGAGCTTAAAAATAAAGAATTCCGATATTTTTTCAAAAATATCAATCTAGAAAGTGCTCGAGATCTAATGGTTATTAGCAACTGCAATTTAAATGGATTTTTATATAAAACAGAGTTTACGGAGGATACATAATGCCGTCTTTAACACCAAAACTTGCATCAGAGATCGCGAACATACCGTATGGAGTATACCAGGGACAAGGGAGACTAGCGTTTAGGGGACAAGGAGGTTTTGAAAAACACTTTGCATTTTCGCAGCAAGATGTTTTTAGTGGCCGAACTGGAGGCATCACAGGATTAGATCGTATACCATTGTTTAGAAAAGTGGTACCTGGTGTAATGAGAACATCTGAAGCATTTGCGGTAATTGGTATTGGGAAAGGAAAATATAAGGGAGATTTAGTAATTTCCATTAGAGGGACGCAAAACGCCAATGATTGGGTAACCAACCTAAATGTCGGCCTTAAAGGCTCTCCAAATGGCTCTATCGCTCATGCTGGATTTATTAATTCATTTTCAAGTATCAAACCAAGCATAAAACAATATTTACAGCAATGCCAAAATTTACCTAACCGTATTCATTGTGTTGGGCATAGCTTAGGAGGAGCTCTGGCTTCATTATGTTCTGATTGGCTGAGAGAAGAATATTCATTAAGAGTGAATTTATATACTTTTGGCGCACCTAGAGTTGGTTTAGAACAATATTCCCGTAAATCTAGTAAAAGCAACGACAAAGTATACCGCTGTACTCACGGCGCAGATCCTGTGCCTAAAGTACCTGTCTGGCCATTTATTCATGCTCCACATAATGGCGATGAGTACCGCTTAGACGCTAGTACTGGCTTTAATTTAAATGCTCATAGTATGTCTAGCGAAACAAGCTTAGGGTATTTAGATAATGCTAACTCCGAAACGTGGGGAGCAATAAAAGTCAGATCTAACAAGTACTTGTATACACCTACTAGATTTAAGTTTGAGCACAGAAACCAAGCATCATTTACAGAATATTGGTCAGAAAGAATTCAAGCAGCATTAATAACCTTATTAAAAGATACTGGCTTGTTTGCAGCAATAGCAGCCCAAGCCACAGTATCTACTGGAATGACATTTTATGATATACTCGCCAGAAATATAGAAAAAGTAGCTAAAGCTTCTAAAGTAAGAGAATCACAAGTCAAAGGGCTGTTAGGCCATATGCTGGTGTTTATTGGAAAACCAGTAACAGCAATTGAAGATATGTCTGCAAAGTTTATTAGAAACGTTTTTCTTATGGTATTTGGAAAACTTTATCGAGCAGCACAAATGGCTATTAGTGCTGTAAAATAAACTTTCAACTTAATCAGACATCGAATTCAGTTTTTCTCTGGCTTGTGCTTCGTGTTCTTTAGTGATGGCATTACCGACTGAGTTCGCGGCTAAGGTAAGTGCCGCCATATCATCGGTAAAACCGACGCCAGCTAGTACGTCTGGCACCATATCTGTTGGTAGGACGAAGTAAGCCAGCGCGCCACCTAGTATAGCCTTGTGGCGAACGGCGGTGTTGGAATCTGTCATCGCGAGCCATGATTTAATGCCCATTACGGCAATTTCTTCACCCGCTTTCTTAACCGACCCTTTCATTTTTCGCCAGAATGTTTTCTCATCTGGCGCTTGCATCGTTTGATCTTTGGCGTCTTTCGGCGCCGATTTTACAGACATTGTTGTGGTCATCGTTGCCTCCGAAATTTATGACTATGTCCAACATATTAATAAATCGAACCTGAACGCAAGATTAATAACAAGAAATGATAGTAAAGTGAAACACAGATAGAAAAATCCCCAAACCGAAGTCCGGGGATTATTGCCTTGGAAACAAAAAGTTTTGCAAACCAAAAGGTTGAAGCCAAAAGCTTTGGGAACCAAGCTTTAAAAGCAGAATGCCCTATTGAGCAATCTTCTCCAATACACGCATCAGCATTTTGATACGTGGTTCGATAGACTCAAGCAACAAGTACTCTTGGTCACTGTGGAAACCTGCACCGATAGGTCCTAGACCATCCAAAGTTGGAACGCCAAGAATTGCCGTATTGTTTGCATCAGAGCCGCCACCCACTTCTTTCCAGTTGATGTCAATAGACAGTTCACTTGCTGCTTCTTCAACTAATGCCATCAAGCTTTCAGTTTGCGTGCTTGGCACCATAGAGGGTTTGTAAGCTTCACGAACCAACTCGATGCTAACGCCATCAACGAATGGTGTTTCCAGCATGCCGTTTAGCTTGCTATCGACATCATCGTATTCTTCATTACTCCAGAAACGCACATCCACGATCGCTTCAGCGTGCTCCGGGACGATGTTCGCACTGTTGCCGCCAGAAACAATACCGACGTTCAACGTGGTACCAGATTCAAAGTTGGTCATTGCATTGACTGCTAGAATCCAATTCGCCATCTCAGTGATTGCGCTGCGGCCATTCTCTGGCTCGTTACCAGCGTGAGCTGCAACGCCATTAAAGGTCATTTTGTAGCGAGCCATGCCTTTGCGCGCTTTCACTAAACCACCGTCTGCACGTGCTGCTTCTACAACCAGTACATTCTTAGCGTTTTTCGCTACTGATTGAATCCAATCCACAGAGTTCAGAGAGCCCGTTTCTTCATCTGGGTTCATGCAGATAGCGATAGACAGCTTATCCAACACCGCTTGGTCTAGGTTGCGCATCGCGTATACGATGTTCAGCAAGCCAGATTTCATGTCCGAGACGCCCGGACCGTAAGCTTTCTCTGCATCTTGAGACATTGGTCGAAGCTCAGCGGTACCCACAGGGAACACGGTATCCATGTGACCAATCAGCATCACGTCGATTTGCTCAGCTTCCGGCTTGTTTCGAACTTCAAGACCGATGCCCGCTTTGCCACAGTCGATGCGCTTTACGCTCCAACCTGACATCGCTTGGTACTTCTCTTCAAATTGAGAAGCGATAAACTCGATACCATCAGTCGTGTAAGTGCCACAATCCACATTGATCAGCGGACGTAGCTCTTCTAGATATTCATTTAGAGAGAATTGCATGACTCACTCCTAGACAAACAGATTCATCACCAGCATTGCGCCAAACGCGTTCAATACTGAGATTGCAATCATAACTGGGATGTAACGACCTTCAGTACCGATTGGGCCCATGATACGACCCATGTACTGAACTTGAGAGCCCATAAGGTAGATGGCAGGCGCTAGAATCGCAATGTGCGTGCCGTTAAGGATACCTTGGTCAAACAGCGTGATAACCACACCCACTGCGCCACCCATCGACATCCAAGCACCGATCAATACCGCTGCAGCTTCACCCGGAAGACCAAACACCGCCATGATTGGAGAAAACACAGTGCCCATCAGATCCAACGCGCCAGTGATTTGCAGCGCTTTGATGATTACGAACGCCATCAATACGTTAGGCACCGTAGAGGTAGTCGCAATCACCCAACCTTTCTTAGCACCTTCGACGAAGATATCCGTCACCATTGGTTTTTTCGCTTTAACGTCACCCATTATGCCGTCTCCTCTTTTAAGTTCTCTGATTTGTTTTGGTCTTGCTTGTCTTCTTTACCTTCCGTCATGTTCAGGTAGATACGGAACAGGTTCGCGCCGATGATCTTAAATGCGAACATCACCACAACTGCTAAACCAATAGAAGACGTTACTGCTAGAGAGCCGTCAGCCATCGTCAGTGTGAACAGCACAGCACCCGATGAGAAGAAGTTCACGATGGTTGCACCTGCAGTGAACTGGAACATGGTAAATACGTCCGTTTCACGCTTAGTTAGGTGACCTTCATCTTTTAGCTGACGCGTCATTGCCGCACCTGCATCGGTACTTTGTAGAGAAGCAATTAAAGCCAGACCAGAGTTACCAGGGATGCCCATTAGAGGACGTAGAAGAGGAGTAAGAAGCTTACGAGCTGCTTCAAGTGCACCGTAGTGCTCAAGTACGTTGATCATACCTAAGGCGAACATAACAGTTGGAATCAAAGTAAGTGCGAAAATGAAACCGTCGCGAGCACCGCTACCACCAGTACCGCGAAGCGACGTTGTTGCAACTTGCACACCGTCAGCCGTTTCGGTGACACCATACGCCACCTTGCCGAAAGAGCCATTGAGCGTTGTAAAATCGAATACACCGTACCATTCGCTAGATTGCATCAGGCCAGAAAAGAACACAACCGCAAACGCCAGAGCAACGTAGCACCCCAGTGTAACTTTACGCTCAGTTTGAACAGGAATTTTCATAACATTACCTACACATGTGGAACTTAACACATATGTTCACCTGAATAATGTGCTAGAGAGATGATCAAAATCAATCCGCCTGCCGAACATTATCGCGACTCAGTTATGAAGTTTTGTTTTATGATTCCAATCACAATTGAAAGATAATAAAAATTTGTGCTAACAATTAGGTATATTAATCTATGTCGATAGCTCACGACTTCTTCATCAACTCAACAAATGATTCTGACGAATATTGCTTTCTACAACATTCATGACGTACTTCATACTTTGGCATTGAGGCAATATCGATTAACTCGAAAGTAACATTCAGCCACGAAATTTAGGTTAGGATGGCCCGGTCATATGTAAACGGTATAAACCAGAATTAACAGGACTATACGACCCATTGTTACGCTCACAATATAAAATAGCCAAATGGACACTCGCCCTCGTGCTTTGGGTGGTGATGATATGCTTAAGCCAAAATTCTGGTTTCTCGAAAAGCTGCCCGAAGGCTCACCAAATACAGAGTCAGCAAGATGAGAGTGTGAATTTATCACCATCTTGCGACCTTTCAGAAAAGCTGGTTCAAGCGTACCAACATCAGTTTGATCATATTCTTATTCCATTTTTTCTGTTTGCTTTGATTGTGGCGCTGCCGATGACAACCACAGCAATTCGTTATCTGGAATACACAGAACCGATACCGGAAAAGTATCGGGTTCACCTAAAACTTTGCGTGTTTAGAGAATAAAGCCAGCAAGGCGAGAGACCTTTCTGCCTGACTTTTGTACATATTTTATTCACTTCACATAACAAACAACGAAATTTAAAAGTTTTAGGAAATATTATGACATTCACTCGTACACTTTTGGCGTTAACGATGGCTATCGTATCTGCCGTATCTTTCGCATCAGAAAAGACCGCAGAACAAAAGCTAGAGGAAGTTAATCAGATACTAAAAGATAACCCTCAAATTCTTGATTCATTGCACCAAAACCTTCAAGAGTACATTGCGTATCAACAGTCATTTGGCGACACCTTGAAGGAGGTTCGTCAATATCTAAGTGATGGCAAACATTCCTCTTTTGGTGCTGAAAACCCTGAGTTAACCATTATTAACGTAACAGACTACAGCTGCCCTTTTTGTAAACGTTTAGAAGGAGAGCTGGTCAAAGTTGGTAAGGAATATCCGCAGGTAAAAGTGCTTAACCTCAATGTCTCTTTTAAAGAACAATACGAGAAAAACGGCTACAACTCGGCAAGTTACGCATTAAATGTTTGGCAAAACCAGCGAGATAAGTACGAACAAGTGCATGAATTATTGGTGAAAAAACCGGGCGCACATGACGCACGTTCCTTAAATCAAATCGCGAAAAAAACGGGGACAGAAGCGCAGCTTGTCGACGACAAAGAGACCAAGGCGTTGCTTGATAAAAACTATCAGTATTTCACGCAACTTGGTTTACGCGGCACGCCTGCGTTGATCATTAATGATCAAGTCATTCCTGGCTATGTGCCGTTTGACGAGCTAGAAAAAGTTATCGACCAAGAACTGGCGAACTAATACAACAAAGCCCTTCCCTGATAACTCAAGGAAGGGCTTTTTCTATCTAGGCTTAAAACGAAGTTCTAACTACTTGTCGCGACCCACAAACGCCACAACGACTTTGTCATTGCCAAGCGAGCGAGAGAACACGTACGCGCCTTCTTGTTCAATTACTTGATGCTGACCTGCACCAATCGCTGGGTGCGCTTTACGGAACTGACCAAGAGTTTGCCAGTGTTTGAGCAGCGCTTGCTTCTCATCAGATAGCTTCCATACCATATCAGAACGAGTGCCTTGGTGGAAATCGTCCGCGTAAGGACCAATGTTACGACCAACTTCATCACCATAATAAACCTGAACAGCACCAGGACTCAGAAGCAGTGCATTCGCGGCGTTACGCTGCATACCGTAATCTTTGAAGCGAGAGAAGAACAGCTCGGTATCGTGAGAAGACATGTAGCTCACAGGGTTAAAGTCTTTCTCATTGGCGATAGTGTCCGCATAGCTTTGGTAAGTGTCTGCCATTTGGCTGAAACACGCCGCGCCTTTATCTAATTTCTTCTGCATGTCGAAGTTAATCAACGCATCAAAGCCATCGTCAAAGTAAGGGCTGCGATAAGCGGTATGTCCCCATACTTCACCCATCATCCAGAATGGCTGACCTGACTTACCGTTCTCTTTACGCCACTGCTCAAGGCTGCTTGATGCCTCTTCTTTCAAGCGTTTCCACACATCGCCTTCAACGTGCTTCACCGTGTCGACACGGTAACCATCAATACCAAAGCGTTTCACCCAATCAGTTTGCCACTCAATTAGGTAGTCCGAGACGGTGTAATTATCACGCGCCTCAACGCGAGTGCCAGGGTTATCCAATAGCCATTGAGCTGGCTTCACGGCTTTGTCTGATTCAGTGATAAAGTCAGGCAAACCCGCCAATGACATGGTGATATCACTGCTGCCCGGAGCTGGGTATCCCGGTAGACCTGTTCTTACCCAGTCACCGCCCCACCATTTCGCCCAGTTTGGACTCTGGTAATCAATATTCTGGTGGTAGCTATGCCAATTTTCACCCGCTTTTGGTTGCCAATCCCCCCACTTCTTAGGTAGTTCTGCGTTTGGTTTTAACACCTCAATACCATCAAATTGCAAATCGGCTAACGTTGAGTAACCGGTGTGGTTGATTACTGCGTCCATCAATACTTTAAGGTCACGTTTGTGTGCCTCTTCCACCAGCTTTTTCAGGTCATCTTCGTTACCGAAGTTCTCATCAATCTTGGTGAAATCACGCGTCCAGTAACCGTGGTAAGCGTAGAATGGGAATGAGCCGCTATCGCCGCCACCCACAAAACCATGTACTTGCTCAACGATTGGCGATAACCAAATCGCATCGGTACCTAGGCTATTGATGTAATCTAGCTTTTCGATCACGCCTTTTAGGTCACCGCCGTGGAAGGTGCCGATCTCTTCTTTGCCGTCTTTCTTACGCCCATAGCTGTTGTCATTGCTGGTATCGGCGTTGTTGAAACGGTCAACCATCACGAAGTAAATGTTGGCATTGCGGTAATCAAACGGCACTGCTTCTTTGGTTTTCTTCACTGGCTCTAGTAGCACCAAACCGCCGGAATCTTTGCTCGGCGTCAGCGATACTTGCTGATCTTTTACTTCGACCATCTGCCCAGAGTAAGCATCACGCAACTTGGTGCCATCGGGGAAACTGTCACCCAGCGCAATGGTGACTTCGCCGCCTTGATAAACCTCACATTGCACTTGTGGGATTGGGCGTTTGAATTCTGTCTTGGCGGCTTTCTTAGGTTCACGCTTGAAGCGCAATGTTTTCGCTTCCGCATCAAAAGCAAAAGAGTAATCGCCAGTAAAGCGGATTTTTAATGGCAGTTCTGTTGGCTTTCCACAGTTCAGCGCGATAGGTTTGTTGAATTTGACCTTTTGACCGTCAGGCGCGACACAGTCGCCTTCAACACCCGTGATTTTGAGCGTATAGCCATCTTTGGTTAATGGCACAACCAAAGGCTGCTCTGCACTTAACGGAAAGTCACGGCTGTTGGTCGTGGTAGAAATGGTGATGTTTGGCTCGGCGATGGCACTTGCCGATGCAAGCAATAAGGTAGTCGTAATCAGATTCAGTTTCATCGTTCAGTCCATTGGTTGCGCATAGGCGCAGTATTCGTGTTGTATTTTTATTCACACTAATAGTAAATGGATGAAAAACTGAGCACATCATTCTGAAAGGCTACGCCCTAAAGCTTGTGACGCTTCACATTTTATTGATATAGGGGCGTAGTTCTATTTAAGTGCAATAGATTGAGGGAGTTAAAGTTGCACGCTGCCAAGATTGCTCATTTGATTCATCGCCCATCTTGTGCGGCGAGCAGTGTACTCACTTTGTGGGTAGACTTTGATTCGATATGGGTTTGGCAACACCACGGCTAAACGCGCTGCTTGCCACTTCGAGAGTTGCTTTGCACTGACACCAAAGTAATTCTGCGCCGCTGCTTCGGCTCCGTAAATACCGGGACCAAATTCAACCACATTTAGATACACTTCTAGAATACGCTCTTTACTCCACATCAGCTCCATCAGTAAGGCAAAGTAAAGCTCGTAAGCCTTGCGAACGTAGGAGTGAGAAGGAAACAAAAACACATTTTTCGCAGCCTGTTGGGTAATAGTGCTCGCGCCTCTCGACGGACCATTATCACCAGCCTCGGAAATCACGTCGAATAGCGATTCGAAATCGACACCATAATGATGAGGGAATTTTTGATCTTCGGTCGCAATCACCGCTAACTGCATATTTTTTGAAATGCGCGACAAGGATACCCATTCGTGTTGACTATTGTCTGGATAGTTCTTTGGTGGCGCAACAATGCGGCTTAACTTCCATCCCCATATTGGTGGATCGACATATTTCACCAAACCAACCAAAACGACTGGGGCGATCAGCAATATCAACACCATTTTAAATAGAAATGACTTAAGCCTTTTCAACATGTGTAGTTCCCCAATGCATTAGCGATTGATGATAAACAAACCCGTGAGCTTGCCTGATTCAATCAAGAACAACAAGTTTTAGAGGTAAAAAATAGGTCAAAAAAAGCCCGATTTACAATGTAAAACGGGCTTAGAATTTGATTAGACTAAATTATTTGTGCAGCTTGTAGAACACGGTTGAAAGTGGAGGCAAACGAAGCTCAAGTGATTGAGGCAGTGATTCACTTTCAACTTTTTCCGTTTTCACACTGGTCAGCACTTTAAAATCGCTGCCGCCGTATTTGCTATCGTCTGTATTCAGTAGCAGTTCGTATTGACCTGCATTTGGAACGCCTAAACGAAAGCGCTCGTGTGGTACGGGCGTAAAGTTGGTGATGATCAGAATACGCTCACCTTCTTTACTAATACGCTCGTGCGCTAGGATGCTCGCATCCGCTTCGTCTTGTAGACGCCACTCAAAACCAGCAGGAACACAATCTTGATCGTGCATCGCCGCTTCATTTCGGTACAAGTGGTTCAAATCTCGCATCAGCTTTTGGACACCTTGATGACGCTCATATTCCAGTAAGAACCATTGCAACTGATCATCGTGGTTCCACTCCGCCGTTTGGCCAATTTCCGCGCCCATAAAGTTCAGCTTTTTGCCCGGTTGACCATACATATAACCGTAGTATGCACGTAGGTTTGCGGTTTGCTGCCATTCATCACCTGGCATCTTGTTATGGATAGAGCCTTTTCCGTACACCACCTCATCGTGAGAGAGAGACAAGACGTAGTTTTCGCTGTGCGCATAAACCAGCGGGAAGGTGATGGTATTGTGGTGGTATTTGCGGTGAACAGGATCTTCTTTGATGTATGAAAGACTGTCGTGCATCCACCCCATATTCCACTTGAAGCCAAAGCCTAAACCACCCATAAAGGTTGGCGCAGACACACCCGGAAACGCCGTTGACTCTTCCGCAATCGTCATCGCATTCGGGAAGTGCTTGTACACTTCTTCGTTCATCCATTTTAAGGTTGCGATTGCGTCGTAGTTTTCGTTGCCACCATCAACGTTCGGGACCCACTGATCGTGGCTACGTGAATAATCGAGATAGAGCATCGACGCAACAGCATCGACACGAATGCCATCAATATGGAATTGTTCAAACCAGTACAGCGCATTCGAGACAAGGAAGCGACGTACATGTTCACGACCGAGATCGTAAATGTAGGAATTCCAATCTTGGTGCCAACCGCGACGAGGATCTGGATCATGGAACAGAGGCGTACCATCAAAGTTCACTAAACCGTGGTCATCCGATGGGAAGTGTGCTGGTACCCAATCCAGCACCACACCGATACCAGCTTGGTGACACGCATCCACGAAGAATTTGAAATCATCCGGAGAGCCGTAACGGCTAGTTGGCGCAAATAAGCCAACGGGTTGATAGCCCCATGAACCATAGAATGGATGCTCAGACACAGGCATCAGCTCAACGTGGGTGTAGCCCATATCCACAAGGTATGGCACCAACTGCTCCGCGAGTTCGCGGTAGTTGAGGAAATCACCGTTCTCGTCGCGCTTCCATGATCCAGCATGCAGCTCATAAAACGATAACGCTTCATCACGCTTTTGTGTCACTGCGCGGTTTTGCCATTTCGCATCTTGCCATTGGTAACGCTTGTGATCGTAGGTAATGGATGCGAACGATGGGTATTGCTCAGAGTAGAAACCCCAAGGGTCTTGTTTGTGTGGCAGCCCTTCCCCATTTGGCCCTTTGAGCTCAAATTTGTATTGTACCCCCTCTTCCAAACCAGGAATGAATAGGCCCCAGATACCGTAGTCTAGGCGTTGCATTGGATGACGACGGCCATCCCATTGGTTGAAGCAACCCACAAGGCTAACAGCAGATGCATGTGGTGCATAAACAAGGAAACGCACACCAGAGATGTTTTCACCGCCACGTTCTAGCGTGACAAAGTGTGCGCCCATGTAGTGATACATGTCTTTTGGCGTATGCAGATGCTCGTACTCTTGGTAGATATTGTGGTACTGGTACGGGTCATCAATAATTTGTTCAACACCATTCCAATCGACCGCTAAACGGTAGTGGGTCAGGTGTAAATCGCGTTGCTCTTTTAAGATGAAACCGCTGTCGCCATCACGCTCAAGCGCCACGCGAGGTTCACCATTAACAAGCAGTTCAACCTTGTTTGCGCCCGGCATCCAAACTCTCAGCGAAGCTTCGTCGTCAATGAATGGACCCAGCGCCGCAAATGGATCTGAGTAAGCCGCCTCAGCAAGCAGTTCGTATGCGCGTTCGTGTTGTTTCTTTATTTTCTTGGTTTTGGTGGTTTTCAAATCTTTCTCCCTAGAGCCAACATCCTTTTCAAGACCAGAGATCTGAATCAAACATCGGTTTCTCCACAGCCAACGTTGTGAACTCACAAAAAGACTCCGCTTCTCACGTTCGTTGCGTAAACGGCGTCAAAATACAAAAATGCCCGCTATTGTCGCGGGCATAATAACGGTACTTCATCCTAACGGATTGTGTTTTAGGAATGAGTGACCTAGACGGAACTTTCGTACCTCTGAGCTAACAAAATTGGTAATCAGCTCGTCCATCTACGCCACTCTAGGCATCTTACTTACTCGCCTGTGCACGAACTTCAGTAAGGCGTTTAGAAATACGATTCACATCTTCACGGCTGAAGATTTCATCTAGGTTCATCGACAATTTACGACGCCAGTTTGGATACTCATCCACCGTACCAGGAATATTGACCGGTTGATCCATTTCTAGCCAGTCTTCAAGCTGAACACTAAGCAGTGCAGAGTCACCCGCGGCTACGTGCAGTTGCAGCGCTTCGCTTAGGTATGAATCCATTGGCACGTACTGAGCATCATGACCAATGCCTTCTGGCAAATAGCCATGCCAGCGAACGCTGTCTAGAATGCCTTGCTTGCACTTCAAGCGATCAGCAAATAAGCCTTCCAACTGTTTTTCATCTGGGTAAAGGCCAATCTCACGACCCATTTTCAAATCATCGCAGTGCCAGAAACCACGGAGGGTTGGCATGTCATGCGTACACAGTGCCGCCATCGATTGCTCTGCGTAGTGCTTAGGAGAAATAAAGCCGCCGTCCTCTTTTGAGGTTTCGAAGAAGAAGACTTTGTACGAATGCACACCCGCATCACGAAGGATATCAACGATTTCATCAGGTACAGTACCCAAGTCTTCACCGATTACAGAACACTGATGACGGTGAGATTCCAACGCTAGGATTGCTAGCATGTCTTCCACTGGGTAGTACAGGTATGCGCCTTCTGTCGCTTTCTCGCCTTTTGGAATCCACCAAAGGCGAAGCAGGCCAAGTACGTGGTCGATACGCAATGCACCACAATGCTTCATGTTAGCACGTAGCAATTTGATGTAAGCGTCGTAGCCAGTCGCTTCTAGAACCTGAGGGTTAAGCGGAGGCAGACCCCAGTTTTGGCCTAGTGGACCAAGTACATCTGGTGGCGCACCGATGCTTGCATCCAATACTAGCGCGCCTTCGTCAGCCCATGTTTCGCTGCCTGAATCTGCAACACCCACCGCAAGGTCGCGGTACAAACCCACAGCCATGCCTTTTTCTTCGGCTAGCGCTTGCGCTTCTTTGATTTGATCGTCTGCGATCCATTGCAGGTACATGTACAAGTGAACACGATCTTGGTTGTCCTTAATGTACTTCTGAGTACCAGCTGCGTCGAATGTGCGGTATTTCTCAGGGAATACTGGCCAGCCCCACATGTTTGCATCTTCTGCATGTAAATCAGCATGAAGTGCATCGAATGCAGCTTGGTGTAGCAAGCTGTCTCCGCCTTTTTCAACAAAGTCCAAGAAGGCACGAGCGCGATCGGTGTTTTTGTCTAAATGGCGAGCTTTAAACTCACAGAATAGCAGCGGAAGAACGCTCATTTTTAGTTGCGAAACTTCGGTGTAATTCACCCAATGAGAGTCTCGCGCTTTTTGTAAACGTTGTTGGAACTCTGCGCTACCGACACGTTGTTGTGCTTCTGCACTTAGCGCGAACTCAGGTACAGAGCTTACGTCGATGTACATGATGTTCAACCAACGACGAGAAGACGGGCTGTATGGGCTTGCCCCTTCTGGATTCGCAGGGAACAGCGAGTGAATCGGGTTCAAGCCAATGAAGTCACCGCCACGAGAGGCAATATCACTCACCAGTTGTTTTAGGTCGCCAAAATCACCGATGCCCCAGTTATGCTGAGTACGCAGTGTGTAAAGCTGGATACTAGGACCCCATAGCTTTTTGTGTTGGTTTAGATCGTCTTGTTTGAAACACGCTTTCGGCGTAATGATCAATGACATCTCGTAAGGTGTTTTACGACGCTTACGACTGATGATCAGTTTGTGATAACCCCAAGCCAAGTTCTTTGGCAATGCAAACACTAGAGGGCCACCCTCAGCACGCTCATCACGAACAATTTGGGACTGAAGATAGCCTTCAAGTACCTCTCCTTGTTCTGTTTCTAAACGCCAGCTGAATTCACTCTCACGAGCACTCGTACCTAGGTTTAGTTCCACTTCGACTGGTTCGCCGTCGCGTAAAACAAGAACAGGGGCTAGTACGTCTTTTTTATGTTTCTTTTCAGCAGAAGCCAGTAGTTTTTCATCACTGCTAGTATCGTAGCCAAGCGAAGCGAGCAAGCGGCGTAGCGTCTCCTCAGACACTTTAGCCTCATCTCCCCAAGCACTGACATAGCTATCAGCCAATCTCGCCATTTCCGCGACTTTCTTTAATGCTGTTTGTTCTTTCATCGCTTTCTCCGAAGGTAATACCAACACCTTCCATGTAGGGTTTTATTGTTATCAATAACTTCTTTTGGAAAATGACCAAAGGTAGCGCTTGGCTACCTTGGTCTTAACTAGGTTCTATTAGCGTTTCACCGCTTCAAGTTTCCAGATATTGTTCACGTAGTCGCGGATTGAGCGGTCTGACGTGAACTTGCCAACAAGGGCGGTATTAAGAATGGCCTTCTTCGCCCAGCCAGCTTGATCTTTATATTGTTCGCTCATGTCTTCGTGCGCTTTCACATACGATGCGAAGTCCGCAAGACATAGGTATGGGTCACCGCCATCCAGCAGGCTATCGTACGTTGCACGTAGTAGGCCCGGTTGACCTGGAGTGAATTCTTCACCCAGTAGTAGGTCCATGGACGCTTTGAGTAGGTGATCCGCGTTGTAGTAGTCAAATGGGTTATAACCTTGAGCTTTCAGCGCTTTCACACCTTCAACATCTAGACCGAAGATGTAGATGTTCTCATCGCCCACTTCTTCACGAATTTCAACGTTCGCACCATCCATTGTACCGATAGTTAGCGCACCGTTTAGCGCCATCTTCATGTTACCTGTACCTGATGCTTCTTTACCCGCTAGCGAGATTTGTTGAGAAACGTCAGCCGCAGGGATAATGATTTCAGCCATGCTCACGCGGTAGTCAGGGATGAATACCACTTTCAGCTTGTTACCGATGCGAGGATCGTTGTTCACCTTGTCTGCAATCTTGTTGATTGCGAAGATGATTTCTTTCGCTAGGTGGTAACCCGGTGCTGCTTTTGCTGCGAAGAACACAACGCGTGGCGTACACTCAAAACCTGGTTCATTAAGAATACGGTGGTACAGAGACAGTACGTGTAGCAAGTCTAGATGCTGACGTTTGTACTCGTGCAGACGCTTGATTTGAACATCGAAGATTGCATTAGTATCGAGCTCGATACCCATGTTCTCTTTCACCCAAGTTGCTAGGCGTTCTTTGTTCTCTTTCTTCACTGCCATGAATTCTTTTTGGAATGTCGCGTCAGTAGCGTACTTCGCAATACCTTCAAGTTGCTCTAGTTTCGCTGGCCATTCTGGGCCGACTTTCTCAGTGATAAGCTGAGACAGACCTGGGTTACAGAACTTCAACCAGCGACGTGGCGTAATACCGTTCGTTACGTTGTGTAGACGTGTCGGGTACATTTCGTGGAACTCTGGGAATAGGTCTTTCTTAACCAATTCAGAGTGAAGTGCTGCTACACCGTTTACTGCGTAAGAGCCGATTACACATAGGTTTGCCATGCGAACCATGCGGTGGAAACCTTCTTCGATGATAGAAAGCTTCTGTTGCTTCGCGACATCACCCGGCCACATTGCACGTACGTCTTGTAGGAAGCGGTGGTTGATCTCGTAAATGATCTCCATGTGACGTGGTAGCAGGTGCTGGATTAGCGACTCTGGCCATGTCTCTAGTGCTTCTGGAAGTAGCGTGTGGTTGGTGTACGCAAATGTCTTAGAGCTGATTTCCCAAGCCGCTTCCCAAGCTAAACCTTTTTCATCCATCAGGATGCGCATTAGTTCAGGAATCGCAATCGTTGGGTGTGTATCGTTAAGCTGGATAGTCTCTTGCTTAGGTAGATCCGCTAGCGAGTAGCCCGCAGCTTCGTGGCGACGTAGGATGTCACGTACAGACGCTGCTGAGTGGAAGTACTGCTGCATTAGACGCAGTGTTTTACCTTTCTCGTGGTTGTCGTTCGGGTAAAGCACTTTAGTGATGTTACCTGCGTCGATCAGTGCGTGCTGAGCTTCGAAGTAATCACCATTGTTAAAGCTTGCTAGTGAGAATGGTGCAATCGCCTGACATTCCCAAAGACGTAGCGGGTAAACCGTGTCTGATTCGTAACCCACAATTGGAAGATCCCAAGGCATTGCTCTTACTGTCATGCCTGGTACCCATTTGCGAACTTCTTTACCGTTCTCGTTAATCACTTCAACGTGACCGTAGAAACCGATCTCTTGCGCAAGTTCTGGACGCGCAATTTCCCAAGGGTAACCTTCTACACCGCGCCATGCGTCAGGTGCTTCTTGCTGGCGACCATCTTTGAATGACTGTTTAAATAGACCGTATTCGTAATGTAAACCATAGCCGACAGTTGGGAATTCTTGTGCCGCACATGAATCCATGAAACACGCAGCCAGACGACCAAGGCCACCGTTACCCAATGATGGGTCGCGCTCTTCTTCTAGCAGATCAGTTAGGTTGTAACCTAGCTCAGCCATTGCTTCTGTTACTTGCTCGTACAGACCCATGCTGATTAGGTTGTTACCAGTCAAACGACCGATAAGGAATTCTAGCGAAAGGTAGTTAACGCTCTTCGCACTTTTAATGCGTGGATCTTCTTCTGTCGCAAGCAAATCTAGAGTAGTAAATTCAGCCAGAGCATGCCCCATTGCTAGGTACCATGCGCGGCTGTCTGCGTTTTCAATCGTATGAGCGTAAGTTACAGATAGGTGTTTCTTTACGCTTTCTTGGAACGACTTCTTGTCAAATTGTTTTTGTTGAGTAGGTTTCATTACGAAATTCTCACGTCTTTTGGTAATTCATCTGCCATACATCGTGCATTTACCTCTGTGAATAAACATCCTCCTAATTCTCATCCTTTGAAGGAGGAGGGCTGAGGGCGTAGAGGGGGTACCATTGCTAGGTTAGTGATCCAAATCTCAACAAAGTGAACTTTGCACCAGTTCTTAGTGATTTTGATCACAATGGAATGTGAGAAAGGTTAAAACCCGTTCATGACGCTTTTTATAGTCCACTCATCTGATGATGTGAAAATTGTAATATCGGTCACATTAACTCGGTCAGCGTAGAAGAACTTTTCGTAATCTATGTGCAACGCGATCTTAACGCTAACGAAACAAACGATATTTAAGTGACGACAATCACAAATAAAGGGCGTAGTTGATGGTAAATCCATCAACCCTTGAGAATTAGGAAGTGGATCAAAGTAACGAACATTTCTGATGTCGTAACATCCCTCTCAGCTCACAGGATTGTACGCTTTTTATACAAACTAGAATTAGGCGATGTGAGTTATTTCTAGTTTTCGCTAGCTTTTATATTTAAGTGACCGTATGGAATGGTTTTTCAGACGGACGCAAGCCCCAATAGTAGCGACATTATCCGGTATTCAAACAGTGTTTTTGATGCTGATGGCATCATTCAGTAAGACGGCTTTCAAGGGGGCTTTACTAGAATGATCACGTTGCTGTCATTTGGGTATACATAAATAAGGACATAACTACTAATGTGGATTCCATCTAAGCTTACTCGACCAGGACGCCTGCACAATGCCATCGTGCGCCCACGAGTGTTGGACTTACTACAGCAAGCGCCTTACTACAAATTGGTTTTATTCCGATCCCCAGCAGGTTACGGAAAAACAACAATGGCAGCGCAGTGGCTATCCGATAAGCCAAACGTCGGTTGGTACAGCATTGATGACAGCGATAACGACGGCTTTCGCTTTGTAAACTATCTGCTTCAAGCATTAAACAAAGCCACCAACTTCAGTTGCGCTAACGCACAAAAACTGGCGGAAAAACGTCAGATCTCGTCTTTACGCTCCCTATTTAGCGAAGTATTCGCAGAAATGGCTGACTTTCATCAAGAGTGCTACGTGGTGCTTGATGACTACCATTTAATCACGAATGATGAAATCCATGAATCCATGCGTTTCTTTTTAAAGCACATGCCAGACAACCTCACCGTTGTGGTAACCAGTCGTGCAGCGCCGCCTCTAGGCACTGCAAACTTACGTGTTCGTGATTTAATGATCGAAATTGGCAACGAGATGTTGGCGTTTGATACCGAAGAAACCACTCGCTTCTTTAACCAGCGTATCGCCGATGGTATTGATGAAGACATGGCGAACAGCCTAAGAACCTATGTTGAAGGTTGGCCATCGGCGATGCAGTTGATCGCATTACAAGCCCAACATCAAAACCGCACATTGGCGCAAACTGTAGAGTCGGTATCGCAGTTCAATCACGCGCACTTGTGGGATTACTTGGTCGAAGAAGTGTTTGACTTACTCGATCACGAAACTCGTCACTTTTTAATGCAAGTATCCGTGCTTGACCACTTCAATGATGAGCTAGTGTTTGCCCTTACCCAACGCGAAGACGCACTGGGAATGATTGAATCGCTTAACCGTTACGGCTTATTCATTTACCCGCTCGAAGGGGAACAGAACTGGTTCCGGTTCCATAACTTATTTGGCGAGTTTTTATCTCATGAGCGCCAAGCTCGTATTCCTCAGCAAGAAAAAGATCTCCACCGCAATGCTGCTATCGCTTGGTTACAGCAAAAAGCACCACACCAAGCGATTCATCATGCACAAAAATCGAATGATAAGGACTTAGTGGTAGAGATCCTAAACGAATTCGGCTGGAAGATGTTTAACCAAGGCGAACTCAGCACACTGGAAAGCTCAATTAACAAGTTGGACGATGATCTGTTGTTCAGCCACCCAAAACTTACGATGCTCCGAGCATGGTTGGCTCAAAGTCAGCATCGTTATAACCAAGTGGGCCACCTGCTTGAAGAAGCGGAAGAGGAACACAAAAAGCGTAACATTGCGTTAGATATTCATTATCAAGGGCAAGCAAACGCGTTGCTTGCTCAAGTGGCTATCAACAGTAACCAACCAGAAAAAGCTCTCGAATTAGCGGAGCTAGCGCTTAGCCAACTTGATAACACTATTTACCGTAGCCGAATTGTGGCGACTTCGGTTGTTGGTGAAGTTAACCACGTGCTAGGTAAACTAGACCGTGCTTTGCCGATGATGCAACAAACTGAAAAGCTAGCTCGTCAGTATCAAGTATATCACCAAGCGTTATGGGCAATATTGCAGCAAAGCGAGATTTTAATTGCACAAGGTTACGTGCAAGCTGCCTTTGAACTACAAGATTCCGCATTTCGTCTGATTGAAGATCAGCAGCTTCAGCATGTTCCTCTTCATGAATTTTTGCTGCGTATTCGCGCGCAAGTACTTTGGTGCTGGAACCGACTTGATGAAGCGGAAGAATGCGCGTACAAAGGTCTGCAAATTCTCGAAAACCATTCACCAAGCAAGCACTTACATAGCTATTCGATGTTGGCGCGTATTGCGATTGGACGCGGTGAATTAGACAAAGCCGGTAAATTCATTGAGCACATCCAACACTTGATGAAACAGTCGACTTACCACGTAGATTGGACTGCAAACGCTTCACTATCGTTGATTCTATTTTGGCAAGCGCGCGGGAATACCGATGCAATGCAAGAATGGCTCAACACTGCGGTTCGTCCTGAATCGGCATGCAACCACTTTTCTCAATTGCAATGGCGTAACATTGCCCGCGCCCACATTAACTTAGGCCAATATACCGACGCTCGTGCTGCGTTAGATTTCCTCCAAGGTGAAGCTCGTCGCACTAACCTAATCACAGATACTAATCGCAACTTAGTGGTTGAAGCGGTCCTTTCTGCTCGCCAAAAAGATGAGGAGCAAGCCAAGGCTCTGTTAAAAGAAGCATTAGTAATGACGAACCAAACTGGCATGGTCGGAAACTTCCTGATTGATGGTGCAACCATTGGCGGTCTGCTGGAGAAGTTGAGCCTCCGCCATGAACTGGGCGATCTTGAGCGTCACCGTGCTCAACAGTTAATGAAGGACATTTCATCGAATCAACGTAGCCGGTCAATTCACTTTGATGAAGACTTTATTGAAAAGTTGGTGAATCACCCTAATGTGCCAGAGCTAGTACGTACCAGCCCATTAACACAACGCGAATGGCAGGTTCTGGGACTGATTTATTCAGGCTTTAGTAACGAGCAAATCGCACAAGAGCTGGATGTGGCAGGTACGACAATTAAAACCCACATTCGCAACCTGTACCAAAAGCTTAATATTGCTAATCGTAAAGAAGCCATTGTGACAGCTGAAAATTTGCTACAGTTAATGGGATACTGAACTGCTCGATAAACGGGTTAAAACGTAAAGTAAAACACAAGGGTTGACGTAACACGTCAGCCCTTTTTTATGACTGACAGAAAGAGAAGTGCAATTTGCAAAGCACGTAAGTAACGTTGTTCATATAAAAAAATAGCCAACCGCAATAATCGCGATTGGCTTATATTTAGTGTGAACAAATTGTATTCACTAACAACGTCAGTTGGCTAGGTGACCCTCGGCTTAAGAAGGGTCGAGCAGTATTATGCATTAATCATGCCAAAATGCAAAGACTTATTTTTGGGCACAAGATCTCATATAAGCTGGATTTATTCACGCGCAAATTATCAAAATGCAATTTTATAATGCAAATTGCAATTGCATAATGCAACCAAGATTGATAATTGATAGTAGAGTTAATCATCTCAAAAATGTAAACCAAGCATTAAAAGCTCGTTACAGCGGCATTGTCTCTTGGCGGGTAATAAAGATAGGCAATAGATTGGATATAAAACCAAGTAGTTACAGCACTATTTCATACTTTTTTCATCGCAATGTTTGTATACTCTCTGCCATCGAAACGACTTAGCATTAGAGCAATGAACTACTTAATTACTTTCTTCAAGGGAATCGCCATGGGTGCAGCAGATGTTGTACCTGGTGTATCTGGCGGCACCATCGCGTTTATCACTGGTATTTACGATACGCTGCTTGAAAGCATTCGACGCATTAACCCCTCACTTTTCTCTATCTGGCGAAAAGAAGGGTTTAAAGCCGCGTTTAATCACATCAACGGATTCTTCCTAATCGCTCTGTTTGCCGGCATTTTCACCAGTATTGCAACGCTAGCAAAGTTGATTACTTGGCTTCTTGACACACACCCGATCCCACTTTGGTCATTTTTCTTTGGTCTAATTTTGGTCTCTGTGTATCACATTATTCGTCAGGTTGAGCAACGCGATCTTGTCCGCTTTGTCATTCTGCTCGTTGGTGTCGGGTTTGCTTATAGTATTACTGTGCTCAAACCTTTACACATGGAACCAACGGCCATTAACACCTTATTCGCTGGAGCTATCGCGATTTGTGCGATGATCTTGCCGGGTATCTCTGGCAGTTTTATTTTGCTGCTGATTGGCATGTATGCTCCTGTATTAGCCGCAGTGAAAGGTTTTCAAGTCGATACATTAGCGCTATTTTTGTCTGGCTGCGTGATCGGTTTACTGTCCTTCTCTCACTTATTGTCGTGGTTACTACGCAAGTTCCGTGATTTCACCCTGATGTTTTTGACTGGATTAATGATTGGTACGTTGCCAAAGATTTGGCCATGGAAAGAAACCATCACTTGGCGCACCAATTCGAAGGGCGAACAAGTGCCATTGCTACAGCACAACCTATCACCATTTGAATTTGAACACGTGACATCACAACCTTCTCAGTTAGTACTTGCTGTCGTAATGATGCTTGCAGCCATTGCTCTGGTTTTGGGTCTAGAGAAATTCGCAGATTCAGATAAATAACTTTGGTATCAAACACATACTGAACCAAATAAAAACGGAGCCAATTGGCTCCGTTTTTATCTATTGGCTAAGGGCAAAACATCTCAATTGAAAACTCTGCTGTATTTGATGCAATAAAGTCCGTCGCGTTACTAGGAAGCTGGTCACCGAGGTATAACGCACAATTTACCGAGGTCACGAGTTGGCGAGCGGCGCATCTGTGCTACGATGCTCGTAATGTTAAGTGATAAATGCTGAACCTTCATGAAAGTGTTACAAATCGCCGCTGTTTCAGCCGCATTAGTTGCGGGATTTTATGCCCCGACTCTAATAAAAAGCTTTTCTTCTTCCACTCAAAGCAAGTCAATAGATGAATACTGCTTTCTCTCTACAACCTCTTGCGTCCAAGAAAATGTTACGATGACACTAAACTCAGAAACTGCTCAACCCTTGGTTCCTACCACTCTAAATGTTGAGTGGCATACAAGCGATGCTAAGCAACTCATCCTAAGTCTTTCAGGAAGAGAAATGGAGATGGGTGAGCCTAAGTTTTTGCTGAAGCAAATCGCTCCTGGCCAATATCAAGGTGACATCATTCTCCCGGTTTGCACGGAGGATGCGATGACTTGGGTTGGTGAACTCAGTGATGGAGAGAATACCGTTTACCCTGCTATAAAAATGCAAAGATAAGGAATCGTTATGAGCCGCAATTGGTCCCTATTTCTCGTAGCTGCTTTCGCACTCGGGTTTGGCGTAAAGAGCTATTTAGATAATCAGAACACGAAGCCAGAGCTAGTGGACAGTTCCACCTCTCAACAAACGGTATTGTTTGGGGAAAATAACCAAGCCGTCAATATCTTCGATGTGAATGACCCTCGCATCCGAGTTGTCTATTTTGGCTTTACTCGCTGCCCAGACGTTTGCCCAACTTCTCTTGCAATGCTGGCAGGGGCACTGAATCAAATTGACGACGCGCAAAAAGCACAACTACGCCCGATGTTCATTTCTTTAGACCCAGAGCGTGATGAGGCCGATGCATCAGCAAAATATGCCCATTACTTCCATCCAATGATTGAAGGCCTATCGGCACCACTTGATGTAACGACACCTTTGGCACACAACTATGGTGTCATTTTCCGTAAGACAGAATTGGAAGGCTCGGAACTAAAGTACACGCTGGATCATAGCTCTTACTTTTACTTCTTGAAGCCGGATGGCACGTTAATCACTAAAGTACCGCATACACTCTCACCGGCACCGATTGTTGAAGCCATTTCAAAACTAACGACCGAAGGCTCTTCAAATGACGGTTAAGTCAGTGCTGAAGCAATTTTTCAATTTCCTAACTCATACCAACCCCAATGTCGAACAAGACGTCGATACGATCATTGACGCCATTGGGGGCATAGAGAACCTGCTAGAAACTGGTGCATGTGCGACTCGGCTGCGCCTTACCCTCAGAGCGACGTCCGTCATCGATAAGAACGCACTCAAAAATCATGGCGCGCATGGCGTCGTGATATTGGATGATCGTCATGTCCAAATCATATACGGCTTAAAAGCCAACACGTATTCGCAGATTATGGAAGAGCGCATCACAAAACAAAGTTAATATTTTTGCAGTATAGCTACCCTCTTTAAAAAACGGCGGCTATACTCTTTTGGCTTAATTAACTCACTTATTTATTAACCAACGAAGAGGACACAAGATGATTGTATTGAATAACACTAACTGGGCATCGCAAGGGTAACCCTAACAGCACCAACTCTGTGGCATAGCCACAACTCCCCTTCTCTGCCCGGTCTTCACCGGGGTCAACTCTATCCGAATTAGACCCTAATGCGATTTGTATTAAGGCGCTTTGTTGCGTCTGGGATAATTCAATAATGAATCAAACACATACTTTTTGTGACACATTAGTTTCAACTTCAAACCCTCTAAAACAATTGGGTTGGAAACCATTTTTTCAGCAACAACTGACATTAGACGATTACGACAACACTATCTTTGCTCGTGTAATTGCGCATCACCGAAGTGGTTATTTATTGGCAACAGAAACTGGGCAAGTTCATCTTAATACCCACCATTCTTTACCCAATATGACCGTCGGAGACTGGGTAATCTTAAATGAAGATCAGCAATTTGCTCGCTTACTGGATCGCTTGAGCCTCTTTAGCCGCAAAGCCGCTGGCAGCAAAGTGGCAGAGCAACTCATCGCAGCCAATGTGGATACAGTGTTTATCGTCTGTTCCCTTAACGACGACTTCAATTTAAGTCGTATTGAACGTTATCTTGCCTTGGCTCATGAAGCCGAAGTCGAACCCGTCATCGTGCTTTCCAAAGCCGATTTGTGTGACAATACTGATGAACTAAAAAGCCAAGTACAGAAGCTCGACCCTCTATTAGCTATAGAGACAGTCAACGGCTTAGAAATAGAGAGTGCTTCTAAACTCATGACCTGGTGCAAAGAAGGACAAACCCTCGCTTTTATCGGTTCTTCAGGCGTTGGCAAATCAACTCTTGTTAATGCATTACTCGGGCAACAAGAACAGGCAACTGGGCATATTCGTGAAGACGATAGCAAAGGGCGACATACAACTACATCGCGCTCTATCCATCTATTACCTGATGGCGGCATCTTGATTGATACTCCGGGAATGCGCGAGCTTCAACTAGTAGATTGTGAATCGGGGGTCAGTGAGGCATTTTCTGACATTGAGGCTCTCGCTCAGCGTTGTCGCTTTGGTGATTGCCAGCATCAAACTGAGCCGGGTTGCGCAATTCAAACTGCGATTGAAAATGGCAAACTGGAAGTTCGTCGTTTCAATAACTATCAAAAACTATTGCGAGAACAAGCCTTTAACGGTGCGACTTTGGCAGAGCAACGAGCTCAAAGTCGACAATTCGGGAAACTCACTCGAAATGCCATGAGTGATAAGCGCAGGCGCCAACAAAGTTATTAATTTGTTGCGTTTGAGTTGTCAATAAAATCAAAGGAGACGAAAGTCTCCTTTTTAACAACTTTATTAAAAACCATTACTCATAACTAATGATAATTTTCAACATAAAAATCTTATTTAAATAACATTGAGCAAACATTTAATCCAAAAACAAACTAAAACTAGACACAAAATATTACCAAGCTAAGATATGTGATATTCAGCAAGAAAATGGCTGAATTTATAAAAACAGGATAATTGATAATCATGTGTCTTAGTGACCAGAAGCAATGCTCACCCCTTGTAATATAAGGGCATTATCGCCGTGTAATGATGGACTATTGCCCTGCCACTCTGGCATAAAATTGCAGGAATGATGTATGCAACACAACAGCCTCGTTGCCCGATATGCTCGTGGTAACCTCGTCGTCCAGATCCTTGTCGGTATCGTCTTTGGTATTTTGCTCGCGACAATTTCTCCAAGCCATGCCGAAAGCGCGGGATTAATTGGTAGCCTTTTTGTCGGTGCGCTTAAAGCGATCGCGCCAATTCTTGTGTTTATTTTGGTTGCCGCTTCAATTGCAAACCAAAAGAAAAACCAACACACTTACATGCGCCCAATCGTTGTACTGTACCTGATGGGTACATTCTTCGCGGCGCTATCAGCAGTGGTTCTAAGCTTCCTTTTCCCGACCAATTTAACGCTTGTCACCGGCGCTGAAGGTGCAACGCCTCCTCAAGGTATTGCTGAAATTCTACGCACATTGTTGTTTAAACTGGTCGACAACCCAGTAAATGCACTAGTAGAAGCAAACTACATCGGCATTCTTGCTTGGGGTGTGGGTCTGGGTCTTGCACTACACCACGCATCGGCAACAACGAAGGCCGTATTTGAAGATCTAAGCCACAGCGTGTCTCACATTGTGCGCTTTATCATTCGTCTTGCACCATTTGGTATCTTTGGCTTGGTTGCTTCAACGTTTGCGACAACAGGCTTTAGCGCGCTAGCAAGCTACGCACACCTTCTGGCGGTTCTTCTTGGCGCAATGATGATCATCGCACTCGTTGTAAACCCGGCGATCGTGTTCGTTAAAACCAAACAAAACCCTTACCCACTTGTATTCCGTTGTCTACGTGAAAGTGGTGTAACAGCGTTCTTCACTCGTTCAAGTGCAGCGAATATTCCAGTAAACATGGCACTATGTGAGAAGCTAAAACTGGACGAGGATACATACTCAGTATCTATTCCTCTAGGTGCGACCATCAACATGGCTGGTGCTGCAATCACTATCACAACACTAACGCTTGCAGCTGTGCACACTATGGGTATCGAAGTTGATCTACTGACTGCGCTACTGCTCAGTATTGTGGCTGCGGTTTCTGCATGTGGCGCATCAGGTGTTGCAGGTGGCTCTCTACTACTTATCCCACTTGCGTGTGGCCTGTTTGGTATCTCAAACGACGTAGCCATGCAGGTTGTAGCGGTTGGCTTTATTATCGGTGTGATTCAAGACTCTGCAGAAACTGCGCTAAACAGCTCAACAGACGTTGTCTTTACGGCAGCAGTTTGTAAATCAGAGCAGCAAAAAGCTCAGTAAGACTGACAGAACAAATAGAAAGGGGAGCCGATGATGGCTCCCCTTTTTTGTTTAATTGCGCTCAATTATGCGGTGACCAGAGCCACTTCTTCAATCGGGAAGTGTTTGCTTGGTTTAACAAACTCTTGCTGCGCAGCAATAGTTTGCAGCTCCCACTCACCCGCATGGTACGTTGCACTCAACATCCCGTAACACGCGTCGTGACAATGTTGGAAAGCTTGTTTAGGAGACCAGCCTTTTAAGAGTCCCGCGGTAAAGATAGCTGAAATAAGATCGCCCACGCCAACAGGTTGTTTAGCAAACTCAAATTGAGGACGCTTCGCAAGGTAAATGCCTTCTTGCGTAGCCAATAGCATGTTGAAGCTGCCATTTTCTAGGCAGTAAAGGTGCTTAACTAGCACCACTTTTGGACCTTTTTCTAGCGCACGTTGGCATGCGGTGATCGCATCGTCTAGTGAGTGGATTTCCATCTCAGCAAATTGACTTAGCTCGAATTGGTTCGGAACGATCACGTCCGCCATTGGCATCAAACGCGTTAGAAGATTTTCAGCAATGCCCGGAGCCACAATGCAGCCTTTGTCTGGCGCGCCCATTACAGGGTCGCAAACGTAAAGTGCGTTCGGGTTTGCTTGTTTCACTTTCGTCACGGTTTCTTCAACAGCAAGGCACTGCTCTGCGCTACCTTGGTAGCCCGTCAATACCGCTTGGCACTTTTCCAGCGCGCCGATGTTACCAAGTCCACGAACTAACTCGCTGATGTCTTCAGCCGCAAACGCTCGCCCAGTCCAGCCTTCTTGATACTGCGTGTGGTTAGAAAATTGAACGGTATGAATCGGCCATACTTCGAAACCCATGCGTTGCATTGGGAAAACGGCACTGCTGTTACCAGCATGACCAAAAGAAACATGAGATTGTATAGAGAGGATACCTTGCATAGTACCTTACCTCTTATTGTAGTTATCGATAGTTCAAAGACAGCGGCAAGCGCCAGTTTTGCGAAACCAGTAGTGTATCCGACAAACCAAGATTCTCTAACTCAATTCTCCTCAATATCTTCAGAGTAAGTTGGCGCGCTGGTTTTCAACACCATCTTCTTAATTTCCATTTTGTCTTTATTCAGTGCGATTTCTAGGGTATCTCCTTCCCTTATCCCGAGCTGAGCCAGGATTACGCTTGGAATGACTACGGCGGTGTCGTCACCGATTTTAACAGGTTGACTTATCATCTTTCGTCCTCCAAATGTCGAAAATGAGTTTTCACGTCATTGGATGTCTAGCCTCAAATACATTAAGCTGACTTGGATTTGGCGTAAATGCCTAAAAGCAAAGAGCCTTCCACACCGCGTTTGGGAAGGCTCTTTCAGTATTATTTTTTAATTTGCTAAAGGCTCATGCTTCGCAGCAATCAGACCGTAAGCACTCCAGCCTAGGAAGGTTACGATAGAGCCCCACATCATCGCTTCGTAGCCGGAGCCGTAAAGCGCATAGAAGCTGTACAGAGAGCCAATCAGAGCGATAACGTTGGTGGTTTTCATCTCGCGCTCTGGCACGTGCGCCACTTGCTGCATAATAAAGATTGCGCCCATACATAAGATGTAAGGAATAACGTTTGTTACTACCGCTAGGTTAACCAGTGCTTCGAACTGCTCGTTCAGCGTTGGAGAAATCGTCATTAGAGACAATACTGATTGGATGATAGTAATCGCGATCATACCTTTGATCGGTGTGCCGCGTTTGTCCACTTGAGAGAACAATTTAGGGAAGAAGCCCGCATCAGAAGACGATTTGAACACTGACGCGATAGTGAATTGCCAACCCAATAGAGAGCCCGCACAAGCCAATACCGCCATACCCGCAACCACTTTACCAGCAGCAGAACCTAGCATCACTGTCCATACGGTTGAGAATGGCGCTGTAGATGCAGCAAGCTCAGAGTTTGCAACGATACCAGAACAGATGTTTGTCGATACAATGTAAACCACAGCCGCGATTAGCGTACCACCTAGCACTGCGATTGGTACGTTCTTCTCTGGGTTTTCTACCGCTTCAGAGTTCGCACAAGCTGATTCAAGACCAAGGAATGCCCATAGAGTCATCGCAATAGAAGCACTCACCGCTTCACCAAATGGCAAGTGGTGTGGGTTCCAAGCTTCAATGTACATGGTTGGGTTAAACCAGAACCACCCAACAATACCCAATGAACACACTGGTAGGATTACGCCCCACACGGTGAATGTACCAATTTGACCTGTGATTTTCGCGCCACCGAAGTTAGCGAAAGTACAAATCCAAAGAATGGCGATGGTGTACAAACAGGTTTCGACCGGAGATAGGGTCACTTCAAAGAATGCGGAGCCGTAACCCACACAAGTAATCGCGATCGCAATGTTCGCAATAAGGAGCGACAAACCGTAAGTCCAGCCCGCCATAAACGCACCCGATTTACCGAATGCGTAAGACGCGTAACCGTTCATACCGCCGTCTCGTTTACTAAAGCGACCACATTTTGCAAACACATAAGCCAACGCCAAAGAGCCCGCTGCCGTGATCAGCCAAGACAACACTGAAATGGTACCCACTTGCGCCAGTTTACTTGGCAGCATGATAATACCGGAGCCAGCCATATTGATGAACGTCAGAATGGTTAACTGCACCACCGACATTTTTTTAGTTTCAGTACTCATAAATTATTCTCCACGAATAAGCGGTTCGCACCGACGCCGGAGCGTGGTGCGAACGGGTAGATTAATCTTTTAGGACATAACAATGTGCGGTAGTGCGACCGTTAACATCTTCAAGGTACACACCTTGAATTTCTGGCGCGAAGCCTGGGAAGCGGTTAATGCCTTCTTCTAGAGATAGGAAGTAATCCACCACCTGTTGAGTCCAGACTTCACCAGTGATCACACAGATAATGCCTGGAGGGTAAGGAAGTGCACCTTCAGCGGCTACGCGGCCCACGGCCTCTTTAAGTGGTAGGTAATTGCATTCACCACGGAAGTATTTGCGTGTTGCTACGTCAGGTTTGTGAACCATTTGTGGGAAGTACTCGCTGCGGAACATCGCTTTTTGTAACTGTTTCACGTTCAGCTCTTTGTACATGTCATGCATTTCCTGACATAGCTGACGGATGGTGTAGCCACGGTAGCGTTCTTTATTCGCTTCGTAGACGCTTGGAAGTACGATACTTAAAGGGGCATCATCACGGATGAATTTTTCGAATCGGTTAATTTGAGCCACAAGGTGACGGATCTTACCCATATCTTCCGCAGGAGTGAGTAGGAACAAGATAGAGTTCAAGTCGCACTTTTCAGGGATGATGCCATTTTCACGAAGGAAGTTCGCTAAAAGCGTTGCAGGAATACCAAAGTCTGCGTAGCTGCCATCTTCAGCAATACCTGCTGTGGTTAGTAGCAATTTACATGGGTCAACGAAGTATTGACCTTCACCGTACCCCTCGAATTTGTGCCAGCTTGCGTTTGGCTCAAACATGAAGAATTTCTTGTTCGTTGCTATCACGTCAGTGTCGTAGCTGCCCCAAGGTTGGCCTTCGACTTCATCTGGAATGAACGGACGAATCAATTCACAACTCTTAAGGATTTCTTTACGCGCTTCGATACCTGTCTTAACCGCATCGCGCCATAAACGCAGACCTGCTTCGCCGTCGTGGATCTTCGCGTTCACATCAAGCGCAGAGAACAGTGCGTAGAATGGTGAAGTCGATGCGTGCATCATAAACGCGTTGTTAAAGCGTTTGTGGTTACAGTAACGAGCTTGACCTTTGATATGGCGGTCTTTTTTGTGGATTTGCGATGTTTGAGAGAAGCCAGCTTGTTGTTTGTGAACAGACTGAGTCACGATCACACCTGCGTCTTCTGGTTTCAAATCCAGCAGCAGTGGTGAACAGTCTTTCATCATCGGGATGAACTGCTCATAACCAACCCATGCAGAGTCAAACAGGATGTAGTCACAAAGGTGACCTATCTTATCCATTACGTAGCGAGCGTTGTAGATAGTACCGTCATAAGTACCAAGTTGGATAATAGCAAGACGGAAAGGACGTTCATCGCGTGCACGTTCTGGGTCCACTTTCGCGATTTGAGCACGAATGTATTCTTCATCGAAACAGTGTTCATCCATACCACCGATAAAGCCCCAAGGGTTACGCGCCGTTTCTAAGTAAACTGGCATACCACCCGCTTGGATTAACGCACCGTGGTGGTTCGATTTGTGGTTGTTACGGTCGAACAGTACCAAATCACCTTCAGTTACCAGCGCGTTACAGACTACTTTGTTTGAAGCAGAAGTGCCGTTAAGTACGAAGTAAGTTTTGTCCGCGTTAAATACTTTTGCAGCGTGCGCTTGCGCTTGGTGTGCAGAACCTTCGTGGATCAGCAAGTCACCTAAATCCACGTCCGCATTACACAAGTCACTACGGAACAGGTTTTCGCCGAAGAAATCGTAGAATTGTTTACCCGCTGGGTGTTTTTTGAAGAACTGACCACCTTGGTGTCCCGGACAGTCAAACGCTGAGTTACCCATCTCAACATAGTGCGTTAATTGCTTGAAGAAAGGAGGAAGCAGACGACATTCGTACTTGGTTACTGCTTCGTTGATTTGACGACAGTAGTACTCAATAGATTGTCTTTCTAAATCGATAACGCCAGTTAGCCAAACGTAATCTTCTGCCGAAACTGGGTTTTCATCCGTTACTAAGAAAACTGGAATACCGTAACCCGTTTCAGAAATCATTTTATGCAGACCTGCTTTAATGTCTGCTGAAGTAATAATAGCCGCACCAACGTCGGTTAATTCAACTTGCTCTAAAGGTTGTAAATGACGATTAAATTGTTCATCTAAAGATTCAGCTAATAAACTGAAGTCTTCTGGCATGTAATTACTAACACCTATAATTAAACGTTTCATTTGGAATATCTCTTTTTTGTTCTTTAAAATTGACAGGTACAGATATTACAAACGAAAACGATATTTAAAATTCAAAAAACAAATTTCGTGATTAAATTTTCATATTTAAAAGTTTTATTTTATCGAATTAAAATTTCGCGATCTTCATCACTTTCCAATTGATAGCCCAATGATATTGAAACCAGGCTTAAAAGGAAAAATAATTAAAAATTGTGTGACCACAGCCATTGTTGTTAGAAATGAAATATCAAGAAAATAATTTTTTGAGATTTCCATCACTATATAATTATTAAGACTATATTATTAGGAATGATAAATGTTTTAATTTTAACTAAATTTAAACACATAATAAAAAAGCCATCAACACATGTATTGATGGCTTTTTACTTTAGGTGCAAAGGAAACACAATTCAATTAAATAAATGACTATCTAGTTTGACTCCATCATTCGACCATTGCTGATAACGTTTTACAGACATGCCTGACGAGTACATAGTGTGTTTACAATCCATGCACTCGACAAAATACAAGCCACTCATGCCAGCCATAACGTGCAGTCTACGGCTATCGCAACGCTTACAGGACAAGCGTTTTACTTTGGTATTGACATCAATACGACGAGCAAAGTTTAACGTTTCATGAGAGCATAAAGCATCAACAGCACTATCTTTAAATGGATGTTCACTCAACAAGTAATTAATGGCGTAATCATACACCGGGGGGATTGAAGATTTTCCACTTTCAATATTACTTATTTTAGCGACGGAAACACCTAATAAAGAAGCGAACTCAGCCTTACTGTACTCTAAGATAAACCTTTAAGAGATAAATTTATCTGCACTAATGATTCTCAACATACACAAATCTCTAATATAAATAAAAACAGAGATAAAAAATTATCTCTATTTATTATGAAACATGTAATGAAAAAGTTACTTCCTAGTGTAATTCTGCATATTAACTATGCTATTTTATTTTTACGTTATCTTGCGCCTAATTAATCATAAAATCAATAATCGACACCTAAATATAAAAGAACAATTTAAGATTTATAATACATTTTTTAATTTACATTATTAGATAAAGTAATGAGTACTATTCACCTATAAATCGGGGCATCAAGCATTGCTCTTCAATCATTATTACTATCAATTGAAAAGGCTTGATCTAAGCCCAATAGCGGAAGTAAATAAAGAGGGAAAAACCTCTTTTTTAAGGTAAACAGATCCCATCTTAGTTAAGTACTAACAATATGTTGAAAAATCGCATAAATAGTATGCACATCAGTAAAATGACTGCTTAAGTAAGTTTACATTCTGTTGTCGTGACTGATAGAGATACTGGCAAAAGAGCAAAAGAAAAGCCTCAATCTTGAGGCTTCTGGATAAGATAGGTTATGGCTGAAGGAAGTTTTGAGTGAAATCGAGCGCATCTTTAGAGAGTTTTTTTTCGTTAGGCGATGTGCTTGCCTGGTCTTCTGCTGTTACCGTTGTCATCTTAGGCTGAAAATCTAGTGTTGATGTCTCCTCCCAAGCTTCGGAGACGTCTTTATTCTCATCATTCAACACCGCATTGAGCTCCTCTTCCGCAGGAAAATACGCTTCGCGTTTGTACACTTTGTTAAGGGCTCGAATAATAGAGTGCTTTCTAACCATTCCTGAGGCCAGCTTTCTTTGCAACGGCTTCGCTATGGACTGCAATCCAACGACAACATCAACACCAATATTGGTTGCCACTTCATCACGCAACGTACGTGCAGGTTGGTAGCCCATATTAGCAGCAAGAAACAGCCAAACGTAAGCAATTGCATTACCCGTTTTACCTTTATCCTTCCACGCTTCGCCAGCATGATACATCGCTTTAGCACTGCCACCTTCCGCGGCCCGTTCCAGCCAGTAGCAACCTTTAACCATGCTTTTTTCTGTACCAATGCCATTTAGGTAACATAAGCCGACTTGGATCTTGCCATCCGCACTGTCTTTTTCCGCCGCTTTCATAAACCAGTAAAGCGCATCTGCACTGCGTCCTGCACTATTGTCTGGTGAAAGCTGCCACTCACCCATGTAAAGCATGGCATCAATGCAGCCTTCCTCGGCTGCGGTTTCAATCAGTTGGTTACCTTTGGGAATATTTTTTTCCGTTCCGCGACCAAAAACCAACGCTTTGCCTGTCGAAAATTTCGCTTCGGTATCCCCTTCCATTCCCGCAATTGCGGTACGCCAGAAGTTTGCCTGCTCTTTTAAAATCACATCTTCGCGCATGCGTTCACTTAAGCGAACAATGCCGTACATCCCCGTCACATTGTCCAGTTTAGCGGCTTTATCATACCAATACAGCGCTTGACGAATGTTGTCCTTTTCGGCTTCTTTCGCTAGAAATAAAATGGTGGGGATATGCCCGGTTTCTGCTTTGAACTCTCGCTCTTTACGCTCTTGCTCTCGCGCTTTATGCATCGCCTTTCGATAAGCGGCTTCGCGAGCTTTCCTCTCTGCCTCGAGTCTCTGTTTCCGCATCGACAACGAGATCATCCACACAAATATCAGGACGAGTGAAAGGCCAGTTGCCGCAATGGCAATGCCCATACTACTCATAAATAGCCTCTTTTGGTTTCAGGGCCCAATTCAACTCCCTTTCAGGGAAATCTTATGATTACGCGCCGACATAACGCCGACTACCTTCATTATATAACGACCACTTAGCGAAAATCTGAAGCTTGCGAAGACTTAATGGCGGTATTTTATTCAACATCACTGCAACTTATTTTTAAAAGAAAAATATAGCCCTCATTTTTATAGAACTTAATCACGGTTTTGGGGCTGAGACATTCTCATCCCCTATCATCCCCCCTTACTCATCCCATAAAAATTTACATTTTAATGATGTGCAGAATCTCTCACTATGCGCCTGTTTTGTTATTTAATTTGTGAACAAAATCGACTGTGACAGAAAATTTGCACCTGTAAAAAACTTAACAGCCTGCTCTCACATTTTGCTGATGATTCAGTGTATTAGCATCTAATTGAACATTTCCTTTTTTGGCATCTGCCTTTCTAGCGTGTGCAAAACCTTCTTGATGATTGAGTCAGCGAAGGCAGCGCGCAGCTCAATATCAATTCAATAACAATGGATTTGTAAACGTGGACAATAAGACATTTAAATTATCAACAATTGCCAAAACCGTACTGCCTTTGATTTCCGTCGCGGTAATCAGCGGTTGTGGTAGTGATAGCACGAACGAAGATACGACGACCCCTGGCTCAGGCTTGTACCCTGCGGGAGAGAACGAAGTCGTCATTTATTACAAACGTGACGTAGCATCAGCTTCAACAGCCAGCGACTACGAAGGTTGGGGCTTGCACCTATGGAACGGTGAGGGCTGTACCAGCACAGATTTAGACGCAATGGGCATTCCGGGAACAGGAACGGATTGGTCTGCGCCACACCCATTCGATGGCATCAACGACACCTACGGTGCTTACTACGTACTGAAAATAAACCCTGACGCCTCTGACCCACACGAATGCATGAACTTCATTCTGCACAAAGGTGATGAGAAAGCGTTCGGCAGCGCAAACTCAAAAGTAGAGTTGACGAAAATCGGCGAATCGAAAGGTTTGTTTGGCTTCCACGGCAGCAGTGAACTTTACTACGAGCCAATAGAAGAGCGCCCTGTTGATATTGATGGTCAAAAAGCCCATTGGTTAGACGCCAACACCATCGCATGGGAAGCGGCGACCAGTGCGGATTCCATGAAGCTGTTCTACAGCCTTAGCAATGACATCAAAATGGATGAAGACAAGCAAATCTCTGGCGGTACAGCCGTTGAGCTGACAAAAGCTGGTGAGTTGTCTGATGGTCTGAAATCACGCTTCCGTCACCTTGCTAGCCTTCAAGCTGCGGGTATCGATGTCGATGACGCGACCTTGCGTACGATCCTGAAGTCACAAATTGTTATGGTGGCTTACAACGCAAATGGTGACGTCATTTCTGCAACTGAAATGCAAAAGCCGGGCGTTTTGGATGCGGTGTTTGCCGATTCCAAGGCAGGTAACGCGATCGGTCAAGAACTCGGTGCGATTGTGGAAGGCGGTGCCGCAACCTTCAAACTATGGGCACCAACTGCCCAAGATGTTGATCTGATAATCTACGATGAAAACTTAGCAGAAGAAGCGACCGTTGCCATGACGGAAGACCCAGCAACAGGTATCTGGGTTTCTGAGGCACAAAGCAACGTTGTCAACAAATACTATCGCTACCAAGTTAAAGTATACCACCCAACAACTGGCGTCGTTGAAACGCGTTTGGTAACAGACCCATATTCAATGAGCTTGTCTAAGAACTCACGATACTCGCAAGTGGTTGATTTAGATGATCCAAGCTTAATGCCTCAAGATTGGAAAAACTACGCACGCCCAACGGTTAAAAAAGACGAAGACCACGTCCTTTACGAGTCACACATTCGTGATTTCAGCTTTAACGACAGCAAAGGCACACCAAGTCTTGATGGCAAATATCTGGCGCTTACAGAACCTGAGCGTGAGTCTGTATCTCACTTACAAGCTTTAAAAGATGCTGGCCTAACAACGCTACATATCCTGCCTGCGTTTGATATTGCAACCGTGGATGAAGACGCTGACAAGCGAGTCGATATCACCGACACCGTGGGTAAACTTTGTGGCATCAAGCCAGAAGCCTCCATTTGTGAGACCGAAGATGACGGCAAAGTAATTGAAGAGGTATTAAATAGCTACGACCCAACAACGGGCAAAGCACAAGCGTTGATGAACGATCTTCGCATGCTAGACAGCTTCAACTGGGGTTATGACCCTTACCACTACACCGTGCCAGAAGGCAGTTATGCGACCGATCCTAACGGGTCTAAGCGTATTCTTGAGTTCCGCGAAATGGTTCAAGCGACGCATAAAATGGATCTGAAACTGGTCATGGACGTCGTGTACAACCACACAAATGCATCTGGTGTGAACGAAAAATCAGTACTGGATAAGATTGTCCCTGGGTACTACCACCGCCTAAACGTCAACACTGGCGGCGTCGAAAACTCAACCTGTTGTGATAACACCGCAACCGAGAACTTGATGATGGGTAAACTAATGGTTGACTCATTGATGGTATGGGCGGATGACTATAAAGTCGATGGTTTCCGTTTTGACCTTATGGGCCACCAGCCGAAAGATGTGATGGTTTACGCACTTGAAAAAGTCCGTGAAATTGACCCGAATACCTTGTTCTACGGCGAAGGTTGGGACTTTGGTGAAGTCGCGCAAAACGCTCGCTTCGATCAGGCGACACAAGTCAACATGGCGGGGACAGAAATCGGTACTTTCTCTGATCGTCTGCGTGACGCAGTTCGTGGCGGAAGCCCGTTTGATGGCGGTGTAGATTCTGAAGGTAAGCACCCACTTCGCTTTAACCAAGGCTTTGGTAACGCCGCTTATCCTAACGAAGAAACCAAAACTGACGCAGAGTCGGTGAATGGTCGTTTACACAACCAAGATCTGGTTCGTCTAGGTATGGCTGGTAACTTGGCTGATTACATCCTTCTTGATTACAAAGGCGAAACCAAACTGGGTAAGAACGTTGATTACAATGGTGCGCCTGCAGGCTACACAAAAGTGCCATCAGAGAACATCTCTTACGTGTCTAAGCACGACAACCAAACATTGTGGGATAACAACGCCTACAAGATTGCGACAGGCACTTCATCTGCCGAGCGTGCACGTATGCAGTCTGTGTCCCTATCAACGGTGATGCTTGGTCAAGGCATTCCATTCATCCACATGGGTTCTGAGCTATTGCGCTCTAAATCTATGCAGCGCGACTCGTACGATTCTGGTGACTGGTTCAACCGTGTATTCTTCGACGGAAGCGACAATAACTGGAACGTTGGTCTACCACGTGAAGACAAAGACGGTGCAAACTGGGAGCTGATCAAAACCATCGTTGGTGACAGCACGGCGAAACCAGATTCAACCGACATCGAGCTGACTAAGCAACAATTCCTAGAGCTACTTAAAATCCGTAGCACAAGCGAACTGTTCCGCCTAGATACCGCGCAAGAAGTGATGAACCGTGTGGACTTCCGCAACGTAGGGAAAGACCAAGTGGAAGGCTTGATTGTGATGTCTATCGACGATGGTACATCAGCGGGTGCCGATTTGGATTCGAACTACGATGCTGTCGTGGCCGTTGTGAACTCAACATCAACTGAGAAATCTTTCAAAGTTGCTGGCGCAACTGGTTTCGAACTGCATGAAGTTCAACAAAACTCTGCGGATGACATCGTGAAAGGTGCAAGCTTCACCAATGAAACGTTCACAGTACCAGCACTGACAACAGCGGTATTCGTACAGCCACAAAACGGCGCGCAAGGTGCTGGCCTACCAGTAAACACGGATAACAAAGACGTATCGAGTATTCCTCCTTACGGCGAAACCGTGGTTTACGTGAAAGGCACGATGAACGAGTGGTCTGATAGCAGTGATTGGAAGATGACCTTTATTGGCAACGGTATGTACTCTGTAACTGGCGTTCTTGAAGCTGGTGAACACGAGTTCAAATTCGCGGACTCTGGTTGGGCAAATCCAAACATCGGTTGTGATGCTGCGAATATAGCTTCTGGTTCACTAGAATTAGGTTCAGAAGGTAACTGTAAGCTGTCTGTTGCTGAAACAGGTAAGTACAACTTCACTCTGAACGCGCTACATGTTCAAGATGAAAGCGTAGAAAAACCGGTCGTGTCAGTGACCAAGTCAGCAGATGCACCAACATTCGGTGAAACAGCACTTTACTTACGTGGCACTATCACTACATGGGATGCTCCAGCACAAGACTCAACAGCGAAGTTCAGCTATGTTGCAAATGACGTTTATTCGCTAGACATTACCCTAGCGGCGGGCAACTACGAGATGAAAGTTGCGAGCGCAGACTGGGCAGCAGACACCAACTTCGGTGGCGAAGGCAGTGTTGAGCTTGGTAAAGCGCTAACGATGGAAGTCGGTGGCGGTAGTGCAAACCTGAAAATTGCGATTGCAGAAGCAGGAAATTACAACTTCCACTTCAACGCGGCTGACAAGTCGGCGCCAATCGTGACGGTAACGAAAAACTAGTTTCATTTAAAAACATCCGTAATGAAAAAGGGGAAGCATCACGCTTCCCCTTTGTTTTGTTGGCGTCACTAAATGGTGGATACCAAAATCAAAAAGGCGTTAGTTTCCCCAAATCTGTTCAACAAACTCAGGATGATCAATGAATGGATTACGATTGCCCTGAAAATCAAACACTTGTTCATTCCGATTTCGTTCTTTTTCACTAACGGGATCATTTTTGTGCCAACGTTTCAGCATGTTTAACATCCAAGGTTCAAAAACCGTTGAACTTGAACCATCAAGGACAGCATCCGCATTGCTTGAATTGCCTTCCCAGTTACCTACAACATTTTCATAGCGGGTTGCCATGTAGAAATAAGCACGGGCGAAGTCGCCCTTAAACTCATCAATCGGCTCAAACACCGTACCGGAGTAGCCCAGATTAGTGCTTGCTTGGCCAAGTTTAGAGCCATTACTAGACACGTAGGTCGCGGTGCCCACTTCACCAAATGGCCAATTACTGCGCTTCGCGTTTACATAACCATCAGTCGCAAACAAGTGATGACCGTCTGAGTTCATCGGCTCAACCTTACCGCCAAACCAGCTTTTCGGAAAAGAGTGCTCACGGTTGTAGCAATCCCCTTCCGTTTTGTATTGGCCACATTGGTCTGTGACTTTGGTAAAGCTTACTGTATCGCTACCAGATGGCTTTTCAGAATACATATCGAGAATAGAGCCATCATTTTCGTAATAACGATCAATATCGGCATCTTTTACCAAGGTCCACACCGCAGAATAGCCTCGGCTGGAGTGATTATTGATAATGTTAAACAACGCTGTTTTTAGAGCGTATCCCGTCTTACCAGATGCCGCTTGATAGTAACCATCAACCACTGGTGGGGTCGTGGTTGAGTCACCTAACGTAAAATCGGTGGTTTCACTTTTCGAGAATTCAGCGCCAGAAGCAAGAGTCTTATCTCCCTCAGTCAGCGTGTACGACCCCGCGCCACTGCCACAACAAATGCCGTCACCATACTCGTCTTGAATCGTGAATTGGTAGTTACCGTCAGCTAAGCACATGCTCTTTTCAATGGTGATTGCTGACTCATATCCCTGACCAGAAAACAGTACTTCAGCTTGGTTGTTTTTTAACGTCCAGCTAGTTTCTGAACCATAATTATCGGTTGTGAGAGTCAAGACCACTTGGTGATCACTACAACTTTCTACAGGAGGTTGTGTACTCGTCTCAGTCGGTTGAAAATTATCGACGTAGACAACTTCTGAGCCATCAAAACTGGCTTCATCGTAAAAACGCAAACCGACGTTGATGGTCTTGTTCGAGCTCGCTGTGTAGTTGTGCGCGAGCTCTTGCCACTGGTTTATCTGTTGTGGGTTCGAGTAATTGTGATAACCATCAACCACCAGACGTGCTTTTACATTTCCTTCGGTATGATAAACCGAGACAGAAAACGGATAGGTTTTCCCTTGCTCCACATTAATGGTTTGCAAAAAGTCGGTGTTGCTTTGGGTACCTGTATTCACGACGACCTGGGCAGCCAGACCACCCGATTTGATTTGCTCGCTGCTTGGCGACACTGTAATGCCCGCGTCAATCTCTGACCACTGCGTAGGTACATTGCCATTCCACTGTTCAAAGTCACCGTTGATAATTTGGCTATATGCAAACGGAGAGCTAACAGCAGCAAGGAGACAGAGGGAGTTCGTTATGGATTTCATTATACTTTTCCATTAGTTATATAAATCCCAGACACGATAAACATATTAGTGGGGCATAAATAATTCTTCAGTCACATTTTTACGTTGCACAAGTGTTAATTTACTTTTTAATGTGCAGCTTATCTCACAAATATCCATCTGCTGAAAACAAACGCCAATACAAAAAGCGAAGCAACTTGTTGGCTACATCGTCGTAAAACCATTAAGGGAAAAGTAAAACAGACAGAAAAAAGCCAAGTGTGCGCCTATGGGGGTCAGCAACAACACTTGGCTTGTTTATAAGAAAGCTTGTGGTCAGCTCAACTGGTGAGCATCAATTCTGGATAATTCCTTAAGGTTTTACCGCAAAGAATCGTCCTTGTAGTGGCGACATCAGAATCTGATATTGACCATTACTCGGAGTAATTTTTTCATTCGTGAGCAAATCCACCAACTCACCAGTACCAACACTCTCCTGAGTAAGAGTGACGCTTCTAGCGCTCTCTAAGGTATTTAGCGCAAACAAGACTTTGTCCGAACCAGATTGTTTCAAGTCCACATAACTGCCGTTACTCGCAACTAAATTCGTGCGTGACCCTTGATAAAGTGCAGGATGCGCATCGCGCATTGTCATCAGCGATGTCACATAAGATTTGAGATCGGCTTGGTTTGCATCAAGCGTCGCCGTCACGCCTTCAATTTTCGCACTGCTGCGCGCAACGTGATCATCGCACAAGCCTTGAATGGCACAGGTGCTGTTGTCTTCTTTTGCGGCAAAACCATCCACTTGATCCCCGATTTCATCACCGTAGTACAACGTGATTGGCCCGGTGTACGCCGCTTGGAAAGCAAATGCGGCTTTATGGCGTAACCAATATTCCACATCATTCACATCCGCTAAATTTCCGCGCTGTAACAAGTCACCAAAGCGCACTAAATCATGGTTGCCGATCATCAAATTCGGCTGCGCATGTGTTGGATATTGGTTGTGTGTGCTGTAGCCGTTGTCTAACCAATCCGCACCGCGACCACCCACGCCGCTCTCATTCACGGCCAAAGTTTCAACGATGCGATATCGCATAGGGAAGTCAAACGCAGAGCACAATGCTGGATCGCTGTTCGATCCATACGCCTCATTCGCGATTTCAGACTCCCCTTTCCAAATCTCTGCCACCATATAGCCCAACGGATTCACTTGTTCGCCTTTGCTATTGGTGTACGTCACACTTTGTGAGGCTTCATCGACGGCTTTACGAAGTTGTGTCCAAGCGTCTGTCGGAACTTGATAGGCTTGATCTAAACGCCAGCCGTCAATCTTCAGTTCTTTGATCCAATAGGTTGCCACTTCTTTGTAGAAATCGAGACTGGCCGGGTAATCAACGGGATTGCTCGATCCCGATGGCAACAAACCGGAGGGAGATGGTTTGATCAAACCATCTTTGTGATGACCAAATACACCATCAAAAAACACGTATAATCCGCGTTTGTGTGCTTCCTCGACCAAGGTTCTCGCCGTTTCTAAATCACCAAAACGTGGATCAATGGTGAAGTAATCCGTTGCAAAGTAGCCCGTGGCATCCAGACGATCGGCCCAGTGTTCTTGGCCCACTATCGCTTCCGATTCAAAAACTGGCGTCAACCAAATCGCGTTCATCCCTAAATCTTGGATGTAATCGAGTGAATCAATCACTCCTTGCAAATCGCCGTTATGATGGCTGGTGCCATAACCTGTACCGTGACCAATGCTCGCATCACCATCCACAAAACTCTCTACCATGATTTGATAAGTACGAAGTTGGTTACTTTGCGCCATGACATTGGCTTGGCAAGCATAACTGGTATCCGGTAGCGGAGTGCTGCTATTAGTGTCGCCACCACCAGAAGAATTACACGCAGATAAAGCACCAATCACACTTAACGCAAGCAACGATCGAGACAGGCGATGGTTACGTAGGATATTACGCATTTTATTCTCCCTAACTTACTCAAATAAACTACGGAAATTTGAGTAATAAAATTAACCCCGACATGTGTTTCATGCAGGGGTTAATAAATAAAAATAGATTTTAAATAACTGAATGGAATATTATTGGCACTTATTTACCATGACATGAACAGGTTTGCCTTTTCCTTCAAAATGAAGACTCCATACATATTTACCATCTTCTTTAATATCAACCGAAGTATCCGTACCGTAACCACCAAATGTTAATGGTGTTAATTCACCAACGTTCATTCTATTACCTTTTGCGGTAAATTGTGGGAACCACAACTCGGTCGCGTACTGCATTTTGTAGGAGCCTACTTTTTCTTGAACCACGGCTTGGTAGAAATTATTCCCTTTGTAGGTGTATTGACGCTGAGGCACGTGTTTCCAATCGGAATCCGCAAAAGTACCCACCACAAATAGTGGTTTAGAAATAGGTCCTTTCGCTGTGCTATCTGGGTTGTCACACGCTTTCATGAAAGCAACCACTTCGTCTTGAGACATATTAACAACAGGCTCTGCGGCCGCTTCTGGTTCTGCAGTCGATTGACAACCCACTAAGGCAACAAGTAGAGCAGCAGCAAGAGAGGTCTTCAACATGTTCATTTCACGTAATTCCTTTTTAGTATATCCAAAGTAAAATAAACTCAACGGTTAAAAGAAATATTAATCGTTATTAAAATGGAAATATCAAACGACAATAAATATCGTCAGATTGTGAATTTAAATCACTTCGAGAAGTTTGTTTATTTCCTAAGTACAAAAAATAAATTAGGAACTGCCATTAATTATTGATCCAACCTATATAAAAAACAAAGTAATAAAAATAATTATGTGAATAAGGTAACTCTATGTAGGGGTATTTTTATTAGTTTATTTTCTATGAAAAAGGTCAGCATTTCGCTGACCTTTTTTTATCTGATTATTTTCTATTTACGGCTTTCACAAACACTTGTTGTGCACCTTCAATACCTAGCTCTTTTGCTTCATCAAGCAAAGTGAGCGCTTTCGGAATATCATTCGCTGCGACTGCCGCTTCAATTGAGCTGTAGTAGTAGCTAGTAAGGTCCGTACCTTGGGGAATGTTGTCGTTTTTCGCAACAATCTTAGTATTCACAATATCATTCGCGGATACCGAAAAGCGGAACTGACCGAGTGGGCTATGTTTCGCTAGAGGGTCTGCAATATCTGGCGGCTGAGTGTGACGCGCCATGGCGAAGGCTTTTGCAGGGTGTAAAACTTGTGTACTTCCTTTTAGATCGGCGGAAGTAGTGTAAACCAACACATGCAGATCGTTACCTGTCATGTCTGGAATCACATTGAGATCAAGTACGAATTTATCGTTGTCCAACAGTTTTGCTGGTTCATACTTAAACTTTGAAAAATCTGCTTGGTAAATGGTTTCTCCTGCCGAGTTCATCACTGCGACATTAGGAGCATAAAATTGAAGTTCTTTACTTACGAATGTCTCTAATTTGATATCGAGACTGCCACGGTTACCTGGAAGAGCAAACGCTGCAATAGCGCCAGCACTGTTACCATCCAACAACATTTGGCTTTTATCAGTCAAAGCGAATTCAGTAACCACAGGCACGTTAAGCGGTACCCATTGAATATCACCCGATTGCGTGATCACTTGTTGCTGACCTTTTGGACTCATCTCTACTTGTTCTACAGACGCACAACCAGTAGCCAACATGCCCAGCAGTACGGGAGCAAGCCATTTTTTCATTACTGTCTACCTCGACTCTTTATTGTTTTTTAAATAAATACAGCCAGATAAGTTCTGGCTGTATCATTCTAGGACAATTTAGGACTTAGTGGTTAGATGATTACCACCAAGCTTCAGCTTGTACACCGAATTGGAACGTATCGTCTGAACGACCGTTGTCAAATGTGTTTGAGTTGTCTTCTTTGTCAGCCGTTAGGTAAGAAGCGTAAACACGGATTTCAGGACGAGCCCAGAAGCTAGAGCCAGCAGACCATGCTTGAGCAACAGTTAGCTTACCGTATTTGTTTTCTTCGCCGTCGTTATCGTCGATAGCGTAACCAGCTTCGAAGATAGTTTTGTGGTTGTCATCCCATTTGTACATAGGACGAACAACAACAGACATTGTTTCCCACTTGTCTTGGCCAGCCCACATGTCTTCACCAACACCGTACACTAACTGGTGACCCATTTCCCAGCTGTCGCCCATGCCGATTACACCCCAGTTGATTAGGCGGTAACCAGATGCACCGTTGTCAGCTTCTGCGCCGTACCAGCTACCGTCGCCGTAGAATGCCATTGTTTTTGAGTAACCTTCAGTACCGTACTGAAGCACTGTTTTGTTGAAACCAGCGTCTAGACCTTGAGTCAATTCTGCTGTGAACATTACGCCGTTTTTCGCATCTTTAGTGCCGTTTGGCGCAGCGTCAGTTTCGTTAAGAATTGCGTAGTTCAAGCCCATTTCTAGAGAGCCGTTGTCCCATAGAGGAAGACCTGCGTAACGTACGTCTAGAGTGTTTACGTTTGTTGCGCCACCATCGTTGCCTGGGTCTGCGATATCGCCGCGGTCGTTACGAACCCAAGCGAAAGAAACTTTACCAGGACCAGCTTCGATACCTTCAACACCAGCGCCCGCGCCAGAGATGTTCCAGTAGTAGAAGTCAGAGATATGAATGTCGTGACGTTGGTAGTAGCGTTTACCTGCCCAAAGCGTTGCTTCAGGAGCAAAGTTTAGTAGGCCTTTAGCTTGAACGTTGAACTGACGTAGTGCGAATTGTGCATCGTCTACACATTTCACTTCGCCGTTATCCAAACCACAGTTAGCAGAAGTGCTTTCCCAGTCGTTTGAACCGTTAGAAGTCATTGCAACCATAGAGTCTACGTAGAACGTTTTGCCGTTGTTGTTGTAAACTTCTTTACCTAGTTGAATCTCGCCGTAGATATCGCTTTCATTACCTAGACGACCGATCTTGTTCTTTTCGAATGTTAATTGTTGACCACCGTCAGCGTTCACGCCAACGCCAGCACGCATGTAACCGTGGAAATCCACTGCGAATGCAGAACCAGCAGCTAAAGTTGCAGCTACAGCAGCAGCAATTGCACTTACTTTTTTCATTCTTAACTCCATTAAGGGTATTTATAATTCTGTCTTCCCTGCTCACTCTTTTAGGTGAATATAGGCAGTAAAAACACACCTAAAGAAAGAGAGGTAAGATGGGAACGAATCCCCGTTTGTTTCAACAGTTGTGAGATTACCCGAGGCGTACAAGGATGACTTCCTCCGCCCTAAACTAATTTAAGGGGGATGAGAAGGGAGTAGAAAATTTACCGAATGGTGTTTTTTCGAGTCAGATCACCAATCTAGGGAGGAATTAGTAAGTTTGTTCGGTTTTGAGCCGCTACAAAGTGATAGCCATTTCATATTTTTGACTCTAAGCCGTCACATAAAGTAATTAAATTACACGAATATTTTTATATTTAGGGTGGTTGACCTTAGTAAGACAAAGTTTTTAACTTATAGTTTCCTAAAGGTAGCAATAAATATTAAATAAAGTATCTCCGATGACACGACTTCTCTCTCGCCCCTACCCCCTGGGCGCAACATTGAATAAAGAAGGCTGTAACTTCTCTATTCATGCTCCAGGCGTAAAAGACATTCAACTGGCATTGTTTGCAGACGATGGCAGCTACGAGCTTCACGGTTTACCGAATGAATACGCTGGCATACGTCATACTTTTATTCCAGATATTAAGCCGGGGCAAAAATACGGTTACCTTGTCTCCCACAAGGAAGAGCCACTGTTAATTTCTGATCCGTACGCAAAATCAATAGATAAAGCCCTCCACTATCACCCTCCGTACTCTCCAGCCAAAAGTTTCGATATGCCGAAGTGCGTCGTTATCGAAGATGATTTTGACTGGCAAAACACGGATCACCCGCGTATACCCAGAGAAGAGATGGTGTTGTTTGAGACGCACGTCAAAGGGATTACCCAACGCCACCCAGAGGTTGAGGACAAGCTGAGGGGGCGCTATTTAGGTCTTGCATCACCTGAAATGCTGGCCTTTTACAAACAACAAAACATCAACACGCTGCAATTGCTACCTGTCGCAGCATGCATGCATGAGCCTCACCTACTAGAGATGGAAAAGGTCAATTATTGGGGATACAACCCTTATCTCTTTATGGTGCCCGATCCGCGCTACGCAGAACAAGACGCCGTTACGGAATTAAAAACAACGATTCGCGAATTGCATAAAAACGGCATCGAAGTGATTCTCGACGTGGTTTACAACCACACTGCTGAAGGTGGTGAAGGCCCTACAATCTTCAACCTGAAGGCCCTCGATTCCTGTTTTTACATCAAACATGGCAACCACTTCGCCAATTACACTGGCTGCGGAAATACAGTGGATCTCACCTACCAACCAGCCTTAAACCTTGTGATGGATACATTGCGCTACTGGGTTAGCGAATTTAAAGTCGATGGCTTCCGTTTTGACTTGGCTGCAACGTTAGGTCGACAGGGCGATGATTACAACCCAGAAGCAGCTTTCTTTAAAGCCGTTGCGCAAGACCCAATTTTGCGTGAAACCAAATTGATTGCCGAGCCTTGGGATATTGGTCCAAATGGCTACCAAGTGGGTAACTTTCCATTTGGTTGGAACGAATGTAATGACAAACTGCGTGATATTTCCCGCAGTTTTTGGCGCGGTGATCAAGGCTATTTAAAAGAGTTTGCCACTCGATTAATGGGCTCTCGTGACATTTACAGTGCAGCGAACTGGCCATACAAACTCACCGTAAATTACATCACGTATCACGATGGCTTCACACTGCAAGATTTAGTGTCTTACAAGCACAAACATAACGAAGCCAATGGCGAAGAAAATCGCGACGGTCACGGTGACAATCGTTCAGAAAACTACGGTGTTGAGGGCGAGACGGAAAATCTGATGATCATCGCCACGCGTGAGAAGCAAAAACGCAACCTTATTGCTAGCTTGCTGTTTGCCTTCGGTATCCCACACATTCTCACTGCTGATGTTCTGTCTCACACCCAAGGCGGTAACAATAATGCCTATTGCCAAGACAACGAAACCAGTTGGCTGAACTGGGAAGAGACAGAACGTAAGCAACATTTCAAAGCATGGATGTCACAAATGGTCGCCAACCGAAATCAATACATGGTGCCATTTATCCGAGCTTTCAGTGGCGAAAACCGCAATAACAACCGTATTTTCTGGCGCCGTACAGACGGTCGCTTAATGGAGCACGATGATTGGAACCGTTTAAGCTCTGTCGCACTTCACCTTGGTATCGGTAAAGAAGGGCAAGAGCTGGTTTACCTCATCAACCAAACTAACGCTACAGCTCGCTTTAAGCTCCCCAATGAGCGAAAGCAAGAATGGGTGACGATCTGTGATACAAACGTACGTAACCTCAACCCAGGACATGCTGAAGGCGAAGTCTTGCTGTCACCCACCTCGATGGTGATTTTGCACTATCAACCAATCCAAAGCACACCAAAAGGTGAGCAAACGCGTAGCTAAATTATAAACGCTCCAAAAAAGGAAAGCCGATGCACCTCAGTGCTTCGGCTTTTTTGTTGGTTAGATTTGCCTAACTCATTATTCGCAAGGCGGCGCTAGGTGGATCAAAGCCAATCCACCCAGTGACGTCTCGCGGTATTTCTTGTTCATGTCTTTGCCCGTTTGATACATGGTTTCAATCACCTTATCCAACGAGATCAAACATTTACTATTACGCTTTAATGCCATGCGAGATGCATTGATCGCTTTCATTGCGCCCATTGCATTACGCTCAATACACGGAACTTGCACTAAGCCCCCAATTGGGTCACAAGTCATTCCTAGTGAGTGCTCCATGGCAATCTCGGCCGCAATACAAATTTGCTCATTGCTACCACCACGCAGCGCGGTCAAGCCAGCTGCCGCCATGGAAGAAGACACGCCAACTTCGCCCTGACAACCCACTTCGGCACCCGAGATAGACGCATTAGTTTTGTACAAAATGCCAATCGCACCGGATACAGCAAGGAAGTCTTTAAGCTGTTTAGTATCGAGCTCTTTGATGAAGCGATGGTAGTACATCAATACCGCTGGAATCACACCCGCCGCACCATTAGTTGGCGACGTTACGACTTGTCCACCAGCCGCGTTTTCTTCACTCACAGCAAAAGCAAACAGGTTAATCCAATCCATGATTTCCATCGGATCGTTTTCGATTGCTTCATTTGCTTCAAGCTTCTTCAGCAAGTTAGGCGCACGGCGGGTCACATTCAAGCCGCCATCCAAGATACCTTCTGTTTCGAAACCGCGCTCCATGCAACGCGTCATCACACGCCAGATCTGTTCTGCGCGTTGATTGATGGCTTCCATATCCTGAAACGCTTGTTCGTTTTTCAGAATCATGCCGCCAAGGCTCATGCCGTTATTCTCTGCCTGCGCCAACATTTCGTCCGCACTGGAGAATGGGAACTCAACTTCTACGGGAGCAGTCGCACTGCCACTTTGCAGTTCATCCGCCGTTGCGATGAAACCACCACCGATAGAGTAGTAAGTTTCAAACCCAACCTGGTTGCCGTGCGCATCTAACGCAGTAATCGTCATTCCATTCTCATGCAGAGGAAGGTTCTCTTCATGGAACAACATGTCCGTTTTGTAGTTGAATTCGATTTCATGACGGCCATCGACAGACATCATGCTCTCTTCAATCGCCTTGCGCATCGCTTTGTTCGCAGAAGCGATTTTGATGGTATCTGGTTTGTTACCCAACAGACCCAAAATGGTCGCACGGTCTGTATGGTGACCAATCCCCGTTAACGAGAGTGAGCCGTATAAATCGACTTGAATACGAACCACTTTTGCCAAGTTCGATTCAATCAAACGAGTGAAGTGGTAACCCGCGATCATTGGACCATTGGTGTGAGAGCTAGAAGGGCCCACACCAATCTTGTAAATATCAAAGATGGACAGCATAAACTTACCTATTACGACAATGCAGCATAAAGCCAATCAGGGAGAACCATACAAGCGGCGATGGTCGCCACAGCGAACACCAATAGCCCGTAATGACTTGCGGTTGGCTTTGCAAAAAGATGTTTTTGATTATTGATAAAAATTTGTTGCTCGGCAGTCACAGCGCCCCAACGACGGCTCACTAACACACCAAACAAAAGGAAGACGAACGTACCAATTGGCGCGAACCACGGCCAAGCCACGTCGAGATACATCGCAGTAAACACCGCAATCACACTCATGATACTGCCAACGATCACGCCTTTCTCATTGGCTTTCACCCAGAATAAACCAAGCACGAATGAACCCAAACGAATACCAACAAAGATAGAAGTCAGACTAGCGATGGTTTTGAGTACCGATTCATTCGATACCGCCAGAAGAGCTGGCACTACCACCATAGCCGCAGCGAGCAAACTCATCTTTCTTGCGACTTTTTCGTAGTGCTCATCATCGGCACTTTTGCGAACGAAACGCTTGTAGATATCGAACGTTGCGACAGTCGCAATTGAGTTGTAGGTCGAATCCAAGGTCGACATTGCGGCCGCCGCCAACGCGGAAATGATCAAACCAACGACGATTGGGTTAGTGTGGTTGAAGACGAAATCCAAAATCACTTCATTGCTGTTTTCAAACGATTGATCTTGATAGAAAACACTCAAAAGAACACCGAGTACCGCGAAGAACAAATACACGAAAAACGCACCGTAACCACACAACAGCATCGACTTCTGCGCCGTCTTTTCACATCTCGTCGCTAACGTGCGTTGGATGATCAATTGGTTGGTGCCGTACACACTCAAATGCAAAAAGCTCACGGCAACCACGCCAGCCCAGAGTGTGGTATCTACGCCCAAATCAAAGTCTAAGTTGATGATATTCAGGTGATCACGAGAAAGGTAATCTGCCGCATTAATCTCTGTCATTAGAATGGCAAAGATGGCGATGCTGCCCGCTACCAATACTGCAGATTGCAACATATCGGTCCAGATAACCGTGGAAATCCCGCCCGCATAGGTATAGCAAGCGGTGAAAATACTGATGTAGATAATGGCTTCAGAAATACTGATAGGCAGAACTTGCACTAAGATCAGCGCCACGGCATACAAAATCACACCCGCAGAGATACATTGAACCACAATGAACACAATCGAGTTGATGGTTCTTGCATACACCCCAAAGCGGTGCTCAAGGTATTCATAAATCGAAGTCAAGCCCAGCTTATAGAAGACAGGCACAAAGAAAATGACAGTGAAAAAGATAACGATGGGATAGTTAAGGTGAATACTCATCGCTTCCATGCCAGAGCTATAAACCCAACCAGGCATCCCTACAAACGTCATCGCACTAATGTAAGTCGCAAGTATCGAAACACCCGCCGTAAACCAGCCAAATTGCTTTCCACCCGTGGAAAAGTCGCCACCATTGCTGTAGCGCTTATTCACTAAATAGCTGATTAGTATGGTAATTGCTACATATAACGCAATCACCACAAAACTTGAGTACGTAACCATTTTAAGGTTTTCCTAATTCTGGGTAGCTAATTATTATGCCCAGATATTACTGTAAAAAGGCATTTTTGAACGACAATCCCACTGTAAGTGTGATTATTATCACCAATATAGGCGAAAATGTATTCAAAATCGCCAAAAACGCCGATTAGTGAGATCCTTGTCACTAAAACCCACAAAATGGGTACGCATTCATTTTAAAATTGATTTTGATCACGGATCTAATAACCTTAAAAAAACTATGATTCACCCCGACACGAAATCGAAGATGATCCAAATAAGATCGTGTTCATTAAGTTTGAATAGCAACAAATCCTAAGTGAAATAGAGGTTTATCGGTCATGAATGCCAAAAGACACATGAGCGAAGTTCCTATGATTCAAAGGGTAGCAGCCTATCTAGCGATACTGGTTGGTTACTTTTTCTATTGTTATAACTTTGTAATTATTGACTACGTACGCCCATACATCGTTGAAGCGTATGATGGTATTAGCCTGTCAGACACTGCCCAGTTCTATACATGGCAGTCGGTTGGTGCACTTATCGGTGCATTGAGCTGTGCTTGGTTCGCAACAAAATTTGGTAAGAAATCCACTCTTATTACCATCACAGCCCTAAACGGTGGCGCAACGATCATCAATATGATGTTCACCGACTACACAACGTGGGCAGCAATGCGTTTCATCATTGGTTTGTCACTGGGTGGTTACTTCACCGTGGCAGTAAGCCTAATGATCGGCCTATTTACGCCAACGGTACGTGGTAAGTTGACGGCATTCGCGTCTTCTATGTTCTCTGTAGCACTGATGGTAATGGGTGCGTATGCAGCATTTATTGCAAGCATTGATGCTCCATGGGAAAGCCTAATGCTTGTAGGTGGTATCCCACCATTGGCAGCCGCTGTGGTCATGATCTTTGTACTACCTAGCGACAGCAAAGTGATCGCTTACGGTGAAGAAGAGCAAGCAAAAGTAGAAGAATCAAATGCACCAGCGAAAAGAGGCTCTTGGGGCGAAATGCTAAGTAAGCCTTACCGTAAGATCACATTAACGTGTCTATTACTGGCTGGCCTTAACTTCTACGGTTTCCAATTCTTTGGTGGCTTCGTAACCACTTACCTACGTGATGTACGTATGTTCGACGGTGCAACCATCGGTCTCATCTTCTCTATCTCAGCATTTGGTTCACTGTTTGGTGCGTGGTTCTGGGGTTGGGTAGCTGACAAATTCGGTCGTAAGGTGAACGCGTTTGGCTTCATCCTAGCGGGCATCATGGTTTCAATCTTCTTTGTTGCACCTGGCGACATGGTGATTGGCGGCCTAAACATGCTGGCTCTACTTGGTCTGATTTACAACTTCGGTCTGTCTTCTTCTGCGGTATGGGGTGGTTACTTCTCAGAACTGTTCCCAGCACACCTACGTAGCTACGGCGCGGCGCTATTCCACGGCGGTCGTATCCTCGGTATGTGGGCACCAATGGTACTTATCTTCATCCAAGAGCGTACCGACCTACAAACCGCAATGTGGGGTTCACCAATCGTATGGATCCTTGCTGGTCTTCTATGGCTATCACTGCCAGAGACACTAAAAGGCGGCGTGTTCGATAAGAGCAAAAAAGCCGAAGCAGCAAAAGCGTAACTGAATTTCAAAAACTCCGGCTGGCTCCCCGGCCGGATGAAAAAACTTAATTTCGAGTCCTGTTCCCAAAGCCGACTCGACAGCAAATAAGAGAGTTTATTATGTCTAAATATCAAGAAGCGAAACGCGTTGTACGTGAATACTTCAGCGCAATGGAAAACGCAACTCACGAGAACGTGGCAGAAGTACTAAAAGCACACACTTCAGAAGATTACCTATGGCGTGGTGTTTACCCATTCCGTGAGCAACAAGGCGCTCAAGCAGCGGCTGACGTTTTCTGGGCTCCTTTGATGAAATCAATGACTCGCATGCAGCGTCGTCAAGACATCTTCATCGGTGGTGAGAACGAAGTAACATCAGGTGAAATCTGGGTAATGAGCATGGGTCACTTCATGGGTCTATTCGACGCTGAATACCTAGGCATGCGCCCAACTGGCAAAATCATGAACATCCGTTACGCAGAATTTAACTGTGTTGAAAACGGCAAGATCACTAAGACTGGCCTATTCCTAGACCTTCTAGGCGCAATGGACCAAGCGGGTTGTTACCCACTACCACCATCAACAGGTAAGCACTTCGTATACCCTGGTCCTCGTAACCACGACGGTCTACTGTTCGAAGACGCAGCACCAGAAGAAGGCGTAGCAACACTAGCACTAGTGAACAAGATGGTTGATGACCTATCTGCACTGAACGACAGCGGCGCTATGGGTTGCCCACCAGAAGTTCTTGAGAAGAGCTGGTCTAAAGACATGATCTGGTACGGTCCATGTGGTATCGGTGCGTCTTACACAATTCCTCGTTACCAACAGCAGCACCAATTGCCGTTCCGTAACAACCTGAAAGACAAGAAGTTTAACGGCCACGTATGTCGTTTCGCAGAAGGTAACTTCTCTTGTTTCTTCGGCTGGCCAAACCTATCTAACACGCCAATCGGTGGTTTCCTAGGTATGACAGGTGGTGAAGTACGTGCAGACATGCAAGTGGTTGACGTTTACTACCGTGACGGCGACAAGCTATCTGAGAACTGGGTACTGATCGACCTTCCTTACTGGCTAAAACAGCAAGGTCTAGACGTGTTCGAGCGTACTCAACAGATCCTAAACCCTTCTCTATAAGAAGTCCTAGGGGCGGATTGTCAACCCGCCTTTATGTTGCCTGAATCCCCTCTCGGTTCAGGTGACATGCTCCCAACTCGTGCCTCAAGGATGGGGCACAACCTCAAGATAGAACCCTTATTCAAAACGGGCATGAACGCACGGTGGCTTTCTGCTCCCTGAATAATGAGATTGATGATGAAAAAGTCGACCCTTTCTGCAGTGATTTTAGCAGCGCTTACTTCTAGCTCAGCCTTTGCTGCACACACTTTTGTTAATGACGCTGGCGACAGCCTAACCATCGATGGCCGTTTCGATCTTCGCTACCAAGACCGTGGCGGTGATGACAACGGCGAATGGAACAGCGGCAGCTCACGTTTCGGTTTGAAAGGCCAAATGGGTCTGGATAACGGCTGGACTGGTTTCGGTCACGCGGAATGGGGCTACAACTCTGGCGCGAACGGCGAAAACATTTACGACCGCTTGCTATACGCAGGTGTTGATCACGAAAAATATGGCAAGATTGCTGCAGGTACTAAGCAGTGGTCTACCTTCTACGACGTAGCATGGTACACCGATTTAGGTCGTGTATTCGGTACTCGTGGCTCAGGTGTTTACAACCTAGCTGACTGGGGTATCGCATCCGGTGCTGGTCGTGCGGAAAACTCAATCACGTACCGTAATTCAATCAATGAAAAAGTGAGCTACGGCTTTACTTACCAAACCACGCGTGAAGATGTTGCTCTAGCAAGCAATGCGACAGCCTCACTGAAAAACGGCATGGGTGCGTCGATCACTTACAAACCGGTTGATGGCGTAACACTGGGTGCGGCTTACCATCAAAATGAAGTTGCGGATCTAGACGCAAGCGTCGTTGGCGCAGAAAACGGCGACAACATGCGCATCATGCTATTGGGCGCAAACTACAGCAACGGTGGCTTCTACGCGGGTGCGACTTTCCACGTTGGCGAAAACTGGGAAGCAGTGAGCCAAGGCGGTACGGACGTAATGTTCGATACCCTAGGTGGCGAAGTCTACACTTACTACCACTTCGACAACGGCCTACGCCCAACGTTGAACTACAACTACATGGAAGATCGTGGTGACGAGACACAAGGTTACGAGCGTAACTTGCTGATTCCTGGTCTTGAATACCACTTCCAGAAGAACAAATTCCTAGTTTGGACTGAATACCAGTTCGACCTAGGTAAAGATCAGTACGATGGCAGCAAATTCGAAAACCGTGATGATCAATTCGCGGCAGGTATTCGCTACTACTTCTGATAATACTCATCGCTCACCACCTATACCCAAGTAACCTTAAGGTGGTGAGTGATGAAGTTCTTATCAACACTAAGCAAAGTTATCTTGAAGCCAAGTAGTCATCACTTCACTAACAATTAAAGGCTGCTCAAGCGTAGATAGATGCCCACACTCCGGGATAACATGAAGCGTGACGTTTGGGATGCATCTCTCCATGAGCAGATGATTGTCTAGCGGACAAAGCTTATCTTCTTTACCTGTTATCACCAACGTAGGAGCTTGAATGTCCGCCAATAAAGGTCGAGCATCCGGGCGAGTTGCTAACGCTTTAGCATGCGCTTCAAATGCCTCCAAACCTACATTGACCGCCATGCCTTCTATACGCTCAGTTAACGCTTTGTCTTGCAAACGGCTTGGATGAATCAGCACAGGCATCAGAGTATCAGGTGTAATGCGTTCAAACTCACCACTTAACGCACGGCTAACCAGTGCATCACGCTTTTGTGTCACCTCTGGCTTTTCATCTGCTGCATTGGTATCCATGAGGATCAAGCCTTTGACTCTGTTTGGCGCTTGACGGTACACCTCAAAGGCAAGAATCCCACCCATTGATAAGCCACCCAAGACAAACTCCTGCGGTGCGTCTTGCAACACTCTCTGCGCCAGCTGTTCCATTGACGGCAATGAAGCCAGCGTCGGGCATGAAGGCTCAACCCAACTTGGCAACGCTCGGTTGACTTCCTCAAACAATGTGCCATCACAAAGTAGTCCGGGTAGCCAAACTAACGAGGTGGGTTGTGTCATTTTATTCTCCTGCAAGCGGCTTTGGTTGATCAGACCCAAGAATGCAATACGTCAAACTATTACCACGCAAGTTCGTCAGTGAGTATGACGCACCTTCTGGAACATTCAGCACATCACCGCGCGTTAAAACAACGTTAGCTTGTTCGCCTTGATGTGTGAGCACCACCTCTGTATCCCCATCAAAGTTGATAAGCACTTGTTTTTCTTCTCGGCAGTGTTGAGGAATCGAGCCACCTTCAGAAAGCTCATAAGCCATGATGCTCACTTCATCTTCACTCTTTACTTGGAAGTCATAGCTCGCCAAAGGGTGACCCGTTAAGGCGTATTGTTTCACGTTGCTTCCGCTGAAATCGCCTTTGATTTCACGATAATCTTTTTGCAGAGCGACAAATGGCATCATCTCTTCTGCGGTGTAGGTATCGAAGGTCGCGAGCTCTTCTTCGGTAAGCAGCGGCATCAATTCTGATTCTTGTGGCACCGGGTCGCCATTAATGGTGTCCACGAGTGTGCCATCGGCTTTGAGGTATAAACCATAACCTTGACTGTCTTTAATAACGTTTGGATGCCAAATAACGCCGCCACCTGAATCGTCGCCGCCAAGTACCGAGAACATAAAGCCGTAATCGCGGCCAACCACTTCAAATCCACGGAAGAGATTGGTTGGAATCGAGATGACGTCACCGTGAGACAACACCGCCTCATGCTCTCCATCGTTCCCCCAATAAAAACGGAACTGACCTTTGAACACCAAGAAAAGCTCAGCGGTGCGATGAGAATGTAACGAATTTTTGATGCCCGGCGGTTGGCCTGCAGCACCAATATTAAAGCCCGCCGTATCGCGAATATGAACATGCTGACGACTGCTCTCTGCCACCCCTGCACCGATAATACAAAAGTTATCTTTGAGATCACTGCCTGGCGTGCGCGCATCAATAAACGCACTCGTACCCGGAATCAGTTCCATGTAGCGGACCAGGTTATTATTCATTTTAGATTGTAGAGTCATTGTAAATCCTTGTTGTCCTTGTTTGGACCTAGCCTTTGAATTGTTAGTTACAAGCCTAAAGTTAGTTACAGACCGAAAGTGTGTTACAGACCTAAAGGTCGCCCACCATCAACCGCGATGGTATTGCCTGTCGAGAAGGTCAAAACTTCTGCTGCGGCGTACACGGCTTGAGCGACTTCTTCGTCATTGGCTAAACGCTTAAGCGGTGTGGATTGTTCTTGTTGATTACGCCATGCGTCATCCAAGCCTTTGACAAACTCAGTGTCGACAAGCCCTGGAGCAACAGCCAGAACTCGAACCTCGGGAGACAGAGCGCGAGCTAAAGAACGGGTCATGTTCTCCGCGGCAGATTTACTTGCACAGTAAGCAATGTTGCTCCCCATCGCAGTCTGTGCCGCGATAGAAGTAATGTTAACCACACAACCATTGGCTTGCTTAAGCCAAGGCTCAAACGCTCGAACCATGGCAAAAGGCGCACGGACGTTCACTTGGAAAATTTGGTCAAACAGCTGGTCATCTAAACTTTGCAAATCAGAGTGCGCGACGAATTTCGTCATCCCCGCACAGTTGACCAACAGATCCAGCTTGTCGCTTATTTCACTGACTTGATATTTAAGCTGTTCAATCGCACTAGAATCTGCCACGTTCAATTTGAATGCTAGATGCTCGTTACGTGGCAGCGAGGAAAGCACATCCTCGGCCGCTTTCTGATTACTGTTGTAAGTCAGAATTACGCGATATCCCGATTCAGCTAGCTTGCGACAAATGGCGGCACCCAGTCCGCCACTGCCGCCTGTGACTAAGGCAAGTTTCGACATATTACGCCTCTTCTACTTTGCCTTTGTAACGGCGCACACGAATATCCGCTTGCTCTTTGTGGCCAGCAAAACCTTCGAGTGCACACAAGCGAGAGCAGTACTCACCGACTTTTAGCGACGCAGCTTCCGTTACACGCTGGTAAGTACAGGTCTTGATAAATTTACCTACCCAAAGACCACCGGTGTATCGCGCCGCTTTCTTCGTTGGCAGTGTATGGTTGGTACCAATACATTTGTCGCCGTAAGAAACGTTGGTTTCACGACCTAGGAACAAGGCACCGTAGTTGGTCATATTATCTAGGAAGTATTTAGGATCTTCTGTCATCACTTGCACATGTTCAGATGCAATATCGTCTGCCACTTCCACCATTTCTTCGTAGCTATCACACACAATCACTTGTCCGTAATCTGCCCACGCTTTACCCGCGACTTCAGCCGTTGGAAGAATGGTTAACTGACGTTCGATCTCTTTGATGGTCTGTTGCGCAAATGTCTCGCTATTGGTCAACAATACAGCGGGAGAGTTGTAACCGTGCTCAGCCTGACCAAGCAAATCCGCTGCTGCCAATTCTGGGTCACAGCCCTTCTCATCAGCAATCACAAGGGTTTCCGTTGGGCCTGCGAACAAGTCGATACCGACACGGCCAAACAGTTGACGTTTTGCTTCTGCCACAAATGCGTTACCCGGCCCTACAATCATATCGACCGGTGCAATAGTCTCCGTCCCCAGAGCCATTGCACCTACCGCCTGAACACCACCGAAGCAATAGATTTCATCCGCACCCGCCATTGCCATCGCAGCGACAATCGCCACATTCGGCTGGCCATTAAACGGTGGCGCACAAGCAATAACACGTTTTACGCCCGCGACTTTCGCCGTCAGTACACTCATGTGAGCGGATGCAACCAATGGGTATTTACCGCCAGGGATGTAACAACCCACGCTGTTTACTGGAATATTTTTATGCCCCAGTACCACACCAGGCATGGTTTCTACTTCGACGTCTTTCATTGAGTCACGTTGAATTTGAGCAAAGTTTCGAACTTGTTGCTGAGCGAACTCGATATCATGACGAGTCGATTCATCAAGCGCATCCACACAGGCTTGGATTTGCTCTTCTGACAGGCGGAATTGCTCCGGCGACCAGTTATCAAACTTTTCAGACAACTCACGTACAGCGCTATCACCTTTCGATTCAATATCAGCAAGAATGTTTTCAACAATCTGACGCACTTTTGCGTCGTTTGATGCTTCTTCAGTGATTCCGTTTTTTAAAATGCGTGCCATTGGGTTTCTCCTTGAACATTGAGGCTGACGAACGGTTATTTTTATGATTTTGGATACGAATGCAAAATAAGATTAAACACTTAATTAACATTTGACAAGTTAAGTCAACAAACAACAAAAACCACCTTTAAGCCTTTGTATTAACTAATTTAAAAAGGGAAAATAAAGTAATTTCGACTTTGGTAGAGTTTACTTTTTAATCAAAAATGAGTTTTAGATCACATCATTTTTACTCATCATTTACATTTCTACATGTTAGCTTTTGCATACCTTTGCAAAGGAGAGAATCATGAGCAATTTTAAACAACGTCTGACTAAAGAAACGCTATTAGGTACATTTGTTAAAACCCCTCATCCTCACATTATCGAGGTATTGGCACTGGCAGAGTTGCCTTTTGTGGTACTGGATGCAGAGCACGCACCTTTCGATCGTTCCTCGCTTGATCTGTGCATCATGGCGGCCAGAGCGAATGACCTCGCGTGCGTGGTACGAGTACAAGACAGCGCTCCTTCAACCATTTTGAACGCGCTTGACTGTGGCGCGGCGGGTGTACAAATTCCCCATGTTTGTACTGCTGAGCAAGCGACGCAACTGGCGAAAATCTGCCATTACGGAGAAGGTGGCCGAGGGTATGCTGGTTCCAGTCGAGCAGCGCAATACGCCACTAAGCCCATGGTTGAACACTTAAAAGACAGCCGTGCGAATACGATTGTCATTGCACAAATTGAAGACCCTCAAGGGGTTGAAAATGTTGAAGCGATTGCCAATGTTGAAGGAATTGATGCGCTCTTCATTGGCCAAGTTGATCTCACTGTCGCTTATGGTGCTGATAGCGTTCATGATGAGAAAGTCGCACAAGCAAGTATGCGAGTAATCGAAGCGGCCAGAGCCGCCAATAAACCTGTTGGCATGTTTGTCGCGACGGCTCAACAAGCTCGGGAATGGCGTGAACTCGGCGTTAGCTTCTTTTGTGTTGGCTCTGAACACAAAATGATCATTGATGGCTTCAAGCAAGAGAGAAATGTGATGAATTCTTGAGTTTTCTCTGATATTTACGCCTTATCAATGTAATGCTCTAGACACAGAAATCCCCTAGCCCATACACTCAGCACGTATGAGAAGGTTCAATGGCCTTAAATAAGGAGTATCACCATTAAAGCGAAAGTAACTTCGATCGACGTCGCGAAGATGCTCGGCGTCTCTCAATCGACGGTATCTAGAGCATTCAGCCCGACTGCGAGTATTAGCGAGAAGAAACGCAAAATGGTGATGGATGCCGCAGCTAAGCTCGGATACACACCGAATGCCATCGCCCGAGGTCTGATTTCGAATCGTTCAGGCTTAGTGGCGATTGCGTTAGATAGCGAATCAAACCCAATGTATGACATGCAATCTCGTGCTTTGGCTGTCGAAATTCAAAAGCGAGGCGGACAAGTTGTGCTTTGCCCTATCGACAAAGACGACCTCGATCTCGCCATTTCACGCGCCATTGAATACCAAGTGGACGGACTCGTTATCGCCACCAGCCGTTTAACCTCACGCGCGTTTGCCCAATGCGAAAAGTTTGGCGTTCATTTAAGCTTGATTAACCGCTACGCCGAGGGTATTAATGCCAATAGCTCTGGTATTGATAACCGATTGGCGGGCCAACAAGCAGCCGAGTATTTAACGCAGAAAGGCGCAAAACAGTGTGCTTATATCAGTGGCGATGCTGGCTCCATGACCAGTGAAGAGCGTTGGCTGGGTTTCTCTTCAAAATTGCAAGAACTCGGCTCCCCGTCACCAACCTTTATCCAAGCCAAGTACAGCTTTGAAGCAGGCTTAGAAGCGGCGAAAGCGATCTTGTCGCACACTAGCAAACCCGATGCAATTTTTTGTGCAAACGACATCCTCGCCATGGGTGTGATGGATGGCTTGCGACAAGCCGGAGCAAAGATCCCCCAAGACTTCTCTGTGATGGGTGTAGATAACATTCCGATGTCTGCATGGCCGAGCTATGATTTGACCACCATTGCTCAACCAGTCGACAAAATTGTTAAACGAGCGGTTGAAGATTTGATGAATCGAATCAACGGCAACCTGGATGCAACTGGCGAATACCTTTTCGAGCAAGGCACCTTGATCGAACGTAGTAGCACCACTTAATAAATCCATTTTTATTCATTCTTCATAAACAAAATGTCTTGCTTTCGAGTAAGGCATTTTCTGTGATCACGATTAAATTTTCACCAATCGTTATTTAATTCCTCATCAATTCATCAATCTTGTTATTGACTTGTTACTTTAATGTTTTATTTTGGATTCGTATGCAAAATGGATATGAATTGCTCAACTAATTTATAAAAACATAAAAAGTTGTGTGACTTGCCGACGAATGCCCATGGCAGGTCATACCAGAAACAAGGAAGAACGATGAAGAAAGCAATCCTTACTTCACTTACCGCACTGGGACTTGCATTTAGCAGTATGAATACGTTTGCAACCAGTGTTATTCGTCTTGCTCATGACAGTCAAGAAACCTCTCCCGTACACAAAGCAATGCTCTATTTCGAACAAGAAGTGGAAGCTCGCTCAAACGGTGAGATAGAAGTTGAAATCTATCCGGCAAGACAACTAGGCGATGTGCGTGAGACGACTGAACTCGTGCAGCAAGGCAACTTACAAATGACGTTTGGTGCGTCAGTTTTACTCTCTCCCTACGTCCCAGAGTTTAACGTGCTCGACGTGTTCTACCTTTTTGATAGCGAAGAGCAAGCACACAAAGCGCTCGACAGTGAGAAGATCGGACAACCATTGTTGAATGCTATGGAATCAAAAGGCTTTCATGGACTTGGCTTTATGGAGGTCGGCTTTCGTAGCGTGACCAACAACAAACAGCCAATTGATAGTATTGAGGACCTGAAAGGGCTAAAGATTCGCTCGGCATCTAACCCCACTCAAATAAGCGCGTGGAAATCTATTGGTACTGCGCCAACACCTCTGTCTTGGGGAGAAATTTTCACCTCGTTACAACAAGGCCTGATTAACGCTCAAGAAAGTGCTATCTACTCTATTTATGCCGAACGTTTTTACGAGGCACAAAAGTACCTCTCTTTAACTAACCATATATACACCAACTACGTGTTGTTCATGAACAAATCGTTTTGGGATTCACTGCCGGCCGCACAACAAGCGCTGATCAGTGAAGTAAGCAAAGAAACCATCGCAAAACAGCGTGAGCTCGCCGCTAAGCAAAACCAAGAAGTAATCAAAGAGCTCGAAGCAAAAGGCATGACGGTTAACATCGTCCCAGACGAGGTACGCAGCATCATGAAAGAAAAAATGAATGCAGCCGTGTACCAAGATCTGCGTAGCAAGACAGGTGAAGACTTGTTTGACAACGTGATTGCCGAGATAGAACGCCTATAACTCCCACTCTTTTGCACGCTCTGGCAACAGGTCGTGCTTTCTCGTTTTGGAGGTGAACATGAAGTGGTTTCGCTTACTAGACAAATACCTAGAACCTACCCTTATCGTTATCGCGATCTCGACGATGACAACTTTACTGTGCTTGCAAATCGCACTACGCCTATTTGACGCAACGATCGCGTGGGCTGAAGAGCTGGCACGTTATTTATTCGTATGGGCGATGTACCTGAGCATCAGCTATTGTATCCGAGATGATCGACACATCCGCATTCGTGTGTTCATCGATAAACTTCCGGGCAATTGGACGCAATTCAGTTTGATTGTTTCTGATCTTATCTACCTTGCCTTTAGTGCCACTGTCGCCTGGTTTGGATTTAAGGTGATCAATCGCAGCCTGCAACTCGGTCAGATTGCACCCGCAATGGAAATTCCTATTGCGTGTTTGTATGCCTCTGTTTTAGTTTGCGCACTATTAAGCTGCGCGCGCCTAGTGACAAGCATTTATCAACGTGTGAACGCGTGCTCCACCAGCAATGAACGAGTTCGCTTTTCTCGCCAACGCTATCGCCATATCAAAGCAAAGTACCGTACTTCTAACCGACTATTGGAGTTTAACGCATGACGTCTGCACTTTTGTTTGGCAGCTTTGGTCTGCTTCTGCTCATTGGCGTTCCGGTCGGTATTGCTCTGGCGGCAGCCAGTATGGTCGCGATACTCAGTCTGCCGTTTCTTAACATTGAGTTTTTAGTCCAAGGAATGGTAACAGGGCTCGACTCTTTCCCTCTCCTCGCCGTCGTTCTATTTACCTTGGCAGGTAACCTTATGAGCCAAGGAGGGATCTCAAAACGATTATTACACGTGGCGGAGGTCTTCTTTGGCCACTTTACTGGTGGGCTTGGCATCGTCGCCATTGTGGCGTGCATGTTCTTCGCTTCCATCTCTGGTACGGGGTCTGCCACTGTTGCCGCTATCGGCCTGACGATGATTCCCTCGATGGTGAAGAAAGGCTACGACCGCAGCTTTGCCGGTGCCTTGATAGCCTCTTCCGGCGGAATTGGCGTCATTATTCCACCCTCTGTGGTGATGATCGTCTACGCGATCACTGCTGAAGTCTCCGTCACTAAGATGTTCATGGCGGGAATCATTCCTGGCTTGGTCGTCGGTATGGTATTGATCGGCTACTGTCTAATTGTCTCAAAAATGCGGGGCTACACAGGTAACGAACGCAAAGCGACTTGGGCAGAGCGTCTTGCTGCGCTAAAAGAAGCCAGCTGGGCAATGCTACTCCCCGTGATCATTCTCGGCGGTATCTATTCTGGCATTTTCACGCCTACCGAATCAGCCGCCATCGGAGTTCTCTATGGCTTATTCTTTGGCATGTTTGTTTATAAAGAACTCAAACCAGCGCAAGTGGTGAAAATCATTCTAGAGTCGTCACTGTTAGTTGGCGCTGTGCTCGTCATTGTGGGTGCGTCCGTGACGTTTGGCCGCATATTGACCCTAGAACGTCTGCCGACTGAAATTGCTCAGTTCATTCTATCGATTACCGAAAACAAACTTCTGATACTGCTTTGCATCAATGTCCTGTTGTTGCTCGTCGGTACCTTTATGGAAACGCTGGCAGCGATTGTTATTCTCACACCAATTCTGTTACCCATTACGTCAGCACTCGGCATGGATCCCGTTCATTTTGGTATCGTGATGATCGTGAACTTGGCCATTGGCTTTGTTACGCCTCCTCTGGGTGCTAACCTGTTTATGGCAAGTCAGGTAGGCAAAGTACCGATAGAGTCGCTCTCTAAAGCCATCATGGGTTGGATTGGTGCAATGATAGTGGCCTTGATGTTGATTACCTTCATCCCTGCCATCTCGCTATCGTTACCTGCGCTTTTATCCTGATCGTAGCACTCATAGAGCGCTTATGACTGTTATAGCCACTAGATAAACACCTTTCTAGTGGCTTATTCGTTATCTACTTCCGATTTAATAAAAAAGACCTAAAGCATTCGTATGCAAAAGGAAAATTTGAAAGATATAAGGATAATTGACACCAAAATAGCTGAATATTAGCGATAAAGTCTATTTGGGTGCCTTGATCTGCATGATTATCAGTTTTGGCTTAATCATTTGTTTCCATTCAAACAGATCAAAATAAATTAAGCGATTAAAAAACAATAAGATACTAGGAAATTCATACAAAAAACTTTGACCTCCTTTCTTATTAACACGTCTCGATAAGAGATAGCTTCCATCTCTCCTGTACTTTTTTAGTTTATTTTCCGCTCAATTGTTAAAAATCTGATCATCAGCACGCTATTTAAACAATCGAAAAACAATCCGTTGACAAAATGGCAACATGATATATTTTGAATACGTAATCAAAAAATAATTATTCAATTACGGAGGTGATTTATGGCCATGGTTGGCTTCGATGAAAAGTGGCGTGACTTTCCCGACTACATTCTTGGTATCACAAAAGAGATTTGGGAAGACCGAGGTTTAAACACCTTAGAACACTACTACTCTCCCGACATTGTTGTGCGTACTCCACTCTCTATCGTTCAAGGAAACGAAGGGGTGATCAGTGCAACAATGGCGACACTGGCCGAGTTTCCCGATCGCACGCTATATGGCGAAGACGTCATTTGGTCAGGCACCCCGGAACAAGGCATGCTTTCTTCTCATCGAATCATCTCTACTGCAACACACAGTGGCAACGGCTTCTACGGGCAAGCCTCGAACCGCAAACTTCGTTTCCGTATTATCGCAGATTGCCACGCTATCAATAACCAAATCAATGACGAATGGTTGGTTCGCGATCAAGCCGATATCGCGAAACAACTGGGTATGACGTCAGAAGAGTTTGCACGCCAACAAATCGAATTTGAAGGTGGCGTGGAATCAAGCCCATTTCCGTTCACACCTGAAGTCGACATTCCTGGACCTTATTTGGGCGTAGGCAACGACAACGAATATGGTCAGCGCTACGAAGCAATTCTCAGAAGCCTTATGAATGCCGAGTTCTCTATAGTACCGAAAGAGTACGACCGCGCTTGCATCGGCGAATACACTGGAGGTCAAACTGCCCTATCACACTCGGAAGTCGATCATTTTTGGATGGCACTTCGTGCGTCTTTCCCAAATGCTCAATTTACCGTTCACCATCGTATTGGCCGAGATGACGACATGATGTCACCACGCACTGCAATTCGATGGTCTTTGCACGGTAAGCATGAAGGGTATGGGATGTTCGGTAAGCCTTCTGGGAAAGAGGTTTACATCATGGGGATCAGCCACGCTGAGTTTGGTCCTTGGGGTCTTCGTCGCGAATTCACTTTGTTTGACGAGACCGCAATCTGGAAGCAAATCCTGCTACAGCAAGGCTAACGGCTGACTAAACACTATTTATTAAAATCACAGACAGTAAGGAAGCAACATGTCACTCAACATCATCGAACAGTTCTACCAGAACTACTTCAAAGCCGCAGACATCGAGCAAAAACAGGCCGCTCTGCAAGCTTTGAACCCTGACGTAAAATGGTGCGTGGCGCACCCTGTGAACGATCTTAATGGCCCAGATGCAACCCACGAATCTTTCCTCTCACCACTTGTTAATGCTTTACCTGATGCCGAGCGCCGACCAATGATTGTGATGCACGGCGAATACGAAGGCCGCACTTGGTACAACTCTACCGGCTACTTTATCGGTACATTTGAACAACCACTGTTTGGCATCCCAGCAACAGGGAAAACACTCTACTTGCGTTACACCGAAATGGTGTGTGTGGAGAACGACCAAATCACCGAATCTTACATGATTCCAGACTTCATCGATGCGATGAATCAAGCAGGCTGCAACCCTCTTCGTAAAAGCTTAGGTCACGATGGCTTGGTTCCTTCTCCTGCAACTTCTAACGGTATTCAACAATCTGTTGTGTCTTTGGAAGAAAGTGAAAAGAGCGCCCAGCTGGTTGAAGATATGCTGTCTTGCTTGGGTCGTTTTGATGGCAAAGATCTTTTCTCGATGGATCTTGAAAACTACTGGCACAATGACTTCATGTGGTACGGCCCTGCTGGTATTGGTACTACGCGCGGTATCAAAGGTTTCCGTAACCACCATCAAGCGCCATTTGTGTTTGCGTTCCCAGATCGAAGTGTCGATATTGAGGTCAATTTTTTGGCCAAAAATGACTACGTATCCACAGGTGGTTGGCCACATATGCATGGTACTCACACTGGTTACAGTGGCTGGCTCGGTCTTGCCCCAACCGGAAAACACATCGAACTTCGCGTTATGGACATTTGGCGACGCGAAGGAGATTTACTGAAAGAAAACTGGGTGGCGATCGACATCGTTCATATCCTGCTGCAACTTGGCTATGACGTGTTTGCACAAATGAAAGAACAGTTAGAAGGACCTAATTATGCATGAGTTTGGCGCACTTAACTGGAGCATCCTTGGGGGATACATCGCCCTCACGCTAGTACTGGGTGCAGTAATCGGAAAGCGAGTCACTTCGGCTAGCCAATTCGCCTTGGGTGATAAGAGCATCCCTTGGTGGGCGATCGGTATTTCTGTCGTTTGTACTTACGTGAGTGCCATGTCTTTCCTTGGCGGGCCAGCTTGGTCTTACAAAGAAGGTCTGTCGGTTATCGCGATTCACCTCAATTACCCGCTCGTTATCTTCTTCATTGTGGCTGTGTTTATGCCGTTTTTCTACAATAACGGTTTAACCTCCATCTACGAGTATCAAGAACGACGCTTCGGTAAGGCTTCACGACTGACTTTGTCGTTTATCTTCCTTATCAAACAAGCATTGAGCTCGGCAGCCGTACTCTATGCGACAGCAATGATTTTGGAGTTCATTACTGGTATCGACGTGATGTACTGCATCATGATCGTCACTGCAATCGCCCTTATCTACACCGTAATGGGCGGTATCGCGGCCGTCATTTGGACCGATGTGATTCAAGCAGTAATCTTATTTATTGGCGCATTCATCATCATTGAAGCTGTATGGAATGGCATGCCTGCCCCGATGACGGAGGTCATGGCAGAACTCAAAGCGAAAGGAATGACCGATGCCCTACAGACAAGTTTTGACCTAAGCCAAGTAACGACTGTATGGGCCGGCGTTATCGCAATGACGATGTTCCACACCACCGTGTATGGCGGTAACCAGATGATGGTACAACGTTGTATGGCCGCGAAAAACATGGGCGATGCGAAAAAGGCAATGTTGATGATGGGTTACGTGGCCTTCTTTATTTACTTTGTCTTTATCTTGCTTGGCGTCCTGTTCAACGCTTATTACGACGGTAAAGAGTTTGAAAACGGCAACACCATCATTCTTCATTATGCGAGTGAATATGGAATGCCAGGCTTGATGGGCATCATTGCCGCTGCGATTCTGGCGGCAAGTATGTCGAGTCTCGATTCCGCATTTAACTCAATGGCGACCGTTTCTGTGGCTGACTTTTACAAACGCTTCTACAAGCAAAACGAGTCGGAAGAGCATTACTTAAAGGTATCGCGTTTCTTCACGGTGGCGTGGGCGATTTTGGTCATCATTCCAGCGATCATGTTTGCCACCAGCACAGGCTCGGTACTGGAAGTGCTGAGTAAGGCAGGCTCTTACTTTGTCGGTGCGAGCTTCTGTATGTTCGTCCTTGGTTTCTACTCAAAACACATTACGGAAAAAGGCTTGTTAATTGGCGTTGCTGCTAGCTTCTTGGTGATCTGGTATGTAGCCGTTGCGACCGATATTGCGTGGCCTTGGTATTGCGTGATTGGCGTCCTTGTGAATGCCGTTGTCGCTTACATTGCTAGCCTTCTCCTGACGGGTAAACAAGATGAAATGCATCTTTACACAGTGAAAGGCCAGCAAGCGGAATATGCTCGTCTAAATAAACCAATCAAGGAAGATGGTTGGTATGTCGTTCCCGGCAAAATCGATGCTCCATGTTATGGCTTACTAGTGATGTTTGTATTCTCTCTCGTGATGCTTTGGGGGATCAACGCGTTTACCGACAACGCTCCTATGCTGATTAACTTTATGCGTGGCTGCTCTATTCTTGTCGCTACCGCTTGCATCGGATACATGGGGTATTCACTCCTCTCCCCGAAACGTAAAGTTGCAGTCAAACAAGCAAATTAATGTTCTTTACGTAGATACTGTACGTCCAACAAACGGACAGTATCTACGCTCTAGATCTAGTGCTAGCTCAAATCAAATCGAATGGGTTAACCCACATTTTGCTTTTTAACACTCCAAAGCCATTATTCTACTTAGGATACCCCGTCAGAACATTTATGAATACGTACCTATTTATGCTAGTCTTATGACCTCAATTACTGGCAACTAAGTTTTATTCATGAAATCAATTAAACACGTAGTCACATCAAAAGATGTGGCAAAGATGGCAGGCGTCTCTCAATCTACTGTATCGCGCGTGTTTGTTCCGGGTAGCTCAGTATCCGAAAAGACCAAGCAAAAAGTCTTTGAAGCGGCTAAAGCCCTTAACTACCGCCCTAACGCCTTTGCACGTAGCCTGACCACAAACGAATCGAAATTGATAGGTTTGGTGTTTCCTGATGCGGATTACCCTATCCATATGAAAACACTGCAGTTAATTTCCAGTGAGTTACAGAAAAAAGGTTATTCTGCCGTATTGATTCCATGGCAAGTGGATGAAGAAGAGGGCCACTCAATCCCAAATATCTTCCAGTATCGCGTCGATGGTGTCATTGCTGCTTCCGCAACCTTCAATAAGTCCCTTTATGAAGAATGTGAAGAGTTTAATATCCCAATTGTTCAATACGCACGAGTTGTTGAAGGTACTAGGAGTAGCTACGTTATCAGTGACAACTACGAAGCAGGCCAACAAGCCGCGCAACTTCTGCACAAAAGTGGCGTGAAGAACGCGGTTTATTTGACGGGAGAAGTGCCAACCTTTACGAATGACGAACGCCAAAGCGGCTTCTGCTCTGAATTTGAAGACCTAACCGGCAAGACGCCACGCATCATTGAAGCCAGCTATGACTACGCGAGCTCACTTGATAAAGTCCGTGCCATACTGGCAGACAAAAATCGGCCTGAAGCAGTGTTCTGTGCAACCGATAACCTTGCGATGGCGGTCATGGATATCGCTCGTATAGAATGCGGGTTGAGCATTCCTCAGGACTTACAAGTCATTGGCTTTGATAATATTCCTCAGACTGAATGGTTGAGCTATCAACTAACCACATTCCGCCAGGATTTCCGTCGCCTCGCTCGCGAGTGCGTGAAGATCATTGTTGATCAAATTAATACGAAAAACGGCAGCCTAGTAAAAATGATGGTGCCAGTGAAGTTAATCGAGCGACAGACAACAAAAGCTTAAATAGCTATAGCCAGCCATTCGGTTGGCTTTTTTATTTGCCTCTGACTCCCAAACGGCTCATTTAGTGTTGTAAGCATTAATGAACCCATGTATATTTATGAGCCATTACACTATATGAACCAAACAAAAAAAGGCTCATAATCCTTATGACCACGTATCTTTACACTCGTTATTCGCCAAAAAATCGAGCTTACCAAGAGCACCTTAATACTCTAAAAGCTTTTGCGCCCGAAGCTCAGCATTTTGAGGATAAGGTTCGTGGTTGCATGCCTCCAACCGAGAGAGAGGCATTCTTACAACTGCTCGATTCCGTCAGAGCTGGGGATACGATTGTGCTCTGGTGGCTGACCGCATTTGGTCGCGACTTTAGTCAAGCATTGAACACGATAAAAATGCTACTCGATAAAGGGGTAACATTGAAAACCGTATGTGAATCACTAACTTTTGAGCCAGGTTCTGTTCAAACTCAAACACTACTCACAGTGTTATCTGGATATGGGAAAGTGCAGACTGAACATCGCCTGTTTGCCGCAGAGCAAGGGCGACAGGCCATTAAAGAGCAGCCAGAATTATGGAAACAGAAGTTTCGCGGCCGCCCCGCAAACAAAACCAAACACCAACAGATCGCAACATTGCTGCTAGAAGGCTACACATTGCAAAACGTAGCAGAGCAATGCGAAGTCAGTCTATCGACTGTGAAGCGGGTCAAAGCAAAGCTAAATGAAGTGGATGACGAAGGCGGCTTAAGATCACGACGCCAAAAAGGTTGTTTGAATGGAGACCAGTCATGAGTCGCCCAATCAACTTTCATACTATACTACTCGCCTGTCTTATTATTAGCGTTGGCCAGTTGAGCATGGGGTTAGTTATGCCCTCTTTGCCATGGATAGCAAAAGACTTTTCCATCTCCCTCGACCAAGCTCAACTACTTGTGAGTATTTATTTGCTCGGCTTTGGCCCCTCTCAATTTATCTACGGGCCAGTGTCAGATGCTTTAGGACGAAAAAGAGTATTACTTACCGGTTTACTCATTGCGATGTCTGGTCTGCTGATGATTATTTTCTTCAGCGACACATTTACAGGGATGGTGATGGGGCGCTTTTTACAAGGGTTAGGTACAGGATGCTGCGCGGTACTCGCGAGGGCGTCGACTCGAGATAGGTTTAGCGGGGATGAACTCCCAGTGGCAATGTCTTACATCGCCATGGCGGCTTCAATCACGCCACTTATTGCACCTGTGATTGGCGGCTTTATCAACTTCCACTTCGGTTGGAGTATGGTGTTTATTTCTCTGTTGGGCTATGTCTCGCTGGCCTGGGTAATCATCGCCTTTAAGTTCACAGAAACCATCGCAAAACGTTCTGTCATTCCGTCACCCCGAAACATGTTGCTCCAATACAAGAGCTTACTTACGTCTCGTTACTTTATGAGTTTCGCCAGTATCAGTTGGTTAAACTTCAGCTTAATGATTACGACAGTCTCTGTGATGCCATTTATCATGCAAGATCAAATTGGCATGACCTCCGCTCAATACGCGATGTGGGCGCTCATTCCCGCTTTGGGTATGTTATGTGGTACCACGATTTGTAACCGAGTAAGGCCAATTATTGGCAATAAAAAAATGCTGCTTTGCACCCCATTTCTTCACCTCGCTGCCGCAATATGGTTATTTTTCTGCCCTGTTGAGCCTCTATTTCTGATGCTAGGACAGCTATTAATGATCTTGGGTAATGGTATTGCCCTACCTTGTGCACAAGCGATGGTAATGCAACCTTATAAAAAGCAAGCAGGTGCCGCAGCGGCAATGTCTGGTGGTGGACAAATGGTCGTCTCCTCATTGGTCAGCTTAACTCTGGTGCAGCTTGGATTGAGTCAAGCATGGCATCTAGCGATCGTTATCGTAATATTTGCATCGCTTACTTTCACCAACATTCAACGTGGCTTCAGTGCTGAGCAACCTTCAGAACAATAACAAAAAACATACTATTGTCCTTATAGCTACAACAAATCGTATAAACTTAAATTTAGGAAAAGTTGGCGGATACTAACATGATGTTGCATATAAGAATTGGCGCCTTAACACTCGCCACATTGATATCCGCTGGTACTGACGCGAGCGCCAACGAGAACTGGCAGTTCGAGCGTGACAAGAATGGAATCACAATTTACTCCCGAGAACATAGTGACGGTTTAGTTGAGATCCGTGCCCGGATGTTCACACCCACCAGCTATGGTGCATTTTTAACGCTACTGGAAGACAGTGACAACATCCCGAACTGGATTGACAATGCCAGTCATAGCCGGGTTTTAAATCAGATATCGGCCACCGAGAACATCGTTTACACCCAGTTTAAAGCACCATGGCCTACCAAAAATCGGGATATGGTCACCTACTCAAAGTACTGGGTCGATGAGCTGGGATTCACCATAGAAATCAAAAGCGCACCTGACTCATATCTTGCTGAACAAAATGGTTATGTTCGAATTCGCTCGGTTGATGCGACTTGGGAGTTACAAAAACTCACAAACGATACAACACTCGTGGAATACAAGGCGTTTGCTGACCCCGGAGGTCTATTGCCAAACTGGCTGATCAACAAACTCTCAAAAGAAAGTGCATGGGCGACATTTAGTAATTTAAGAAAAGAGTTACCTGAATATCAGCAATACTCTCATCCTCAAATAGATGAGTAAGCGTCGCTCTTCCCACTCGCTTTTTAATACGGTACATAATAACAAAAGGCGGCATTGCGCCGCCTTTTCTACTCAACGTGTTACTGCTGTGCAACCGTTACAGGTTTAGTTGCACCACGGTAATCAAACTCAAAACCAATACCTTGGTCTGTCACGTCCATCGTCATACCACCAACAAGCTCGCCTTGTAAGCTTTTGACAACATCATCCGGAACCGGCTCCCCAGTGATTGACGACGCACTCTCTAACACTTCCAAAATACGCTCTGAATCAAAATCAAAGCTGAACAAGCCATTTGGAGAAAGTGATTGCGCCATCACTTCTTTGCTTGCTTCCGTAGCACTATCACCACTGTAAAGGGTGAAATGGTTTTCGTTTAGACGAGCAAACACGTCCACCTTCACGCCAGTATGCATTTCTAATAGGTCACTGACATTAACAGGTTGGTTATCCGGTTGAATTTGCAATTGAGCAAGTTCAGGAACGAACATTTGCGCAGTTTGAATAAGCATCATTGGATCATTGGCAGAAAGAGACAACATACCATCTAGCTGGCTAAATACTTCACCATGCTGAGCATTAGTATCTACTTTGATATCAAACATTTGCAGGCTTAACCCTTTGAGGCCGTTAACCATGCCTGACCCCATGCTTACAGCGGCTGCTGGATTCTGGCCGCCCATCTCTTGCTGCATTTGTGTCAATAAAGAGCATTGGTATTGAGGCTGGGTCAAGTCAGCCCAAATCTGACCAATCGATGGCGCTAGCGTATTAATGTCTAAACCAAGCGCCATACTAAAGAAACTCTTATCACTTTTAGACTCTGCCAATACACCACGAATCGACTTGAGCGCATCTAGAATCACTTTATTGTTGGACTCAACAACAAAAGAACCTTTAATGAACGCCTGATCGCCTTTCATCTTGTATTCTGCAAACGCGACGGACTGAGGCCAGTTTTCTGCAACTTGAGTAAGCTCAGTATGGCAGGCTGGTGAACGCATTTCCTCAATAGTTGGTTCAGGATCTATTGCATCCAACGTGCTAATTTGACGAGCAAACATATTGCCATCTTTCGTCGTCAAACCTTTAATCACTTCGCGATGATCAAAGTAACCAAAAGAGTTGTTGTTTTCACCGTATTTGGCTTGCAACGCCTCAAGACGTCCACTCTCAGCAATATTTTGACTTGGTGCTTCAAGCCCTAATGCCATTTTAATCGGGTTTTGAACGCCCAGTTGCGGAACATCAACCGTTAACGTAAGCACGTTATCAACCACGGCTACAACCAAGCCAATACCGTCCTGCGGGTCAATTGAATCAGTCATCTCGTAACGACGATACTCGACTTCACCAAGCTTAACCAACTCATGCTTAGCGCCGCTCATCTGCTCTTCATGATCCAGTGTTTTCCATAACGCGGCAGGGTCTTCAATATCCACTTTGTACACTGGTACCATACCAATTGTGTACAACACAGGATTAATGTTTTCCCCGGTGCCCAAATAAGCTTTTAATGTTTCTGGCGACGCAGCACTCTCTAGGTACCCATCGAATAAGTTAACTGCAAACTGCTGTTGTGGAGACAGTGGTTCATCGGCAAAAAGTTCTGCAATCGAGCCTTGATTCGCCGTACCGAATGCGTTCATGTATTTATAATGGTTAAAAGGTTCTGTCTGATACGTCACCATAAGTGAATCTGCAGGAACTTGCGTTAACAGTGAGCCTGCATCACTCGCGGTAGTATTGTTTTGGTACAGGTAGCCAGCGCCCCCTGCTGCTGCGACCACTGCTGTAGCCAATAGTAGTTTTTTCACGACCAACTCCGTTGTCATAGTTATGTGTTCCTAAACGAAATGTAACGCTTAGGTTTAAAGCCAATGAATAGTGCTTTATATCAACCGCTATCATAAACAAGTTATCGATGTAATGAATGTCGGTTTGATAAATTATCCAACATTTATAAGGCAAACCGTGAAGTAAGTTGAATTGCGTGCGGATGCTATTGGCAATATTCACAATCCAATTTCTCGGATAACCGCCTTAAAAATCATAATATTCAGTTAAATGAAGCGATTTGGAGTAATTACGACCAAAATCAGCAGAATATTAAATCTTTATTGAGTCTTTTATCTAATATCTGAAAACGCCTCACGACCTGACACTTCTTTCCAATTTGCCTCTGGCGGTCCCTACTCGTTTTCCTTACATTCCTACTAACTCAGTGACGAGACGTATACCAAATACGAGCAATAGAAGACGATGAAAGACCAGTTGACGCTCTCTATATCAACTATCAATGGCTCAAGACATTGGTACTTCAGTAAAAGGATGCAACGCAACATAAAAACGTTTTTCGTTTTTTTTGTTGTTGCTCTGGCCGCGACCGTAATCTTAATTCATCACTTGTACACTCGCGTTGATAATGCAGCGTTAAAACAAGCTGAATTGACAGAGCATTCACGCACCATGGGTGAAGAGCTCAGCACACTGAAAACACTTAAATCAGAGCTAGAAAATGACCTTTCAGAACGGGAAGAACGGGTACAACTTGTTTCGGAACGTTTGGGTGAATTAGAGAAAGTGCTTGGGGTTGGAGAACATACCTCGACAAATAACTTGGATGCTAGGCTCGATGCAGCGGCGATAACCTCAAACGTTCGCATGGTGTTATTAAACCAAATACCAAGTGGCTCTCCAGTCGGCAACGTACGACTATCTTCCGGATTCGGTAAGCGTATCCATCCGGTGACAAAAGTTGCCAAGATGCATCGTGGGCTCGATTTTGCCGTAAATATCGGCACCAAAATTTATGCCCCTGCCGATGGGGTAGTGGAAGTCACCCGCCGCAGTAATAAAGGCTCTGGTAACTTCCTCAGGCTACAACATTCTTTCGGTTTTTCGAGTTCTTATTCGCACTTGAAAGCGTTCAAAGTAAAAAGTGGTCAGTTCGTCAAAAAAGGGCAGCTGATTGCAATTTCCGGCAACAGTGGGCTCTCTTCTGGCCCTCACCTGCATTACGAGGTGCGATTTGTTGGGCGAGCACTGAATCCGAAACCATTTGTCGATTGGAGCCTTAATGATTTCGAAGACATTTTTACTAAGGAGCGAAGAATACGATGGGAATCTTTAATCAAAACAGTGGAACAACGAGTAGCTCAGCAGCTTCAACTCTCATCGCCAAAGGCTGTTCTCTTAGCGGAGAACTCAAAGTAGAAAACGATGTCCAGATTGATGGCATCGTCGATGGTCAAATTAACGTGGAAGGCACTCTCGTTGTCGCAGAAAGCGGGCGAGTAAACGGTGAAATTTACGCTAAACAGCTGATCATTAACGGCATGATGGACGGAAACTGTCACGCAGAACACATTCAAGTGCTTGCCAAGGGACGCGTAAGCGGTAGGATCTGGAGCAATAACCTCAGCATTGAACCTGGTGGCAAATTCTTTGGTGAAGCAGCTGAATTACCTGAAAAAGAAGTGGTAACGCTCAAGGGTAAGGCTCAAGACAGTGCGATCACAAAAGAAAACAACACCAACAATGAAAAGCGACTTTCGCGTAAATCAGCATAAAAGCTTTGATTAAAGTGCTTAAAAAAGACGGCTTTCACGCCGTCTTTTTTATTACTATTGCCACGATTTTCGTCAGAAACTACGTGATTATTCGGCCGGATTTAAAACCATCACCGAGCGTTTTGCCTGTGGACCAAAAGCTGATTTTGCATGCGCTTTCACTTCATCTAACGTCACACTTTTAGCCACTTTCTCAACGTCAAGTAACACATCGACGCCGTAATCATGCACCAAATAACGAGTATATGCCCATGATCTCTGTGCTGGGTTGTCATCCAATCCTTGCATCGCGACTGCCAGTTGTTTCGCGGCCGTATCCACTTCTTTTTGGGTAATATTTGACGCTAAACCATCAAACACTTTGCCTAGTTTACTCTCTAAAAGTGCCACGTCTTCGGGCTCAACTTGAGACTCCAAGAGCCAATCAGAGATGGGTTCGCGATCTTGTGTCATGGTGTAAATGCTCGGGCTGTAATCAAGGCTAGACTCTTCTCGCACAATATCCAAAACACGTGCATTACTAATACGTTGCAAAATATCTTCGATAACCGTGTCTCTTGCCGTACGTTGGTAATCGCTCGTATTAGTCAAACGCATTACATACAACGATGAAGGTTCATGCCCATCCGCAACCACAGTTCGCTCCGGCACTTCCGGGTTAAACGCAACGTGATAATCAATCGAACGACTCGGTTTCATTTCGATAGAGGCCACATATTTACGCAAAAGTGGTGTAATTTCTTCCGGCTCTACGTTTGCAACAATAACCATCTTAAAACCATCATTGGTTTTGAAAAGTTGCTCATGCACCGCTAGTATCTGCTCGGAAGTCACTTGTTCAACATCATCACTGGACACTATACGATGACGACTACCCGGCAAATAAGAATTGCCGTTTGCTTTTTGAATCAGTTTTCCCATCGGTGATTCAAAAAAAGCGCCGCTCTGCTGTTTAAACTCTTGCTTCGCTGCTGCCATCTGGCGCTCGTCGACTTTAATCTCCGTCGCTAGGTTGTATAGTCCATTCAAAGCATCAGTTAGGTGCGTATTTGGCGCCGTAATTTGTGCTCCGTGACTGGTCGCATCAAGCATCGCGCCAAGCGCAATGTTGTTTTTGCGTAAGTAGCTATCTAGCTCTGAACCAGAAAATGCCCCTAACCCACTGCGTATTGCCGTTGTTGCTGCGATTTCATAAGCGGCATACAACGTCGGATCAACAGCGGCTTTACCACCTTGGCTCGCATAGTAAATATACGCTCGACCACCCGCTTTAGTATCTTTTTGGAACCACACTTCGACACCGTTTGATAGCGTATAGACTTGAAAACCACCCGCTTCCTGACGCATGCTCGTGATGCTGCCTTCCTGGGTAGGCTTTAAGAATCCATCCACTTTGTCATACATCTCTAACGGTTTTTCGCCAGTTTGAAGATAGGCACTGTTTAGAGCGGCAAATACACCATTGAACTGTTCTGACGTTTCGCTTTTCCCCAAACCAATAAAAAAGCTTGGCTGCTGAGATAACAAAGCCGCCAATTGTGTGTTAATGCTCTCTAAATTCTCGTTGTTGATGAATTCTGCCAAACTCTGGGCATAATTCTCTTTTGATTGGCTGACACTGTCTTGTCCAATTTGAAAAACACGTGCTTCTGCGTAACTGTTTGGCTTACGCTGACTCCAATCTGAATCAATATTTGCAAGTTCACCTTGCCAATTTGACATAACGCTATCTAACTCGGATTGAGTCGCACCATAATCTCTCAACGACGCCAAGGTACGAATGAAAGTCTGGTGCATTTGTTCGCGGCGATCTGGTGCAAACGAAATCCCTGCCGACATCATACGCTGATAGTTAGAGTAATAGGGCTCTGCATAAGCGTATTGAAAAGGTTCAGCGGCATCACTGAGTACACGGATCAAACGCTGTTGAATGAGTTGTGTTGCGACTTCATCACGCCACACTTCATGTTGTTGCTCAATCGTCGTGCCGCCACTTAGACCACGCTCAATCACTAAATGAAGACTTGGTGATTCCATCGTGTTACTTGGCAAGATTCTGTTTTCGTTGTTCACTCGAATATCACGGCGCTTCTCTATTACCGTATCCGAGGTACTTTCCCAGTTCGAGAACTTGCTTTTGATAATCTTGGACAGTGAATCTACGTCGATATTACCAGTCACAATCAACTCGGCATTTTGTGGCTGGTACCATTTGTCGTAAAACGCCTTTAACTTACTTGAGGAAGCATTTTGAATCGCTTCGCGAGTACCAATTGGGTCATGCTCACCATACATAGTGCCTTCAATCGAGGCTTGGTAAGCATGCATAGAAAAGGACTTATCATCCGGATTGGCACGTCGCCATTCCCCGAGAATCACCCCTTTTTCTTTCTCTACTTGCTCAGGAGCAAACTCAAGTCCGTTACCGATATCTCTCATCCACTTCAGGGCATCTTCTAGCTTCGTATTATTCGCAAGGTCAAGTTGGTAAGACGTTTGCTGATAACTGGTAAAAGCGTTGATATCAGCGCCAAAGCTACCACCAGATTGCTCAAAAAGTTTGACAACGTCGTTACCGGTAAAATGCTCACTACCATTAAACGCCATATGCTCAACAAAGTGAGCGTAACCCTTTTGAGAAGATGTTTCTTGGAATGAGCCGATATTCATCACCAAACGGACCGAGACTTCTTGGTCTTCTGTTGGATAGAGATGGTATTTCATACCGTTCGATAACTGGTCCACGTGCCAGTTGGCGTCAGGTTGAATCGGCGTCGACTGTTGTATCAGAGCACACCCTGACACTAATAACGCGGGGACTAACAATATACTGCGCATAACGATTGCCCATAACAATGATTAAGCTAATCAATATATATCCGGTGCTATAACCTTCACATTTTTAATGGATTATCAGACACGCAAATGTGATAAAGATCACCAATTATTGAAATCAATTCTCATTTACAAAAATCGACAAATCCTTACTTTACAAATACATAAATAATATCGTTCCAAATCCTTTTGCTTATTTGGTGTAAAACTCAAATTCGCGACATGGAGTCAGTATTTATTTTGAGCAATAAAATATAATTATTGAACAGATTCGAATCTGACTTTCTGCTGCATATTCAACAGCGCAGAGAGCACTGATGAGAATAAAAACACAACAACTATTATTCAAAGATCTATTATTCGCTTTATGTTCAAAAATCTATCATTAAAAAACAAACTGGCAATCTCTGCCAGTGCCGCCATCATTCTAGGGGGAGTGCTGGTAGAGGGGCTGTCTTTTCGAGATTCATTAAATAGGCTCGATGTCGAAGTCGCACAGCGACTAGAAAGCACTAGCGCATCTTACAATCAATACGTAAAGGACTGGCTACTCTCTAAAGAGCGCGCACTAACTTCACTCTCTTCTGATTCAGAGAAACGTTCTCTGGTTACGCATTTGAAACAAGTCCGAGACTCTGGCGCGTTCGATAACGTTTTCCTCGCTTACCCGGACGGGTCACAAGACAACGCTAATGGGGTGGTTTTGCCACCAGGTAATAACGATCCTCGTAAGTGGGGCTGGTACACCAATGCAATCGCCAACCCATCGAAAGTCTTTATGGATAACCCGACCGTCGCAGCTGCCACGGGGGCTAACGTCGTGTCGCTCGGTAAAGCCCTGCAATTGCATGGTCAAACCGTCGTTCTGGGTGCTGACGTAGAGATCGGTGATATCCTGAACAGTCTCAACCAAGTGATCCTGCCGGGTGAAGGTTATATGTTTATTGCCAATGAACAGGGCAATATTTTCACTCATAACAACGGTAAACTGCTGAATCAACCGGTTAGCAAGCTGGGCCTCAACAACAACGACATTACGTCTGCCGCACGTTCAGGTACAGAGCGTCGCGTCTCTATTAACGGCACCGAATATGTGATTTACGCGCGCCACATAGAGGGTACCAAACTCACAACGGTCACAGTGTTAGATCAAAACTCGTTGGTTGCCCCACTTTACGATGCAGTTTGGGATCAAATCATCGCAACCACTATCGTCGTCGTTATCTGTGTGGCTTTGTTTAACCTGCTATGTAACATCTTGTTCCGTCCGCTCTACAATGTTTCGAATGCGCTTGCGCAAATCGCCAACGGTAGCGGCGATCTGACTCAACGCATCAAAGTAGAAAACCGTGACGAAGTTGGTGAGCTGGCTGAAAACTTCAACCAGTTCGTTGAAAGTTTGCAGCAACTTATTGGTCACATTCGTCACCAAGCGGAAGAACTGAGCCAACAATCGGAGCTGAGCACGACTCGCGCGAATCAATCGGTTTCCGATCTGAACCATCAGCAACAAGAAATCACTATGGTGGCGACCGCTGTGACTGAAATGGCATCAGCAACGCAAGAGATTGCAGCACATGCAGAGCAGACGGCTAAAGCCGCTCAAGACTCTTCAGCAAGCACACAAAACGGTCATGAGTTGGTGATCAATTCCAAATCGTCCATCAATAATTTGTCTTCTGAAGTCAACCAAGCGAGCGTTGTCATCGGTGAGCTCAACCAGCACGCGCAAGACATCTCAACCGTGCTATCAACGATTCGAGACATCGCAGAGCAAACCAACTTACTGGCTCTGAATGCGGCGATTGAAGCGGCGCGTGCAGGTGAACAAGGTCGCGGTTTTGCCGTTGTTGCAGACGAGGTTCGCGTGCTATCACAACGCACACACACCTCAACCGAAGAGATTCGCTCGACGATCGAGACCTTGCAGCAAACCACACAACGCGCAGTGGCCATCATGGATACAAGCTCTCAGCTCGCGCAAGGTTCGGTGGAAGATGCTGATCGCGCAGCACTGGCTCTGGATGAAATCAACGCGGCCGTTGCGCTGATCAGCGATATGGCAACGCAAATCGCGACCGCCGCCGAAGAGCAAACGCACGTAACCAATGAAATCACGCAAAACGTCACGTCCATTAAAGATGTGACCGATCACTTGGTAGTTGGTGCCGAAGAATCGATGAATCAATCTGCTGAGCTGAAATCGCAAGCTGAGGATCTCAACTCGAAAGTAGCAACATTTAAACTGGCTTAAACGCCACATTAAGGACGCTCTTAAAAACAACAAACCCCGCTAGCGACTTTGTTACTAGCGGGGTTTGTTTTTATGGATCGACGTTTTTATTGCAGATAGCTTTCGAAAGACGTAAACCTACACCGCCACACACATCGGCGTGCCTGAGATTGGGTCGTTAAATACTCTCGCTTGTAAATCAAACACCGATGCCAACATACCTTCTGTCAGTACCTCTTGCGGTGTTCCCTGCGTGACTAACTGACCTTTTTCCAACACCACCAAATGATCGCAGTAACGGCACGCTTGGTTTAGATCGTGCAGCACTACCACCACAGTTTTGCCTTTGTCGTTCATCTGCCTCATGAGTTTCATCAGCTCAACTTGGTGAGAAAGATCCAGGTAAGTGGTTGGCTCATCAAGCATCACTACGTCAGTATCTTGCGCCATTACCATCGCAATCCACGCCCTTTGTCTTTGGCCACCAGACAACGATTCAACTGGCTTGTCAGCAAACTCAATCACGCCAGTATCTTGCATTGCTTGCTCGACTAAGGTCTTGTCTTGTTGACTTAACCGGCCCCAATGAGAGAGATAAGGCGAGCGGCCATATTCGACCAGTTTTCTGACGGTAATACCTTCAGGACTGACAAGAATCTGCGGCAGCAAAGACAACGAACGCGCCAAGCGTTTATCCCCGTAGTTGCTTAGTGGTTTTTCGTCATACAACACTTGGCCAGAAGCGGGTTTATTGATGCGTACCAAGGTTTTTAATAGTGTCGATTTACCGCAACCATTTGGACCAACTAGTGCGGTAATTTTACCTTGAGGAATCGACAAAGAGAGATCTGGAATGATGGTCTGTTTGCCGTACGCGACGGATAAGTTCTGCGTTCGTAACATGCTTACCAACCTCTATAACGATACAAAAGAAAAATGAAATATGGTGCGCCAATAACAGATGTCAGCACTCCCGCTGGTAGCTCAATTGGCGGCTGTAAGCCTCTCGCTAAACCATCGGCGCAAATCACCAACAAAGCGCCAAGGGTTGCAGCGGCTGGAATTAACAACTTGTGGTTGTGGCCAAACAGCAAACGCGCAAGATGCGGCGCAAGCAGGCCAACAAAGCTGATCGTGCCTGCCACAGACACACTGATGCTCGCCAATAACACGGCAGCAATCAGCGCAAGAATTTGGGTCTGTCTTGGTTTCATGCCAAGCGTAGTAGCGCTTTCTTCTCCCAGTCCCATAACATCTAGCCGCCAAGCCAGCCAAAACGCCAATGGCAGTAGCAGCAATAGAGCACTCCAAATAAACGGCACTTGTTGCCAATTTCGTCCCCACAAACTGCCGGTTAGCCATACCATCGCCGTGTTGATTTCGATAGGGTGCACAATCAGAAGAAAATCGATACCGCTGGCTAAAAATGCGCTGACAGCAACACCAATCAGCGCCAAACGTGCTGGTGTTGGTTTCGACCAGTAAGCCAGCACAGCAATAAAGCCAGCAGCAAGCAAGCCTCCCGCCATGGCGACCATCGGCAACATTGCCACTGGCGCATTCGGATACAGCACCAAACAAGCGGTAGCCGCCAGTCCTGCTCCGGCGCTTATCCCCATTAAATCTGGTGAGGCAAGTGGATTACGGATGACGCCTTGAACTAAAACGCCTGACAGCCCCAACCCAGCGCCCACGCCAATGGCGAGCAACATTCTCGGTAATCGATATTGGTGAATCACAAAGTCCGAGTCAGAGAAAGAAAACAGTAATGCAAAAACCTGTTGAGCCGACATGTTCGCCGCGCCAACAAACAGCGTGAGAGAAGACGCAATCAGCAACAATCCAACTAATGCAAACAGTTTGGTTTGATTCATCATGATGATTTCCTCATTGCAATCGCGATAAAGCAAGGTGTGCCCAACAGCGCGGTAATCACGCCCACTGGCGTTTCAGCCGGAAAGGCGATCGCTCGTGATAAAGCATCTGACCACGTCACCAATGCCGCGCCACACAAGGCGGAAACCGGAATGAGAATGTGATAGTTGTGACCAACAATCGGGCGTACCAAGTGCGGCACTAACAACCCGACAAAGCCAATTGGCCCAGCAATCGCTACGCTAGTTCCTGCCAACAGCACAACCGCTAAACCACTGATAAATCGCGTAAGACGAATGTTACCACCTAGCCCAACAGCAACTTCGTCCCCCAACGCGAGTAAATTTAAGTTTCGCGCTAAGCCCATGGCGAGCACCAAACCTAAAGTCGCAAAAGGCCACAGTTGCTGCCACTGCTCAGAATCTACCGCGGAGAGTGAGCCCGTTAACCAATGCAACACGCTGTAAGCCATGTCATCCGCCAAAATTACCGACGCACGAGTTAACCCTATCAGCAGTGCACTGATGGCAATGCCCGCTAGCACTAAACGCAATGGGTGAGAACGCGCGGAGAAAAAACCGCCCAACAACATGACCGCACCACCACTTAGTAGCGCGCCGAGTACTGCGTTGATGATTGGGTTCAATTGACTAAAGAATGGTACGCCGATGGACGCTAAGGCCATAAAACAAGCCGCACCAGCATTAATGCCGAGAATGGATGGCGACGCCAAAGGGTTACGAGTTAATCCTTGCATCAGCACTCCGGATACCGCAAGCGAAGCGCCAATTAATAACCCAGCATAGGCACGAGGCGCACGCAGCGTCGCGAGGATTTGATGCAGCATATTGCCCTCATCAAACGCAAACCAATAGCTTGTCAGATCATTAACGCTCAAAGAAAAGTTGGACCAGCCAATCATTGAGGCTGCATAGCCTGAGAGCGTACACAACGCCATAGCACAGACAAACAAGCTCGCTTTCCAATGCGATTTGCTAACCGAAGACGCGCTTTCCGAGCTTATCGCCGCACTCATGAGCGCTCCAATAACGCTTCAAGATTGCGGGCAATTTCTTCCGCAGCCAACATGCCGCGATTTAACGACCACAGCTCAGGAGAGACCTCAACAAGTTGCTGTTTTTTCGCAGCGGTTAGCAGCTTAAATAATGGGTTTTTGCGCCACTCATCCACAATATTTGGTTGAGAGTAAAGTCCAACTAACAACCAATCAGGGTTGGTTTTTAGTAAAAGTTCGAAACTGGTTGGGATATACGCTTTTTGCTCAGATGGAGCCAGCGGGCTTTGGATGCCCAGCGTACTCAAAACGCCCCCAGCGTAAGAAACCGGGCTATGCAGCCACATCCCTTTGTCAGAAACCACACCAAACTGAATGGTTTCTTGTGTCGCAAAATGCTGTTTGAACTCTGCCATGGTCTGTTTGTGCTGCTCGATTCGTTGCGTCATTTGCGCTTGCTTGCCAATCGCCACGCCGATTTTGTGTGCAGATTCGAGGTTTTCTTGATATGTCTCACCACGACTTTTTAATAGCAAAGTTGGCGCAATTCGCTGCAAATCTTGATAAATAGCGCGATGACGTTCGGCATCGGCAATGATCATATCAGGCTTGAGCACCGCGATCGCCTCTAAACTCGGTTGTGAACGCATGCCGACCGATTGCCAAGGTTCAATCTTGGCGCGAACAGCAGGGATGACTCGTGTGACATCGTTGTCATCGGCAACGCCTACCGGTGAGACATCGACGGCCGCCAGAGCGTCCACAAACGAAAACTCCAAAACCACAATACGTTGAGGTATCGCTTCTAGCTCAAAAGTGCCTTGCTCATCTTGCACGCTGCGCACCTGAGCACTTGCGGAAAATGACATAAAAACTGAGCTCAACAGCATCAGCAAAACGGTTGAAAAGTGTTTGATCGTAAATTGTTTTTTATTTTTCATCTTGCTTTTTTCCAGTGCTAAGAGTTTTCCATTACCTAAGATCGGCAAAGTCGCCAAGGTAAATTGGCGACTTTTCTTTTCAAACTCGGTGAACGAAACGCTTAAAACTGATAGTTCAGATCCAGTGTGTAAGAGCGTCCCGGAGCTGGGTACCGACCAACTGGGCTTGTATCAATCCCGCGGAAGTAATACTCCTCGTCAAACAAGTTGTTCACCGCAACATTCATGCGTAACTTGCCTTTGTCGTCTTTGTATAAATCCGTCCCCAAATTGAAATTCCACACCATGTAAGATGGTACTTTACCCGTTGCGCCTGTTGCATCTTCGGCACTGGTGTTGGCGTTATCGGTATACGAGTCACTGAAGTAGAAGCCCGATAGCGTGGTGTCCATGCCGTAAAATGCGTAGGTTGCATCCCAACCAAGCTGATGCTTAGAGGTGTAAGGCAGTTGATTACCTTTATTCGCGCCTTCTTCTTCAAGCGTAGCGTCGAGGTAGTTGTAACTTGCGCCCAAGCTCAGAGCAGGTAGAACTTCAGGCACGTAACGAGCAGAAAGCTCTAAACCTTGGTGAAGTGTTTTTCCGATGTTATCGAAGGTCTGCGTTGAGCTTTGCCATTGCAGTTGGTCTTCAAAATCGATGCGATAAAGTGCAGCGTTAAAACTGGTCGCATCTTGGGTGTAACGCGCGCCGACTTCGTAGTTCCAAGCCAGTTCGCTCCCTTCTTCACCCAAGCCTCGGATGTAGGCAATTTGTGGCGCACGAAGTGATTTTTGCGCGTTCGCATACGTCACCCACTGATCAGTTAAGTTGTATGCCACCGTCAAACCTGGCAACCATTCCGTCACGGTGTTGTCTGCTGTTTGTTTTTTACCACGATCGGTAAACGTCATTCGAACCGACTCAACACGCAACCCAGGCGTTACCTTCAATGTATCATTGAACAAACCAATTTCGTTGCTAACGTATCCAGCAAACGCGTCCGTATCTAAATGCCAATCACGCGGAACGCTGGTTGCACCACCGGCGATTGGAGTCTGAGTGAGTTTGTAGTCGATGTCTTCGTTAACATAACGGGTACCCACGATCCAGTTTTGAGTAACGGATTTACCTTCGCCAAAGTACATCGCCATTTTTGGCTCTATACCATACACGGTAAATTCACGTGGAGAGGTACGAACGTCCGTCGCTGGCAAAGCCGGATCAGCCCAATGGCCACCCGCGCTGTTAAAGCCCCACTTGAAAAGACGCTCTGACTTATGGCCAAACGTTAGCACTTCTAGCTCAGCACTGTCGGCAAATGGCAAATCGTGGATGTACTTAACACTCCAGCGTGTCGACTTACCTTCATAATCATCGTAAGGACGTTTCGATTGGTGACGATCTTGTTCGTAGTCTTGTGGCGAAAGTGCGCCCGGCATTTGCGTTTCAGCATCGTAACGTTGCAGGAATGCTTGAATCTCTTGAGTGTCACTCAATAGCCACTGTGCTTTAGCTTGAAAGTTCTTCACGTCCGTATCGGAATGTTCACGGAAGCTTTCACCTTTTAGGAAGTTACCTTCCAACTGCAGTGCAAACGTGTCGCTTAACCAGCCGCCCGTGCGCAGGTAAAAATCATTCAGCGGCGCATCACCGCCATCAAACACGGTAAGGCGGTTACTGATTTCAGTTTGCCACGTGTGTGGAATCGGTTTGGTCACTAAGTTGATCACACCACCGACGTTGTTTGGGCCGTACTGTACTGCGGCACCACCGCGTACAATGTCAATACGATCAAGCATCGACAGTGTTGCTGGGAAGATAGACTGACCAGTGTGACCATATGGCGCAAGTGTTAGCGGTACACCATCCATCAAGAACTGAGCATGACCACTACGGCTTGCTTTCAAACCACGTACGGAAATGTTAGGCAATACGCCCGTTCCGCTTTCATCCTGAACTTTAATACCCGGCACGCGCTGTAGCGCGTTATCAATCGAGCCTGCGGCGGTTTTCTCGATTTGATCGCGGGTAATGACGGTACGAGCACCTGGGTACTCTTTGACGTCTTCAATTTCAGATTTACCAATCACGCTACCAGTGACAACGACGGTTTCCATCGCGGTAGTTTGTTCTTTTTTAGCAGGAGCGGCAACCGCGCTCATGGATGTGGCAGAAGCGATTGCAATCGCAAGCACACTGTAAGTGGTAGACAAACCAGCACGTACACGCACTTTACCATCCAAATTCTGGTAAGACATTAAGATCTCCTTTGCGAGAAATTGAGCCTCGGGCAGAATACATCCCGTAGGCTCTCGGGGCTAAACATCCTCAATATGAGGAAAAAATCGGCTAACAGGCGCTAACTACGCACAAAAAGCCTAGAACTGATATCCGTAGCTGAGCATGAACTCGGCTGGTGCGCCGTAGCCAATCTGGTTTAAGCCAGACGTGCCGTTTGTTGCGCCAAGAATGTATTTCTCATCCAAAATGTTGTAAGCGTTCGCTTGGATTTTATGACGACCAGTGGTGTACGCCGCCATCAAATCCACCGTTGTGTAATCGCCAAGTGCGACAGCTTCGTCGTTACCTGCGTAACGGTCGCCCACGTACTTCACACCACCGCCTAAACGCCAGTTGTCATCCAATTGGTAAGTGCTCCAAAGAGAGAACAAGTGGTCTGATACATCGTTCGGCTTTTTGCCTGTGGCTTTGTCTTCCGCGTCCAAGTAGCTGTAACCCACAGAGATGTCCCACTGTTTGGTGATTTGACCGCGAGCCTCTAATTCAATACCTTGGTGACGCACTTCAATTTTATCGATCACATCGCCGTCCACGTTAGTTTGTGGTTGCTCTTGATCAATCTGGAACAGTGCCGCATTCAACATTAATGCGTTATCCAAAAGGTACGCTTTCGCACCCACCTCTTTTAAGTCGGTGTGGAAGAATTCCGCCAATTTTGGATTGATGTAGATACCAGCGTACGGTAACTGCCAAGAGCGCGCTAAACTGGCGTATACGGATGTGTCGGAATTGATGCGGTATACCAAACCAGCACGGTAGCTGACTTTGTCATCATCCAATTTTTCCTTATCTGAGCCCGCTTTTTGTTGTTCGAGTTCCATCGAGTCGTAACGCACGTTACCGATCAAAGAAAGGTCACCCCACGTATAGACGTCTTGCACATACAAACCTGTCGTGGTGGTGGTATTGTCACGAAATGGCTTAAAGCCCGGATCAGGCGTTGGACCAACGACTGGGTCGTAGATATTTTGCGGAGGAAGCGTTTTGTCACTTGCCAACGTTAGGTCGATATCGATCTGGTTGAAATCTGCACCCACCATCAATTGATTGTCCCTGGTTTCCCAAACCAACTCAGATTGTAAAGTGGTCGTAGTACGTGGATCGTAACCAAAGTTGTTGACGGTTTGAGACACTTCATTACCCGTCACTTTGCCCTGACGCGTGCCTTTTTGCTCAAGTTCGATATGGTTGAATGCCGCTCGGTTGTTCCATACCCATTGATCATTCAGACGCCATTCGTAATCCACCGCAATACGGAGACTGTCTGACTCCTGATAGTCGTTTGTGCCGCCAAAGTAAGTGCTTACTGGCAAATCAACTGGCTTGCCATTTTTTGATGGCACACCACGATACGGCACTAGTTCTTGATGGGCGTATTCCACGTCAATATCAATGGTGTGACCTTCCGCTGGTAACACACGAATGGTCGGTGCAATGAAGAAATCGTTTGAATCAACATGATCAACGTACGAGTTGGCTTGACGGTATTCCAAGTTAATACGCCCGTTGACCTTATCTGTAAACGCCATTGAGCTGTCGACCTGACCAACATACTGGTTGTTGCTGCCAACACTACCGTTTACGTGAGTAAAATTCTCACCGTTAGCGCGTTTCGTCACCAAGTTGATGATGCCTCCAGCCGAACCGCGGCCATACAAAGCACCCGCAGGGCCTTTCACAATTTCAACGCGTTCAATGTTCGCTAAGCTGCGGTAAGACTGCAACGTACCGTCATCTCGCAAGCCATCACGGTACATATCGTTGAGTGAATCAAAACCACGGATCATGAACTGATCGCGGCTGCCTTCGCCCAAGGTGTTATTGACCCCGGCTACCCCATCTAGCGCATCCACTAAACGCACCGCGCCTCGGTCTTGCATTTCTGTTTTCGTTAGTACGGATACCGCTTGTGGCACATCAAGCCATTCCACATCGGTTTTGGTGCCTGATTGGGGCATGTGTTCAGCATAACCTTCGTACTGATGACCGAAGACTTGAATCGTTTCAGTTGCTGATGGGGTTGAGTTCGTCTCTTCTGAAGCCACTGCGCTTGGTGCTACTAATGAAGAACCAATCGCGACCGCCAAGGGGGTCAGGGTCAATAATTTATTCATTCCATAATTCCGTTTAGTTGTTATAAAGCCAACGGATGGAAATAAGAACAAATATTATTTCTATTTGCAATATTAATTTTATGCTCTATATTTATTTACCCTAAAAACACAACTAACAACAAAAAAAACCAAATATCATAACAATAAACACTAAAACTTCTGCCCTCCGTCTCGAGAGAGGCACATTGGAAGACGACCGTGAGCGACTTTATCAACGTTAGAAGAAAATGTTAGAAAATTAGGAAAGCTCATGAAATCTACGATGATTATCGTAAGTCATGTCGTTAATGATGCAGTCACTCACGGCTTTGTGCCTGCAGCTAAAGCGATGGACCTTCACGTCGTTCTTATCACCGACCATAAGCTCAGCCATTTAGAGTTGGCGAGTCGTGATAGTCACTTTAATCCGGATACCATTCTAGAATGTGATGTCTTCAACCCATTAGAACTCATCGAAACCATCACGGAGCATGAATTAAAGCCAGACGCTATTTTCAGCAATAGTGATCACTTACAAACTTCCACCGCCATCTGCGCGCAATTTTTTGGCCTCCCATCCAAAGATTGGTCTGTCACGTTAAAGGCCAAAAACAAACACTTAACTCGACAAGTGTTAAATGAAAAATCCTTACCCAACACACAAAGCTGTTTGCTGCATCGCCATTCGAATGTGGCATTAGGCATGGCCTTCCCTGTCGTAGCAAAACCCAAAGAAGGCGTGGCAAGTATAGATGTACAGCGCTGTGACTCCCAAAGCGAGCTCGATGCTTACTGCGAGGCGTTTTGGCAAAAGCACCCAAACGCCGCCATTCTGGTGGAGCAGTTTCTTCAAGGACCGTTGGTTACGCTCGAAACTTTAGGAGACGGTAACCAACTTATCGCCGTGGGCGGTTTTGATGTGTCGCTCTCTGAGCCGCCTTACTTTATCGAAACCGCCGCAGACTGGAACGGACCAAACGGCATTGCTCACCGAGAAGCTTGCTTGGCTCAACTGAAAGCGTTCGGCGTTGGTTTTGGAGTTTGCCACAGCGAATTTATCATCACGGAAAACGGCCCAGTTCTGGTGGAAATCAACTACCGCAGTATTGGAGATGGCCGCGAATTCTTGCTCAACAATCTCGCTCACTTCGGCTGGTTTAGCACGATTTTGGGTCTGCATCTGGGTCGAAGATTGGACGGCGATTACCAAATTCATGGGTCAGCGCACGTGCACTACGTAGTTGCGGGACACAGTGGTGTGATTGACGGAGGTTCGACGTCGTTCATCCAACACGATGACGATATCATCACCCAGCAACAGGTACTAAAAACCGCTGGAGAACACTTCCAACAGAGTTATTCCAATAAGGATTATCTCGCCCGAATTTCGATTGTCTCACCATCAGGGCGAAACCTCGACCAAGCGCTGCAGAACGCGCTTAGCAATTTCGATCTCGCTCCGACTCGTGAGGTGGCAGCATGAATGACAACGCTTTGTATCTAACGCAACGATTGATCGACACTTGCTTGCGCGAAGACATGTTTGGCATTTTGTCGAAGGCCAAGTTCAGTAGAGACGCGCCAAAAGGGGTAATTGTTCCTCAAGACGAGCAAGTCTGGCTGATATTTGCCAACTCTGATTTCACGTTGTATTTACCTGTTGCGCCAACGTATTACATGCAGCACTGGCGCTACGGTCACGCCAATGACGAAACACCACCAGGTTGGTGGGTGGAGAAAAATGGCCAAATCGAGCATCAACAGCATTACAAAGAGTGGATTGCGCTACTAACGACACTGGCGGATGAGAGCTCTCACGAGTTGCTGGCGGGATACCTTCAAGAACTGGAATGTGCAGAGAAACACAAAGCGCTGTGTGACCAAGCGTTTCATCATCACGCAGACCACATTTCTCAACCAATATCCGAGCTTGGTTCTTGGCATCAAAAACTGCTGCTAGCCGACCAGATCGCTTCTTACCTTGACCATCCGTACTATCCAACTGCGCGGGCGAAGTTTGGTCTGAGCGATAAAGACCTTGCTAAGTACGCGCCCGAGTTTGCACCAAGCTTTGCTCTGCATTGGATTGCGATTGAAAAATCACTGGTGACATTAACCAGCGAACAACCTGATTGCTGGCCAACCATGGAGCAAGTTGGGCTTCCTGCTGATTTTGCACTGAGCCACGTACTGTTCCCTGCGCATCCGCTCACCCTGCGATCTTTAGAAGCCTTACCCGAAGGTATGATAGAAGCGCCTTTAACGTATCTAGACGTGACGCCGACGCTTTCCGTTCGTACGGTGGTCGTGAACGACGCACCGCACATTCACATCAAGGTTCCGCTGATCATGCGATCGCTAGGCACAAAAAATATTCGCTTAATCAAGCCTTCAACACTGTATGACGGCCACTGGTTTGAACGCCTACTCAGCCACCTTGAACAAACGGACGCCGACTTAAACAGTCGCTTGTTCCATTGCAACGAAAAACACGGTGGACACGTCGGCGAGGATAAAACCTTCGCGTACATCGTACGTGAGTACCCACTTACTCATTGCGAAGACAAAGCGTTAGTTCCGGTTGCAGCACTGGCAAGCCCAATGCCTGACGACCGCTTGTTCTTAGAACACTTGGCAGAGCAGTACTATCAACAAGATACGCTGGCGTGGTTCAAAGATTATGTCGACCTATTATGCCAAGTGCACCTCACCTTGTGGCTTCGTTATGGCATTGCATTGGAGTCCAACCAGCAAAACGCCATCGTTGCTTTTGATCAACAGGGCAAAATGACGCTCGCGATGAAAGACAACGACGCGGCGCGAATTTGGCCAGAGCGCTTCCACTTTGCAACAGAGCATGCAGCCCAAAAACACGGCGCAAAACTACTTCCAGTGGATTGCGATGAACTGCTCGATCAACGCATCAAAGTCGACAATGAATTGGCGCTCGGTCAGATGTTTACCACCATCACATTACAATTGGATATCGCAGCGATTGTAGAAGCCATGGCTACAAAGGGCATTGCCTCTTCAACATCGCTTTACGCCATCGTGGCCAAAAGCATTGCTGAGCAACTCAACCGATTGGAAGGCGAAGGGTTAGAAACAAAACTGGCACGCGAGTTACTGCAAGAGGCGCCTGATTTGTACGCCAAGTACTTGTTGAGCTCTGGCAGTTTGCTCTCGAAAGAAGCCTCCGGCGCGAGTGACATCAATAAGTTCTATGGTTTGTCGGCCCCGAACTTCTTGCTGCTTTCTAGCGAAGAAGCGCAGCGCGCCTACTTAGAAGCCATCAAAAAAAGCGTACGTTAAACGATTATGACCAAACTCATCTACAGTGTGTTGTTGTGCCACTTTATCGCTGCGTTTGCCGCGTTAGGTATGCCGCTATTTCTACCCGTCGTGTTGCCAACATTAGGCGCAAGCATTGATGCGGACTGGGCAGGGGTATTGTTTATCCTACCTACGTTTTGTACTGCGTTGGCGGCGCGATTTTGGGGCAACTTTGCCGATCGCTACGGTCGCCGCCGCTCACTCTTGCGTGCGCAACTTGGCCTTGCAGCAGGTTTTGCGCTGTGCGGCTTGGCAGACAACCTCGCCATGTTTGTGTTTGGTCTTATTGTTCAAGGAACCTTTGGCGGCACCATGGCCGCCTCGAACAGCTACTTATCTAGTCAAATTAAAGAAGCCAAAACACTCGGCAAGTCACTCAATAAAACCCAGCTATCTGCTCGCTTGGCGCTGATCGTTGCGCCCATTGGGCTCGGCTGGAGCTTGTCCGAAACCGACCCACTCAACGCGTACCTGTGGTTATGCGTTTTGCCTTTAATTGCTATGGGCATCACGCTAACACTGCCTGCGGATAAACCCGCCGAACGAAACCTCGAAAAGCCAAACTCAGAATCTCAGCAAGAAAAACCGGTTGCACAGAAAAACGCAATGCATGCCATTCGCTGGATCTTCTTTGCTCAGTTCGGGTTTGCGTTTTCCATGGTGGTGACCTTTCCTTATTTCTCGCCGTTTGTGCAGCAATATGGCATCACTCACCACGCATGGATCGGTTTTTTGTACGCACTGCCGCATGGCGTCTATCTGTTGCTGGCAGGCAAAATCCACGTGTTGTCAGATGGGCTGAATCGCCATCAACCGCTGCGCACGTTGTGGCTCGGGTTTGCATTGCTTGCCGTGAGCTCTGCCTTGCATTTGATTGCGTCCGAAACCGCACTCATTGCTGCGAGAATTATCTTTGGCATCGCGATGGTGTGTTGTTATCACGGATTGCATCAGCATCTTGCGAGCAATCTGGATCGCAAACTCAGTGGCAAAGTATTTTCTCGCTTTGATGCCATGTCCAAATGGGGTGGCGTGGCGGCGGGATTTTGCGCTTCTTTCATTTCTAGCTTGGGGCTACTTGAGGTTCCTTTCCTACTTTCTGCGATAGTCAGCGTAATCACCTTGATCGCGCTGGTTCTCCATTCAAAATTTGGAAATCAACATGTTACAAACTCAATCCTCTCAGACTAGCGAGTTGCGCGCGCATGATGTGCAGCTCAATCGGGAGAAGGCCCAACTCAACACGATAATGGGTGTTCTTAATTGTTACTTACGTGAATTTGCGCTACCGAATCAACAAGTGGAATGGCACTACCAATCGACATCGCTACCCCAAACGTTAAAACGCAACTATTCCGCCAAGCAGCGGGTAGCCGTTCATCTTTCTCAACAAAATGGCGTGCTGGTTTTGCCGATTCACTACGCGAGCAAACTGGGCAAAATCAAATTGGCAGAACTGCCGTGGGCGAAAATGCCGGGATCTGGTTGGGCGAAATTGGATGCCACGCAAACTCTTACGCTTTTGCTTAACTATCTCAAGCAGGTGTTGGCGATCCCGTTTAACCATGAGCTGATCGAACAACTAGAAAATAGCGTGCTGGTTACCGAGCAGTTTCTCAACGTCGCGCCCAAATCGCATCACAACGAGTTTATCGCTTCGGAACAGTCTCTGATTTGGGGGCATACTTTCCATCCGACCCCGAAAAGTCGTTCGGGCGTCACCATGGATGATCTCTTGGCGTTTTCTCCAGAAGTCGGCGCGCAAGTCCCGTTGTACTGGTTTGAAGTGGATACGTCCTTACTTGATGTGCTGAGTTCCGACGGAGAAGCTAACCCTGCTCAGCACATGCTACAACAGCTCGCGCCACAACACGCCACCAGCAATGGGAAGACCCTCTACCCTTGCCATCCTTGGGAAAGCTACACCATTTTGAGCAACCCAAGCGTGAAGCGTGCCATTGAACAAGGCAAGATCACGCCACTGGGTTTAGGTGGTGAAAAGATGCAGCCGACCTCTTCAGTTCGTACCCTCTACCACCCAGATATGGATTGGTTTGCGAAATTCTCCATCAACGTACGATTAACCAATTGCGTGCGCAAAAACGCGTGGTACGAACTCGACAGCGCCGTGCAGCTCACGTCGATTCTTAAACCAATTAGAGAAAACGAGCAGCTGCACAACCCCGTATTTAAAGTGATGACTGAGCCTTACGCCACCACGTTGAATCTAGAAAGTGTCGCTGAGCACAACTGGGACGACAACACCAAAGCGCGCGAATCGTTTGGGATTTTATACCGCGAAAATTTCTCGCTGAGCGAAGTCGACATCTTAAAACCAACCCTCGCTGGCGCTCTGTTTGCTTACGACAAAAACGGCAACAGTTGCATTGCTCAACGCCTTAAAAACAAAGCGCGTACTACGCAAAATCGCTATTCCGACATCGCGACACTGTGGTTTGAGCGCTATTTGCATTGCCTAATTCCGGGCGTGTTTAATTACTACTTCAAACACGGGGTGGCGTTTGAGCCGCATTTGCAAAACACCTTGATTGGCTTTGAGCAAGAGATGCCGTGTTGTGTTTGGATTCGTGATTTGGAAGGCACTAAATTACTGCCAGAGTTCTGGCCAGCAGAAACATTAACTGATTTGTCTGAACGCGCGCGACAATCGGTTTACTACAGTCGCGAACAAGGCTGGAATCGCATCGGATACTGCACCTTTATCAACAACATCAGCGAAGCGATTTTCTTCATCGCAGAAGGTGATGAGCCACTAGAGCAAACGCTGTGGAATGCGGTGCAAAGTGCCATTGTGCGTTGGCAGTCAGTGAATGGAAAACAGCCGGAACTAGAAGCGTTGCAGAATGGCGGTCACTTCCCAAGCAAAAATAATTTCACCACGCGTTTGATGCAAAAAGCCGATAAGGAGTCGGGCTATACCCAAGTCGCTGCGCCTTGGCAGCAACACGAAAAAGGAGCGCAACATGTCTAATTCACTCTCTCTACCGACACGCGTTAGCCAGCAAATTCACACGCTCGCACAGCAGCAAAATCAACCCTTGTGCGCGTACTTGTATGATCTAAACGCCTTAGAAGAACACATCAAACAAATGCGCCACGTTTTGCCGAAAAATGTCGAGCTATTTTACGCAGCCAAAGCCAATCCATCAGGCCCGATTCTTAAAACGCTCGCGCCGTATGTCGATGGTTTTGAAGCGGCATCTGGTGGGGAGTTGGCACACCTCCACCAGCAACAACTCGATAAGCCATTGATCTTCGGCGGCCCAGGAAAAATGCCAATTGAATTGCAACAAGCGATTGAGCTGGATGTCGATGCGATTCATGTCGAAAGCCTCACCGAGCTAAAGCGCATTGGAGCACTAACCGAGCGCCTCAACCGCCCTGCTTCGATCTTTTTGCGTATGAACATTAATATCGGCGACATCACGCTCAGCAAGTTGGCGATGGGCGGCAAGCCGACCCCTTTTGGTTTTGACGAGTCCGAGCTGAGCAATACTTTGATGTTGCTGCGCGATTTCCCGCAAGTGTCACTCAAAGGCTTCCATTTTCACTTGATGTCGCATCAGCTCGATGTTGAACGTCACTTAGCGTTAATGCAGCGCTATTTCCAAGTCGTGAAAGCGTGGCAACAAGAGTTTGAACTCGGTGAGCTGATGATCAACTTGGGTGGAGGCATGGGGATTAACTACCAAAACCCTGAGCAACACTTTCCGTGGATGGAGTTTTGCGACAAGTTGGAATTCCTCATCGCCAAAGAGCAAGTGCAAGATTGGACACTGCGTTTTGAATGCGGACGTTTCATCACGGCGGCATGCGGTTATTACGTGATGGAAGTACTGGATATTAAGCAAAATCTTGGCGAAAACTTTGTCATCGCGCGCGGAGGAACTCACCACTTCCGCACGCCAGCGGCGCAGAGCCATGATCATCCATTCGTCATCCTGAAAAGCGAGCAACACCATGAGATTTCTCATCCAATTCAGCATGCACAAGCGACCTTTGTCGGCCAGCTTTGTACGCCCAAAGATGTGCTGGCACGCAATCAACACGTCGCCCACGTCGATATTGGTGATTACGTTGTGTTTACCTTAGCGGGCGCCTATGCGTGGAACATCTCCCATCAAAACTTCTTGATGCATGAACCGCCGATCTTCCACTATTTTTAAACGGCATACTTCGCTTTACTCAGCCCCAATCATTGGGGCTTTTTTATTCCACTCGGCACAAATTAATTGCCATTAACCGCTTTGCGAAATAGCAATAATGCGTTTTATCAGCTCGTCGGGTTCCATCTTGGGATTGCGGTAAAAACGGAAGATTTCCGAGTTTATCGCTTGCTGAGCTACCGGATTGACCGCCATCGAATCAATCATACTCGGCACAGCGAGATTGTGTTTAACGCCGTAGTGAAAGTCTTGATATGACTGGACCTGACAAGGATTAAAATCGCTGATGTCGATATCGGTGCGTACCGGAATCGAGCCTTTTACCTTATTGAACTTAGCTTGAAACTCGACGTCTGTCAGCGCGCTCGCGGTTTGCTGAGCCGCCTCGGCAGAAAACGATTTGCTCGACATAAACACCAAACTGTCCATGTTGTAGAGGAATACACCATCGCTGTCCGGCGTTGGGTAACAGCCGATCTCTTGCGGAACTGAGACTTGATTGGCGAGCAGCTCACCCAAAATCCAATCTCCACCGATTTGAAACAGCGCATGACCGTCGGCTAGCGCTTGGGTCGCCGTATCCCACTTACTGTCAGGTAATTGGTTGTCGATCAACAAACTCAGGCGGCGAAATTGCGTCAGCGCTTGGCGCAGAGTTTCGCTGTCGATGCTGTCTCGCTCAAGTTTAACCATCGCATTGGTGTAGAACTCAACACCGCCAGTGGAGATCACTAAGTTCTCGAAAAGTTGGGCGACTTGCCACGGCTGCTCGCCGACCGCGATCGGCACGATGCCATTTTGCTTAGCAAGCTCCATGGCGGCGAACATCTCTTGCCAGTTGTTCGGCGCGGACAGATTCAGTTGTTTAAGCAGCTTGTGGTTGACCCACAACCAGTTCAAACGGTGCAGCGTAAGTGGCAGGGCGATATAGCCGTTTTGTGTTTTATTGATTTCGATAGACAGCGGGTAGAGCACCTCGTCCCAGCGCTGCTCATCCGCTACCGCGTTGACGTTGTGCAAAATACCGATGGCATCCCACGCTTTAATACTTGGCCCTTCGATTTGCGCGAAGCTCGGTGGATTGCCCGCCAGCGCGCGAGCTTGCAGTACCGTCATCGCGCTGTCGCCACCACCGCCTAACACCGGGCTTTGCAGCAGCTCGATATCATGCTGTTTTAGCTGAGCTTTGAGTGTTTGCAGCGCTTGCTGCTCGCCGTCAGAAGTCCACCAATGCAAAAACTCTACCCCTTGTGGTGACTCAGCGTGAGCGACGCAAGGGGCGAGCAACAGTGGGAACGGGAATACCAGTTTGTTCATAGTCAGTCTCTCGGGAAAGTCAGCGTGGCGCAGAGGCTGCCAAACTGAGAATGGCTCAGCGACAAACTGCCGCCGTGAGCCTTTGCAATGCTCTGTGAAATGGTTAACCCCAGCCCACTGCCTTCTTTATCGTTGCTAGCGCGGAAGTATGGCTGGCAGAGCTTTTCAAGTAATAAATCGTCAACACCATCACCGTGATCTTCAATTTCAATCTGGATCGACTCTGGGCTTTCACTCAGCGTAATGTCCGCTTGATGGCCGTATTTGAGCGCGTTATCGACCAGATTCTGAATGCAGCGCTTAATCGCTAACGGTTTACCAGCAAAGTGGGTGCGGATTTCACCGTGGATGCGAATTGTGTCCGGCGCATCGGCGATATTGGCGGAAATGTGCTGAATCAGTTGGGTGAAATTGATCGGCTCGATTTCCTCGTGGATATCGGTCTCTTTAATGCATTGCAATGCGCCTTTGACCATCAAATCTAGGTCGTTACTCAGGCGGATAAAGCGTTCTCGGTCGGCGTCGTCATCCAGCATTTCCGCCCGTAGTTTTAGGCAAGCAATCGGCGTTTTCAGATCGTGTGAAATGGCACTGAACAGCATCTCGCGGTCTTTAATGTGGCTGTCGATGCGTCGGTTCATTTTGTTAAACGCACGTACCGCCGCTTTCAGTTCGTTACTGCCGCGTTCAGAGACTTCGGGCACGTCTAATCGGCTCGACATCAGGGTTGCGGCTTTTGCCAGCTCTCGAATGGGTTGAATTTCTTTGCGAACGATAAACCAGGTACACAGCAACAGCATTAGCGCGGACACCAATAGCGTCAGCCATTGGCGCAGCTCAAAATAGTTAGTCTCTAGGTTGATGTAAGGCGCGGGTAGCACCGCCGCGAGATAAAACCATTCGTTCTGCGCGACTTCGACCTGCATCACCAGAATAGGCGGATTGAGGTCACCAAACGAAAGCGAATAATGCGCCCACAATAGCGGTAGTTCGTCGATAGGTAGCTCGTTGTTGAACACTTTGAGTTTGTCGCGCTGGGTGAACTCCACCTCGATATTAGGAATGCCGCTCAGCTCGCTTTCTAATACCTCGCGAACTTGGTTGATGACCAACGTTTTGCGCTCGCTCTCTGGCAGTGGGTCGACGTCAATCTGGTGATTGTTGAGTGAGACGAAAAAGCGCGTACCACCCATGTTGCGTAGTTGATTGAGCACCAAGTGGCGATATTCCGAAGGGAGGGTTTGAAAGAAAGCGATGGTGGAAGAAGCGCTCAATGCTAAGCTTTTGACTGTGGTGGTCAGGCCTTCTTTGTCGCGTTCGCTGGCGTGTTGATACCAGATAATCCCGGATAATACCTGCGCCAGAATGATCACCAGCAACAGGAACACACTGGTACGAACGACCAGTGATCCCGTCCAGCGTTTAATTCTCATAATGTACATCCGTGGTCAGCATGTAGCCTTTGTTGCGCACCGTTAGGATCAGCGAGCGGTCTTTATCTTCAAGGTGATGACGCAAGCGGCTGATCTGCACGTCAATGCCGCGTTCAAACGGGTCGGCATCGCGTCCCCAGATCTCGCGCGCAATGTCATCGCGAGACAATATTGATTGCGCGTGGTTGACGAACAAACCGAGCAGCGACAAATCCGCGCCACTCAGTTGCTTAACCTCGCGGCTAGCAACGTGGGTCAGTTGCCGGGTTACGGTATCTAATAACCAATCGTCAAAACGCACTTTACGCGTCAGTTTGCTATTGGCGGTCGTTTGGCTGCGTCTCAGAATCGTTTTGATGCGCGCGAGCAGTTCACGCGGACTGAATGATTTGGTGATGTAGTCGTCTGCGCCCATTTCTAGCCCCGCGACTCGGTCGGCTTCTTCAGTGACGGCGGTCAGCATGATGATCGGGATATCGGAGTTTTTGCGCAGTTTCTGGCACAGGGTAAAACCGTCTTCACCGGGCATCATAATATCGAGGATGATTAAATCAGGATGGTGATCGTTGAGCAGTTGCCACATCACGCCGCCGTTTTCCGCACAAAGCACTTCAAACCCTGCACGGCCAAGGTAATCTGACAACGCTTCGCGAAGGTCGAGGTTGTCATCGACGACCAGTATCTGCTTGTTTTCCATCCTACTTTCCCTGTGTCCGTCCCTGTGCCTGCCCCTGAGTTTGGCGCTGGCCAATATGATGCATTCTTAAACGCACATTCACAATCGAGCCGATTACAATTTTCACTTCTCGGTGTAAGAGATTTGTAAGCGGTCACTTACAAACTGATTGCCTTTTGTAACCTTAGGCGCCGCCTTGCTCGCTATGATCATCCTGACCTTACGTGAAACAACATGACCTGAAGGAATCAGGTCCTACAACACTGGCATTCGTCAGGAGGAAACCATGTTTGCAAGTATATTTGGACAACTACAAAAAATAGGGCGGTCGTTGATGCTGCCTGTGGCGGTGTTACCAGTGGCCGGCTTGATGCTGGGTATTGGTAACGCGGGCTTTGCGTTTATTCCAGACGCGGTCAACAAAGTGATGCTCGCCGCCGGTGAAGGCGTGTTCGGCAACATGCAGTTGATGTTTGCGGTCGGTGTGGCGCTCGGGTTATCAAAAGGCAATGACGGTGCCGCTGCGCTCGCTGGCTTAGTTGGCCTAATTATTATGAACGCATCGCTCGGTATCGTGACTGGTCTGCGCGGCCTAGAAACTGACGCCACCATCATGGGCGTTGAGACGCTACAAACCGGGGTGTTTGGCGGCATCTTTATCGGTGCGGTCGCGGCAATCATGTACAACCGCTTCTACAACATCAAACTGCCGGAATATTTGGGCTTCTTCGCGGGTAAGCGATTTGTGCCCATTGTCACCGGTTTATCGGCGATCGTCGTTGGTGCGATTCTCGCGTTTGCATGGCCACCTGTCGGACAACTTCTTGATGCATTCTCTCATTGGGCAGCGTACCAAAACCCTGTACTTGCGTGGGCGGTTTACGGCGCGGGCGAACGTTCTTTACTCCCGGTTGGTTTGCACCACATCTGGAATGCGCCGTTCTTCTTTGAAGTCGGCAGCTATGTAGACCCAGAAACCGGCAAAGAGTTTACCGGTGAGCTCACTCGCTTCTTCGCGGGCGATAAAACCGCAGGTTATCTGTCTGGTGGCTTTATGTATTCCATGTGGGCACTACCAGCAGCGGCACTAGCGATTTACCACTGCGCGTCTCCAGAGCGCAAGAAAATCGTCGGCGGTTTGATGATGTCTGCGGCGTTGACCTCTTGGTTAACTGGTATCACAGAGCCAATCGAATTTACCTTCCTATTCGTCGCGCCAGTGCTGTACGTGATCCATATTTTCCTCACCGGTATTGCGTTTGCGATCACCGCGTTTTTGGAAATCAAACACAGTACGGACTTTGCGCACGGCGCGATCCAGTTCTTCCTTTACTACCCAATGTCGACCAACGCGTGGATGTTCATCATCATCGGTCCAATCTGGGCGACGTTGTACTATGGCTTGTTCCGCTTCCTAATTGTGAAGTTGGATCTGAAAACGCCGGGCCGTGAAACCGACATTGCAGAAGTGAAGATTGCCGGACAACCTGATGAAATTGCTGTGGATGTAGTAGCTGCATTGGGCGGCAAAGCCAATATCAAGTCAGTCGATGCGTGTATCACTCGTCTACGTGTCTCGGTGAAAGACATCGCTAACGTTGATGTTGCTAAGCTAAAAGCACTTGGCGCGCGAGATGTGTTAGTGATTGGCGACAGTTTACAAGCGATTTTCGGTACGCAGTCTGACTCAATTAAGTCAGAAGTGCACAGCGTACTCGCTGCCTCCTGATCTTATTTATCCCCAGTTTAGGTAAGATTTGCCAACCTCCTTGTGAGGTTGGCTTTTTCGTTTTCGGAGTAAAAAAAGCGAAGCCAATAACCAGCCCTACTTCGCCGCCGCGTTGGTTAAATTGCCCAGCACGCCGCTGATTTTGTTCAATACCTCGTCACAGCCTTCAATATGATGGCGCTGCTTTAAATACATAGGATCGTTATAAGCTAACCACGTTTTGCCTTCAGCATCTTCATACACCAACACTTTTTGGGGTAAATCGAGCGCCACTTCCTGCGCACAGATCATCAGTGGCGTGCCCACTTTAGGGTTTCCAAACACGATAACTTCGGTTGGTCGCAACGTCATATCGACTTTCGTGGCATTCTCTTGATGGTTAATGCGCGCAAAGACGTTCAACCCTTTTTCTTGCGCGATAGCGACAAATTTATCCGCCGTATCTTTTGCTGAATGCGTGCTCGCAACGGTTACCACACCCTCACCAGCCAACGCAATCAATGACGTCAACGCCACGACCAACCCGATGATTACTTTTTTCATTTGTCGTCCCTTCCTCTCTCTGAGTCGAAAACTAGATATAGAAAAACCAAGTGTAGGAAAACTATAGAAGTCAGATCCCACTATCGCGAATTGCACTCTACCCACTCAAGAGTCGACCGTGTAACACGGATTAATTGATTCAGATTAATAAAGCATTAACTAGCCGAGCATCAAAAGCGTGAAATACGTAACATTTGCAGCCTATTTTAGTAAGAAAGAGAAAAGTAGTGACACGCGATCAATTTGAGTTATTAGCACCCGGTGGTGATTTAGATTCCATCAAAGCCGCCATTGCCGCTGGCGCCGATGCAATTTACTGTGGGCTCGACCGCTTCAATGCTCGTAACCGAGCGACCAACCTCACCTTAGATAACTTAAATGGCGTGTTAACGTTAGCCCATCAGCACAGCTGTAAGATTTTCCTAACGTTGAATGTGCTGATTTTAGAAAGTGAAATTCCAGCGATTGTTCGCTTACTCAGCCAACTGAACACCACCAAAATCGATGGCGTGATCGTGCAAGATCTCGGTCTGACCTATATTCTCAAACATCACTTTCCCGATTTGGATGTGCACGCGTCAACGCAACTGAACACGCATAACGAAGGCCAGATCCTCTTTCTCAACCAGATCACCGCAAGCCGAGTAAACTTATCTCGCGAACTTAACATCAGTGAGATAAAACATCTGGCGCAATTTGGTCGCGAGCACAACGTAATGATGGAAGTGTTTGTCCACGGCTCATACTGCATCGGATTCTCCGGAATTTGCTACATAAGTTCCGCTCGCAATGGTGCATCAGGTAACCGTGGACGTTGCAGTCAACCTTGTCGCGAACAGTACGAAACGACCAAAACGGGCAACAACTACCCACTCAATATGAAAGACAACTCCGCCTTTGGGGACTTGGAAGCGCTTGCCGATGCTGGCGTGTATTCCTTAAAAGTGGAAGGACGAATCAAGAAATCGCACTACGTCTATACCGTGGTCGACAATTGGCGTCAGCAAATCGATCGCTTGTGCGAAGGTTTGGAACTCTCTGAAGACACCACAGAGTTATACACGGTGTTCAACCGTGATTTCTCCAACGCATTTTTGCAAGGTGATTTCGGCAAGGCGATGTACATCGACAACCCGCGCGACCACGCTGTAAAGCATTTTTCGAAGGTTTACCAATGCCAATCTGCTGATGATGTGCAAGCGGTGAAAAAGAAACTATACGATGACAAAACCGCGATCATTGAGAAAGTGGCAGAGCAAACTAAGTCGTTCGATGCCACTTCAACACAAGTATCCGGCAGCAGCTTGAAAGGGTCGATTGATGTGCCAACTCTGCCAGCGTTACCTCAACCAGACCCTCGCCAAGGTGCGCCAAAACTATCGGTTCTGATCTCGTCAGCACAAGAAGCCATGCTGTGCGAATACCACGACATTGATGTTTACTATCAATTGCCAATGGGATTGTCTGGTGAACTGAGCGCGATGATTGAATTGTTCCAAGCCAACCCAATGCTCAAACCTTGGTTCCCTGCCATTTTGATTGGCGAAGACTACCACGCCGCTCGTGTATTTTTGGAAACCATCCAACCTGAATTGTTGATCACCAACAACTCAGGCGTCGGCATGCTCGCAAAAGAGCTCGGCTTAGGCTGGGTGGCAGGCCCACAAATGAACACGGTGAACTCATACGCGTTTAAATGCCTTCAAGACGAGTTCGCGGCAAGTGGCGCGTTTGTTTCTAACGAGCTGAATATGAAGCAGATGCGTCACATAAAGCGTCCGAAAAACATGCGCAGCTTCTACAGCATTTATCATCCAAATACCCTACTCACGAGCCGCCAATGTTTGTTCCAACAAACCGAAGGATGCCGTAAGGTGAAGGTCAACAAAGGCTGTTTGAAACGCTGTGATAAACGCACGTCTATCATCAACTTAAAAGACAATCCTTACGTGGTGCAAAAACAGAAAGGCAGCCACAATTCGATCTACAGCGAACACAACGTCTTAAACCTGCAAGTGCTGCACGATCTGCCTCAATTATTTACCGATGTGTTGATCGATCTGCGTGATATCCAGACCGAAACGAAAGTCTCAGCAAGCAAACCTGAGTTGATTGACGCGTTCTTAGCTCTACTTGAAGAACACAGCGAACTAGCCATCCAAACGCTGAATGACATGATTCAACCAACAGCCAACGCGCAGTATTTAAAGGAGTTATAGGGGAACAAAACTAAGTTCTACAACCTTTGCTAAGGGCCAAACAAATAGGGGGAATTCTCAGGATTGCTTTGCCTGAGCGCCTCAAGGCCAAGATGAGAAAAATACCAATGAAGAGTACAAGTACCATCTTGGGACATCAGTGTATGCGATCCGGAGTTGAGCCATATCTTCTCTCCGACAGACACACCAACACCATCAATAAAGCAACGGTTCAAACGATCACTCTCAAGCACGTACCAACCCGAGCTCAGTAAATCGCCTCGAACACTAGATTGTGTTTTTAACCCAAGAGTCAGAATAAACGGAGCAATAGATACATAGTGTTGCCGAAGAGCATCACGGTCCTCCTCTAATAACCAATCAGGAATTCGATAACTTTCGACGATGAGTATCGGCTTTACTGCACGAATTTCCTGCCAAACGTCATACTGACCCCGATAGTAGTTGTTTATCTTGATGGCAGATGTTCGCCAATGATAAGTCGATGGACGAAAAAGACCTATTCCTTCATAGGCAAAGACCGCCTCGTCAACTTGCGTGTGCCTTTCTATGAATGTGTGTAGTGCGATTTGGTGCTGATTATTATGCTGTACCGGATAGTGGATGATACGAGCAATCACAATCAAGAATAGTACGATACAAGTGGTAACCGTTCCTTTCGACCACTCCCGAGTAGATGAAACAACGTACTGGATTGAAAACGCAACAAATATCGCAAGCAAAGGGTAAAGTGTGACCAAGTTATATGCGTGATAGTGGGGGTTAGCCAAAACCGACAACACAGCTAATATAACCAAAGCTATCAAAAACTGAGCTTGCTTAAACGACAGTACTTTCCACTTACCGACACATATTCCCACTCCTATGAGAGCAAACAGCCAATAAACAATATCATGTAAAAAGTACTGTATCAGTACATCAACCTTCAGAGAGTTTGCATCACTAACATGCGATGTCGAATACAGAAATAAATCAAACGTCGTGTACAAAAACAGTTCAAGTGAAGAGATTCCAACGGTCGCAACAAACAAAGCTACGCAAGAGATAATGCCTAACAAAAGCGCACTGACATCCAAGACAAAGTCACGTACGGAGCGCTTTTGAATTAGCCGAATAAGCCCGAAGAGCCCAATCACTACGCCAATCAAAATCGCCTTAAATTTGAAGAGTATCGCAAGCCCGAATAATAACCCCACCCAAAACAATTTATGAGCATCACTTCCTGGGCACACATACAACACAATGATTATTTGTAACCAAAGAAAAAGAATAACGAGGTCAGGACGAAGGTCAATGCCACGCATCACCATCGCAGAAGAGGCAAAGAGCAATAACAATGTAGTGAGTGCAATATTGACTGTAAATATTTGGCGAAGAAGCACATAGACTTGCCAACCTATCGCCAACAAAAACAAAACAAAAAACGAACGAAAAACGTAAATAAGCTCGAATCGTTCGCCAAAGAAAAAGTAAACTGGCGTCATCCAATCAAAAAGCAAAGTATAGCTATCAACATTGAAGTCAAGATTCGGCCGTTTCCCAACGCTCATTAACCATGTGGTATAAAGCGCCATGTAATCATCATTAACGAGCGCGAGATTGAATATGATGTAAACGTAAAAACCGAATAACAGACTTAAGTTAATCCCAAGTAGCCATCTAACTCTTGCTTCACTCATCGCTTCTTAAGTATCCAAACTTGTTTCGTTTTGAGTAAACTCGGCCAAATTGACTCAAGCCATATCAACGGGCGCATTAAAATGCCTGGAATAAAGTTATAGACAAAGCTAGGAAAGAGCAGGATCACTTGAGAGTCTATAACCTCGAAACCGTGTGCATCTGCCAGCTTGTAAATACTAGATGTGCTATTGGTGTAAACATCTCCTCCTAGCTGTTCAGAAAAAAGTCGGGTCCAAGTTCGCGGAGACCACCTTAGGCTATCAAAAATAAGATATCCTTCTGGTGCAATTACCCGTTCAAACTCCGAAAACAACCGATCTTGATCATCGCAATGAAACAGAAAACGACTAGATAATACTACTGAAAACTGCTGCTCTGGATATGTAGTTGAATAGATGTCTTGTTTAGAAAAATGTGTTTTTTGGAACAAAGGGTTCTCGTAACAAACTGCGAGCATCTCATCAGAGTAATCTGCCGCATAAACCTGTTGAAAGCCAGACGCCGTAATAGTTGGAAGCATTCTTCCCGTGCCACAGGGTATATCTAGAATTGACTCTTGCAAGGAGCAGATATTAAGAAACTGTGAAAACAAAGACACTTCAGACTGATGTACAAATTGTCCACCAACATTTGAAAAACGTAGATCTTCATACTTTTTCACCGTTTCAGAATCACTGTAGAAATCTTGTTTTTCTTGCCGATTCGTTTTCATAAGTCACCTCTTTTCAGCGCTGAAACAAATGAGCTTGATTAAAGACGATGCGTTTCATTAATAGATATACAATTGGGAAACGAATCAACACGACCAAAATCTGCGAAATGAGAACATGAATGCCTACAATACTTTTAAAGATATAAAGCAGCAAAACACTCAAGAACAATGATCCTGCCGTTATGGTGATGAATTTAAAAAAGCTTCTTACATTTGTACAAACAGAAAACGTATATATTGAGTTCATGATGTAACTAAAGGCAGAACCCACTAAAAAAGACAAAACAGAAGATGTCAAATAATAGACATCAAAATAAATAAGAACACAAAAAACGAGGTAACTGACCAGAGTATTCATGATACCCACTGAACCAAACTTAACTATCTTCATCGCTACTCTTTATATTCCTTGTGTAACGAATAATGTAATCGGGTCGGTCTTGACCTTGCTCGAAAATTCGCCCGACGTAAGAGCCGATTAAGGCAATAAAGAACAATAAAATCCCTGAGAAAAAGACTTGGAAAAAGATGATTGATGTCCAACCATCGACAGTTGTGCCAAAAACGAACTTACTTACTAGTGCTTTGGTGAGATATAACAAGCCAAGTGACCACATCAATGTTGAGATAACAAACATCAGTTGAATAGGAAAGCGGGAAAAATTAAGTACCGCGTCTGACGCTAAAGCAAACATCTTGGTAAGTGAATACTTCGTTTCTCCTGCATGTCTACCATCACGTTCATATTGAATAATGGTTTGATTAAATCCGATAATGGCAAAAATACCCCTCAAGTATTTGTGCTTCTCTCGGTAACATGAAATGGCCTCTCTAACTGGCTTAGTAAATGCTCGAAAATCACCGCAATCTTCAATTAAATTAGCGGGAGAAGTGAGGGATAAAAAGCGGTAAAACAATTTTGCACTAATTAGCTTAAAAGCGGTTTCATTTCTTCTCGACAAGCGTTGGGCATGGACGATATCAAAGCCTTTATCGATCTCTTTTAAGAACTGTGTAATAACTTCTGGGGGATCTTGAAGATCAATATCAATGGTAATATTAATATCTCCAGTTGCAGCTTCGATTCCAGCAAACAAAGCGGTTTGCTGCCCTACATTCGCAGCAAGATGCACGATCACTAATCGTTCATCCGCCATAGCCAGCTTGTCTAAAATTACTGCACTTTTATCAACACTAGCATCATTAACTACAACAAACTCAAACAAATACTGATCGTATTGCTTAGCAATTTCGCACAAACGCGAGTAATACTCCTCGATGACAGACTCTTCATTAAAACACGGAGCGATAAAGCTAATTTTATCCATACTCCCTCCTACCCAAGGCCGAGTGTTCGCGTATAGCCAGACACAAAACTTTCTAACGTATAACGAACTTTAAACTGCTCTATTTGATTTCTAGACATCTGGTCAAGTTGACCTAACTTAAAACCGTTCTCTATCGCACTTGCACTCGCTTCTAAATCATCCAGATCAATTTCAATGGCATTAGAACCAAATTGAATAACATCCGATAATTGCTCGAAATCAGGAATCGCAATCGGTAATCCGCAAGATACCGCCTCCACGATTAGGTTAGGTGTTAGGCTCGTTCCGACACATGTCCTTAGTGGTAAAACCAACAAATCTGCACTCGCCATCTCAACTGAAATATCAATGCTCTCTTTAAATTCTATTTGGTGATGTAGCTCATGTTTAGAAACAAGTTTCTCTATATTTGCTTGGTCGCCGAAGCCACTGAGACAGAGCGTTAGGTCAAAATCGATACATTCTCGCTTCTTTAGTATTGCAGCCAATTCAATTAAAGCGTCAACGCCTTTTGATGGCTTAGAATGCCCGATATAAAGTAAAGACATTCTTTGTGTCTGCTTTGCAGGATTAGGTCGCGAAAAGTGCTCAGAAAAAACCCCATTTTGAATGAAATATACTGGCAAATGAGACAGAGAAGATAACTGAAATTTCTGGTAGTTACTGTGCACAATCGCTTGACAAAAATTGTCTAACAAACGCTTGTATAAAGGCGCACTGATAAACGAATTAAATAGAAGTAAATGTAAATACTTAAACCAATTCCGAAAAAAATAATGCTTGTTATTACGGACCTCGTCTAAGGTCAAATATGACTGCCAAATGGATAAAGTCGTCTGCTTTTGATATCGAGATTTTAAAAAGAAAAAAACCACCAATAGTTCTACAGGCGTAGCAATGTGTAGGTTAACCTTCGCACTGTTGGTTTTCTCGAGCAGCCTGTTGAGCTCTCTACATAAGTAAATTAGATTCATCAGCCCCTCAAACAGAGATTCATATCGACTCTCATTACGAAAGGTATGTTGTTCAACCTTAATATGAGAACGAAACTCAGTTGGAGAAACAGTGACAACATGATGTCCATTCTCAGTTAAGCACTGCGCTAAATTGACGAAGTTTTTACTCATTGCTTCTTTTTGATCACTTCGAAATCTAGCGATAGCTAAGATCACAAGTTCCATTTGTTTTCCTAATACTTATCGCACCTAATAACCATAGTATAAACAACGAGAACCTGAGAAACTGTTTACTAGTAAGAGAATCAAAATGATAAAAAGATAATGATTGAATTAGTTTTAAAAGGGCTCACCGAAAGAGCAAAAGGAGATAGATAAAAATCAGGGCTTTATTGCAGTTCGGTCCATTAAAACCAGTCACAATCCTTGAACACTCGCCTTGCACTGACTACAATGACGCACTTTTTTTAATGACTTCAAGGTCACACAAAATGACAGATACAGCTAAACCAGCTCTACCAGATCGCCTAGCGGGTAACCCACGTAGCCCATTCTTCATCAAAGAATGCTTCGAGCACCAAATCGGTATTCGTATCAACGGCCAAGAGCGTACTGACGTAGAAGAATACTGCATCAGCGAAGGTTGGGTAAAAATTGCTTCTCCTAAAGCAAAAGACCGTTTCGGTAACCCAATGCTAATCAAGCTTAAAGGCGAAGTTGAAGCGTACTACGTGTAAGCTGACCACGCTGAATATATTTGAAAGCTCGAGTTTGACTCGGGCTTTTTTAATGCCTGTCATATCCCTTCCTCGTTTAATCTATTCCCTCTTCTTTTCAGTACAAAGTAGGGTCTGTTTATCTTTCGAGATTAAGTTTTGTTCGAGGTAAAATCGTTTTAGGCGAGGCAAGGAGTGTGTAGCCTAGCATCCTAAGTAAATACTCCTTAACAAGGCATAGAACGATTTTAGCCGAACCCTTTGGGCAGCGTTTGTTGGTCATTTCTCCTGCGTTATCAGCTTTTTCATGTAGGCTAACTACACATCAAAGCTTCTGCCTTGCACAAATACCCAACAATTCGCTGCAAAAATCAGCTCGAAAGGTCAACAGACCCTAAACTCGATGTAAATCGCTGTTTTTATCTGATTGTTGTCTAAAGTTTCTAGAGAACTAACTGCAATAGCGATTGCCAAAAGAAACGACACCTTTTTAATCCAGGGAGAGGAAATGGAAAGCCCACTTGTCACACTCAAACACGCCAGCAAAAGCTTTGTCGATGGCAAAGAGACACATCGCGTGTTGGAAGGCGTCGACTTCACGTTGAACACAGGAGCGAGTGTTGCGCTGACGGGCGCAAGTGGCAGCGGCAAAAGTACTTTGCTCAATGTCATCGCTGGCTTTGAGCCGCTTTCCGATGGTGAGTTGTGGTTAGATGGCGATAACACGGCGGCTTGGAAAGACCCACAATGGAGCCGATTTCGACATCAAAAACTCGGTGTTATCTTCCAGCAATTCAATCTATTAACGCCGCTCAACGTGCAGCAAAACATCGCCTTCCCCCTGCATTTGAATCAACAGAAATGGAACGACTGGTGCGATTATTTGGTCGAGACTCTAGGTATCAGCCAACTTCTCGACAGGCATGTTTCTGCCCTTTCCGGCGGTCAACAGCAACGAGTCGCTATCGCACGCGCATTGGCACACAAACCTAAACTGCTACTTGCTGATGAACCCACAGGAAACCTCGACCAAAAAGCGGGCTTGGAAGTGATGAAACTACTGAGTGAAATCACCACCCAAGGCAATACGGCAGTACTGTTAGTCACCCACAGCCCTGAATGCGCTGAGTTTATGAAAACCCAATTACGTTTGAAGGATGGGCGTTTGGAAAATAGTCAGTTGCATGGCGGTCATCACCAAAACAAACATGAGCTTCGCCATGAAGCAAGCTAAGCTATCAAACACCAGATTCACTCATACTCGACTCGCCCTGAATCTGTTTGCAGCGCACTATCGGCAGGCGCCACTGCAAGCCGCCGCAATTCTGATCGGTATCGTGCTGGCCGTGACCTTGTTTGTTGCGGTGCAAGCCATCAACCTCAATGCCAAGCGCAGTTATGCGGAGTCTACCGAGCAGCTTAGCGCACAAGCTCAGAACGTAATTATTCCACCAGCAGGGCAAAACTATCTGCCCGAATCGCTCTACTTCACCCTTAGACAAAACGGGCTCAGTGCAGCGCTACCTGTAATCGAAGGGCGAGTGAGAGACGAACAAGGGCGTCGCTGGTCAGTACAAGGCAGCGAGTTGATTGCCGCCATCTCTTCACGTTCGCGCTATTCTTCAGAAAACCAACAAAACGTATCTTTGTTCGATAGTGCGTTACCTTTACCTGAGCTTTTAGCTGGCAAGCCAATCGTGATGATGAGTCAATCTCAACATCAAAACTTAGGAGAAGTAGAAACCCTAACTCTGGACGACATTCCAACCCAAGTGGTGGTGCTACCCGACGAATGGCAGTTAGGTAGCCGAATGTTGATGGACATTGGTTTTGCCCAGCAACTGCTCAATAAACAAGGACAGCTCAGTTACATTGCGGTTTTCCATTCGGGTGTTAAAGGGAATAAAGACACGCAAGCAAATTGGCAGAAGCTGATTGGCGATCAAGGGCAATGGATTTCCAACAATCAAAGCACAGACCTTGGCTCGCTGACCGACAGCTTTCACCTCAATCTCACAGCAATGAGCTTACTTGCCTTTTTAGTCGGGCTGTTCATTGCCTACAACGGCGTAAAATACAGTTTGCTGAAACGCAATCGTCTGTTAGTACAAATCCAACAGGCAGGTGTTGCGCCGAGCATTGTGTTCTCTGCGCTGTTGGTTGAACTCACTATTCTCGTTACCATCGGTGCTTCACTGGGTTTTGTATTGGGCATGCAGCTCAGCCATTGGTTGCATCCGACCGTAGCACTGACTCTAGAACAACTTTATGGTGCGACACTGCTGCCCGGCACTTGGCAGTGGCAATGGTGGGCGCAAGCCCTGCTGCTCACGTTAGCCGCAACACTATTGGCATGTTGGCAGCACTTTAAACAGCGAGTGCGCCAGCCGCTCTCCTCTCATGGTGGATTTTATCAAGCACCTGAAGCCTCTAACGAAAACCAATTGTTCTTGATAGGTGCTGCGTTAACGATTCTTGCGCTTGCGGGTTTGTGGCTGAGTGAGCACCACCGATTTACCATGGCGTGGCTCGGCGTGCTTGTGGTGTCGATTCCTTTGTATCTACCCAAAACACTCAGCGTATTAGCCAATTGGTGTGAAAAACGCACCAGTTCCGGTTTGATGCAGTATCTGTTTGCTGAGCTGCGCGAGCTGATTTCTCCGCTTTCTCTCGCCATGATGGCACTGCTACTCGCCGTTACAGCCAATATGGGGATGAACACCTTAGTGGGCAGTTTTGAATCCACCCTAAAACAGTGGTTAGAACAAAGACTGCACGCCGATATTTACGTTAGCCCTGCCCAAGGGGAAATCGCAGATGTAGAGCGCGCATTAGGGCAGTTCGACAAGGTTGAGACCGTCTACAAACAATACTACGTCGACGATAACCTGCAAGGTTTACCGATTTTGCTTGGCACCAAAGATAAAGACACCTTAGAGCAAACCATGGTGTTCAAATCGCATTTGGAGAACTTCTGGCAGCGTTTTTACCAAGGTGAGTCAGTCGCGATCAGTGAACCAACCGCGGTCAAACTGGGTTTATCACTGGGTAGCGAGCTCACGCTTGATGCCATTCCAAATAAGAGCCTACTTGTGGGTGCGATATTCCACGATTACGGCTCACCCAACGGTGAAGTGTTATTAGCACCAAAGCTATGGCAAGAGAGCGGATTTACCGACTTGCCAACAAGTCTTGGAATTAAAGTCTCAGGTGACCCACAAATCGTATACGACCAACTGCGCGAGCAACTGAATCTGCATCCAAGTCAGCTCTACGATCAGGCGCAAATCAAATCCATCGCGTTGGATATTTTCTCGCAGACCTTCGCCATTACACGCGCACTCAACGGCGTGACGTTGATGGTCGCAGTGATTGGCTTGTTCAGTGCTTGTTTTATGTTACTCGACGCGCGCAAAGCCGCCATTGCAAGGCTGTACGCACTTGGCGTCAGCCGTCGTAAATTAATGACCATGGTGGTCGGACAGATCGTCGCTTTGGTCAGTTTTACCCTTGTTATCGCCCTACCTTTAGGAGCCATGGTGGGTTACGTGCTGACAGACATCGTCACCTTACGCGCTTTTGGTTGGAGCTTAAATTATCTGTGGAATTGGAGTGATGCGCTCAGTATTGCGGCGATCACCATCTTGGTGGCAGTGATTGCAACCTTGATTCCGCTGTGGCGATTGGTCAGCAAGCCTGTCGTATCCAGTTTGCAAAGCGAGGTGTTGTGATGGTTCGATTAGCAAGCACACTTACTCTATTCATGAGCAGTCTGTTCCTGTTCGGTTGTGAAGATCCCCAACAACAAAATATGGGCACGTTGCTGGGCAGTGGAGATATGCAAAGCGAGAGCAACCTATTCACACCCGTAGAAAAAGGGGTTGAACTCACCTTTCCTACCGATCATCAAGCACACCCGGATTTTCGTCATGAATGGTGGTACTTAACCGCTAACTTAATCGATGCAAACGGCAACCCACTTGGCGTCCAGTGGACACAATTTCGCTTTGCTGCTGCGCCGCCAAAGGACGAAGATGACGTGAAGAAAACCGAGTGGCAAGCTCAACAAATCTACATGGCGCACAGCGCAGTCACGACCGCAGACAAACACTACGCCGATGAAAAATGGTCGCGCGATCAAGCCTCTCTCGCAGGCGTTGATTCTTCACCATTTCGGGTTTACCTCGATGATTGGCAGTGGACTTCTTCAACCACCGATCTCTTCACTGCCACATTGAATGCAAACTCCGAACAGTTTGGCTATTCGCTGACGCTTACCAGCACTGCGCCTTATCAAAAGCAAGGCGAGCAAGGTTACAGCACCAAAAGCGCCGATGGTCAGGTGGCTTCGTATTACTACAGCCAACCGTTTATTGATGTCTCCGGTGAAGTCACCATCGACGGCAAAACCCATCAAGTGTCGGGCAAAGGCTGGATAGACCGAGAGTGGAGCTCGCAATTCTTACTCGACTCACAACAAGGCTGGGACTGGTTTGCCCTAAGGTTGAATGACGACACCAGCTTGGTGGTGTTCCAATTGCGGGATTCCAAAACCGGAGCAGCCAGTTACTCCAGCGCAAGACTGATGCAACAAGATGGTTCTGGCATCGCCATTTCTCAAAAATACATTCAGTTAAAGGCGACTAAGCAAACAGAAATCCAAGGTCGCAATTATCCAACCGAGTGGCAAGTGTCGATTCCTAACCAGCAAGTTGAGCTCACGGTTTCTGCACTCAACCCGAACGCGAAAATGCCCCTTTCTGTGCCTTATTGGGAAGGCCCGGTGCGTATTGAGGGCTCTCATTCTGGGACAGGTTATATGGAACTAACGGGGTATTGAAAAGTTGAATGATTACCCCAATTATTCAGCTAGTACAAACACAGGTAACCGAGTGATACACTGCACCTCAGTGTCATCCAATGAATAATTGAAAGGAAATATGATGAACCCAATTATCGCCTTGCTAAAAGAGAACAACATCAGCGACGAACAAATCAACGAGATTTTTCAGACTCTGACGCAAAACCCTCTAGCGGCAATGGCAACAATCAGCCAACTAGGTTTGCCACAAGACAAGCTACAAATGCTGATGGCGCAAGTGATGCAAAACCCTGCGCTAATCAAAGAAGCGGTAGACGAATTGGGATTGGATTTCTCAAAGGTTGAAGAAGCAAAAGAGAAGCTTCAAAGCCAGAACCAAGGCAACTAAGTCTTAGCCATTTAGCGCTGAATATAGAAAAGGCCGTTAACCCGAGCATGTGGGTTAACGGCCTTTTTTGTTGGCTAATTATTAGCGATTTAAAGACGCGAATTGTTCTGCGGTCATACCGTAGTACAGCTTGTCGTCAAAGCCTTGCTCTCGTTTGTAGTAGTCTTTCTGACGGCCTTCTTGAGTAAAACCATTTTTCTCTAACGTCTTGTAAGAGCCAACATTAGAAGCGTAGCAATCGGCACTGACTTTATGGGCGTTTAGCTCAGTAAATCCAATCTCGGTCATCATTTGGCAAGCGCGAGTCGCAACGCCTTTGCCCCATGCGCAAGTAGGTAACTGATAACCCACTTCGTAGTTGCCAGTTAAGAACATCACTGCGGTCACTGCACACATTCCCATGTACTGACCTTGTTGGTCACGAATCACGAACGTTGGGCTATCTGGCCAAACACCTCCTTTGATCGCTTGTGCCGTATTTTCAATAATAGGGCCAAAGAAACCTTCATACAGGCTGTTGTCAGCAGGTGCGAAGAACAGATACTGATTGACCTTATCATCGTTCAACATCTCGATAATATCTTGTAGATCAGAGCCTTGAATCAGCTGGATAGTCAACGATTCGTTAAATGGGATGGCTTCGCCTTGTTTTAGTTTTTGATATGACATGTGTTACCTCGTTATCTGCTGAAAATAGTAGCTCAGCGGATAAGAGAAAAATTGGATTTTTGCGACAACTTTCGGGCTGACCAGCAATGCATTACGACTCAAAGTCGCCATAGATATCGATGGTTAAGTCGCGCTTTTTCAAGTATTTGCTCGGCGTTTTTCTTAGCTGCTGTTTGAGGGTACGAATCAAATGCGATTGGTCACTGAAACCAAATTGCTGTGAGAAGCTCACCCAATCAATCGCCTCTTGTTGCTTATAGAGGGTCAAAATCATCTGCTCCAGACGTGCCATTTGTTGATACTGCTTAACACTCAACCCCACCACTTGTTTAAAACTGCGCTCAAGCGTTCTGCGAGAACAAGCGCACTGTTTGGCTATCTCATCAATATCCATCGCTAGCTCAGGTGAACGTAGCGCTTGAGCGTCCATCACGGACACTGCTTTTTGTGACGCCAAAAACGGTTTGGTACGGCAAGGTTCGATATCTAACGCATCTAGATGTTGTTTGATGTAGTTCAGCAAACATTGCGGTGAATCTTGCAACTCTAGTTGCCATAACCCTTGTTGAAAGCGCACATCAAACGCCGCGCTGAGCCAATCAAACCATTCGCATTGGTTAATTGCGCTAACTTGGGATACATCACTAAACCGTGATTCAATGGCATACAAACCCTCTGGGCGAAAAGTGATGCCGATACGCTTGATGGGAGCCGCATCTTCCAACAACAGCAAATGTTCGTTAGCCGTTAATAAGTGGCAGCCTTTGCCAGCAAGCTTTGTGTCTCCCGTGTCGTAGCTGTAGCCTTGCTCTGGTGGCGTAAAGAGTAAATGAGCACGCGGGTTTGGAATAAGGTGCGGCTTGGGGTCAATGACTTCACCCTCTGGCACTTCCAAGTACCAAATTTGATGAATGAGCCATTCGTACTCTGGCAGAGACTGTTTCCAAGCTATCATGATTGTCCTAGCGGTTAGTAAAGATAATAAGCACGACGTTTTTGCTTCAACATCTGCTCGTTGAGTGTGACTGATTGACGCTCATCTCGCCACGCATTTCTCACCCTGCTCCCTTGCAAGCTTGTTGGATTGCGGTAGGCTTTGAGCAGAGAAAACAAGCTGAACAGAACAAGGAAATACCCCGATGCGCGTCGACTACCACCAACGACTGGTTCCTGTGATTCGTTATTTAGAACAACACTTTAATGAACCACTCAACCTGCCAGAAGTGGCCGCGCTGGCGAACCTTTCCCCATATCACTTTCATCGTACCTTCAAAGCCGTGCAAGGGGAGACATTGGCTGATTTCATTCGACGTTTACGTTTAGAAGCCGCCGCCGATGACTTATTCAAATCCAAGCAACCGGTATTAAACATTGCCCTAGAGTACGGATTTTCTAGCTCACAGAGCTTAGCCAAAGCCTTCAAACAACATTATGGCGTTACACCGACGGCCTTTCGTGACTGCGAAAACTACCAGCAGTTTTCTGAATTAGCACGAAACAGCAAGATTGGACACACGTTGCGCAAGAATGGAAACGAAGTAACACCAAGCGATTCATATACTGGCTCTGAACTCACCAAATGGAGCATGACAATGGAAACGCAAAACTTTGAAAAAGCAAAACTGGCTTACATTCGTGTAAACGGCCCTTACGGCCAAGGCTATGAAGAGCCATCAGGTCGCCTGTATCAATGGGCAGGAATGAAAGGTTTGGCAGGCAATACCTGCATCTTCATCTACCATGACAACCCAGAAATCACACCAGACGAGAAGTGCCGTACTGACATCTGTCTAATGGTGCCAGAAGACACGGAAGTTCCGAAAGGTATTGAGCTGCAAGACTTCCCCGGCGGTCAGTATGCGGTGATGCGCCAGCACATTACTGACCCGAGCCAATACTCAAGAGCATGGGATGATGTCATGAGCAAAGTGATTGAATCCGGTATTGAGAACGACGATCGTCCTTGCTTTGAGCTTTACCACAGCTTCGACCCACAAACGCACCATGCAGACGTTAGCTTCTGCACTGCCATCAAATAAACCATAAGCCTGCATCGTTGCAGGCTTTTTCATTTCTTACTCTGGTTGCTTAAATTCGTTCTTCCAAACGCTGTTTATCTTTTAATCCAATTACTTAGAACACGAACGAATACCTCAGTATTTTCGTGATCCTACTTCGCGTTTTGGCCACGCGCATTCATTCGCTCGGCTGAGTTGGGATTCATTTCACAGATTATTCATGAAGCGAACCTAGACTGAAAAAACTCCATCGACCCCGTTCGACCTACAACGCTAGGCACAATAAAAACTAGGTACTACAGCACCTCTAGGACATTCCATGAAGAAGAACTTACTTGCCATTGCTCTTGGTAGCGTGATTGCGCTGACTGCTGCCCCATACTCTATCGCGGCTAACGATGCCGCCGTCCAATCTTCCGCCGACTACTCACAGATCGTCACTAAACGTCAGGTTGTCGACCAACTGCTGAATGACGCGGTACAAGCATTCAGATCCCCTGCGCGTATCTCGCACGCAGGTTTTACCGCCAAAATGCCGAGCAACATGGAGATTGTCACCGACCGCTTACTAGAAGCCTACAAACTTGAGCCGTACCGTACTGACCTACTGATTTCTGCGGCCAACGCGCAGATCTACAACAAGAATGCAGACCGCGCGATTGAACTGTTTGAACAAGCCCTTTCTGTTGCACCAGACGATGTGGATTTGCACGCTTACTTAGCGGTATGGCAACGCTTTGAGGGCAACCAAACGGAATCAGCGAAACACATGGCGACGCTCACTAAGCTCAATGCAGGTAAAGCGGCAGACATCCAACGCATCTTCGACACCGTTGACCGCGTACTTGCCACGCCGCTAAAAGAGAAAGCCGACAAAGGCAAATTGGATGACAAAGGCGCAATCGTCACGTTGGGATACGCGCTGAACCCAGATGGTTCAATGCATCAAATCTTGGTTGAGCGTTTGGAAACTACGTTAGCAATGGCGAAAGCAAATCCAGACGCATTGATCGTATTGACGGGTGGTGTACCGAAGAACCACAAAACCGAAGGCAAGTTAATGGCGGATTGGCTGATTGAAAAAGGCATCAGCAAAGATCGCATCATTGAAGAAAACTACGCCACCAGCACGGTAGGTAACGCCCTATTCAGCAGCTACGCATTGGCGCGTCATAACATTAAACACGCGACCATCATAAGCTCAGCGAGCCACGTGCGCCGCGGTCAAACCTTGTTTGAAATCGCAAGCTGGCAAACTGGTCCGCAAGGCATCACTTTCGACACAGTGAGCTATCCAGACAAGCCACTGAAAGACTTAGCCAAAGCCAGCGATAGTGAGCTGCTTGGTATCTACCGCGATGCTCTGCGTACTTACGGCATGTGGAGCTACCGCTCTTACCCGCTAGAGTCGCGTTAAGTATTCTCGACTCATACCAATCAAAAAAAGCCTGCGTGCTTGCAGGCTTTCTTGTCTTTGTGCAGTGGTTGAAACCGCTTAAATTGCTTCGCCGTTTACCGTTACTGCCACATCAATGTTGCCACGAACTGCGTTTGAATATGGGCAAACTTGGTGTGCAATGCGCGTTAGCTCTAGCGCTTGTTCTTGTGGCATGTCTAGCTCTACCGCTAGGCTCACTGTTAGTGCAAAGCCGCCTTTATCGTTCGGGCCGATGCCCACTTCCGCTGTTACGGGTGCACTCTTCAGGTTCACTTTACCTTCACGTGCTACGTGCAAAATCGCGTTAGAAAAACACGCTGAATAGCCCGCTGCAAAAAGCTGTTCTGGGTTAGTTGCTGCGCCTGTGCCGCCCATTTCCTTCGGGTATGACAGCTCTAGATCGAGAAGACCGTCATCAGTTTTTACTTGACCATTACGACCAGCCAAAGCGGTAGCTTGAGTTTTGTATAGAGTAGTCATGCGAGTGTCCTTCTTAATTTAAGTTGCGCACAATTTAATTGCTTGCAATCTTATATCGAAGTAAAGATAGTTTGCAACTATATTGTGCACAATTTATTTTATGACTCTCTTTCTCTGTGAGCAGGTAGGCAACGCCAATGAGCCAGTGTTACACCGACAACACCATGACCGACGACGATAAACTCTTACTCGAAAACCAAGTTTGCTTCCCGCTCTACAGCGCAGCAAATGCAGTGATCCGAGCTTACCGCCCGTTGCTGGACGAGCTTGATCTGACTTATTCGCAGTACTTAGTGATGATGGTGCTGTGGGAGAAAGACGGTGCCAGTGTGAAAGAATTGGGGTCGCAACTGCATTTGGATTCAGGCACACTCACGCCGCTACTTAAACGCTTAGAAGCAAAAGGCTATGTAGAGCGTGGGCGCAGTGAAACCGATGAACGCGTTCGCGTACTCAACCTAACAGAACAAGGTCGTGACCTTAAAGAACAAGCTAAGTCTGTGCCAAACGCCATGATGTGCAAAATCACCTTAGAGCTGGATGAAATGATCATGCTGAAGAAGCTATGTGGCAAAGTGCTCGACAATCTGAGCTAACAAAATAGAAGCATTCGCTTCCCCACTTCCTATTAGAAAGAGCCTGCCGAGATGCAGGCTCTTTCGATCTTAGCTAGAAGATCTACTCAAAGTAATCATCGGTATTCTCTATTGCTAATCTGCCTTCATCTTCAATAAAACCTATCAAAGCAAACTCACTTACATCGGATTTCCCTATCAAGTGAAATAGGAAATGGCTATCAATAGGATAGTTACAAGCGATTTTCCTTAAACACACTCCAATGAGAATATACTTTCCGAAAGCAACAACAGCTCAGCTTAAAACATTCAAAGGAAAGTAAATTATGATTAATACTCAAATCAAACCATTTGCAGCTACAGCGTACAAAAACGGTGAATTCGTTGAAGTAACAGAACAAGACGTTCTAGGTAAATGGGCAGTATTCTTCTTCTACCCAGCAGACTTTACGTTTGTATGTCCAACAGAACTGGGCGACCTAGCAGACCACTACGAAGAGCTACAAAAACGTGGCGTAGAAGTTTACTCAGTATCAACTGACACACACTTCACTCACAAAGCATGGCACGACAGCTCAGACACAATCGGTAAGATTCAGTACTACATGCTTGGCGACCAAACAGGCAACATCACAAACAACTTCGGTGTGATGCGTGAAGGTCAAGGTCTTGCAGACCGCGCTACGTTCCTAATCGACCCAGAAGGTACTATCCAAGCAATGGAAATCACTGCTGAAGGTATCGGTCGTGACGCAGAAGACCTACTACGCAAAGTGAAAGCAGCTCAATACGTAGCAGCGCACCCAGGCGAAGTTTGCCCAGCTAAATGGAAAGAAGGTGAAGAGACACTAGCTCCATCACTAGACCTAGTTGGCAAAATCTAAGCCACTGAAATTTAAGTTCTAATCAGTTCCCGATTTCCTTTTTCTGATTAGAACTGAATTAGAGAGCACTTCAGGTTAGATACCTTGACGACCTTCTGCCTGATTTGCTCTCTCCCCCTCAGGTTTTATCTACAGTAACCACTTTTTATTACCTATCTGAATAAGTAGGTGTGCAGTAATTGCGTAGAAAAAATCGTTTAGAACCAGGCATAGATTTTCGATAGCTAGTTACTCTAACTACAAAATCTATAACGCAGTTATCAACGATTTTAGCTAGCAAGAATGAACAAATACTTGTTTTGATTGGTAACTATTTAATTAAGGTAGTAACAACTATGTTAGACCAAGCGATCCAACAACAACTCAAACAATATCTGGCTAATGTAAAAGAAGAAGTTCGTTTAGTGGTTAGTCTAGATGAAAGCAAAGCATCGAATGACATTTTGTCTCTAGCGAACCAAATCGCAGAGATGAGCGACCTAATCACCGTTGAACGTGACGACAACGCAAGCGCACGTAAACCAGTGATGGCGGTAACTAGCCCAGCAAAAGGCACAGCACTACGCTTTGCAGGCTTGCCAATGGGTCACGAATTTACCTCTCTAGTATTGGCACTGCTTCATTCTGGCGGTCACCCAATCAAACTAGAACCAGAAGTGATTGAGCAAATCGCAGCACTAGACAAAGATCTAGACGTAGAAATCTTCATTTCATTGTCGTGTCAAAACTGTCCGGACGTGGTTCAAGCGTTCAACATGATGGCGGCGATCAACCCGAAAGTAAAAGCAACCATGATCGACGGTGGTTTGTTCCAAGATGAAGTGAAACAACGCGACATCATGGCAGTACCAAGTGTATTCGTGAACGGTGAGCTATTCGGTCAAGGCCGTATGTCTCTGACTGAAATCCTAAACAAAGTGGATGACGGCGCGAGCGAGAAAGCGGCGAAAGCACTGAGCGAAAAAGACCCATACGACGTGCTTGTTGTCGGCGGTGGTCCTGGTGGTAGCGCAGCTGCACTATACGCTGCTCGTAAAGGTATTCGTACTGGCGTTGTTGCTAAGCGTTTTGGTGGTCAGGTTATGGACACCATGGCAATCGAGAACTTCATTTCGGTAAAACGTACTGAAGGTCCAAAACTAGCAACTGACCTAGCAGAACACCTAAAAGAATACGACGTAGACGTCGTGACTGAGCAACAAGCTGAGAAGCTAATGGGCGCAGCACATACAGAAGATGGTTTGATTCACATCCAACTTGAAAGCGGCGCAACGCTGAAGAGTAAGAGTGTCATCTTAAGCCCTGGTGCACGCTGGCGTGAAATGAACGTTCCGGGTGAGCAAGAGTACCGCAACAAAGGTGTCGCGTACTGCCCACACTGTGACGGCCCACTGTTCAAAGGCAAGAAAACCGCAGTTATCGGTGGTGGTAACTCAGGCATCGAAGCTGCTATCGACCTTGCTGGTATTGTAGAACATGTAACGGTTCTTGAATTTGCAGACGTACTTCGTGCAGACCAAGTGCTTATCGACAAAGCGAACTCACTACCAAACGTAGACATCATCACGATGGCGCAAACAACAGAAGTAGTGGGTGACGGTACTCGCGTAACAAGCTTGAAGTACAAAGATCGCAACACAGATGAGATCAAAGAGATTGAACTGTCAGGTATCTTTGTTCAAATCGGTCTAGTACCAAACACAGAATGGCTAAAAGATTCAGAAGTAGCGCTATCTGAGCGCGGCGAAATCGAGGTCGGTAGCCGTGGCGATACGAGCCTAGAAGGTGTGTTCGCAGCCGGTGACGCAACAACCGTTCCTTACAAACAGATCATCATTGCGATGGGTGAAGGTGCAAAAGCAAGCTTAGGCGCATTTGACTACCTAATCCGTAAGCAAGGTTAATCTCCAATTTCTTGAGCACAAAGCGCACGGTGCTGTGTTTTCTTCCCCGGAAAACCAATCGGGGCACCGTGACAGCGATGAGTAACAAGAAATAAAATCAAAAAAACCTAGAAGCCCAAAGACTTTGCCAGCAGGTATTAACTGCTGGCTTTTTTTGTTTGGGGAGAGGTGTAAACAAATCCCTCAGCGCTCCGAGTTCAAACTGGAGGGAATGGCTCTACAATCACGGATAATTCAGTTCACTCCACCAGCATCACAACGCGCTGCGAATAGATACTGAATACTCGCTTAGGCTCTTGCAGAATGACGCTGTTCGTTTAGCTCTCTTTCCGTCATTCCCGCGAACCTAGGTGAGACTCGGAATCTACTCACCGTAAACTCGATCGAAAATGAGTAGCACGAACAAACAAAAGTTGAAACAAGGTTGCAAGCACTTTACCCAACATTCAACCAGCAACCCCACCTAACCTCCCCTTGTATCAAACTCCGAAGCTCTCAACACGCAGAGCTCAAAAGGGAGGAACTGGTTCTGTGCTCGCGGATAATTCAATTCACAACGCAACATAACAACACACTGAAAGTAGATTCTGAATACTCGCTTAGGCTCCTTCAGAATGACGCTGCTCGTTTAGCTCTCTTTCCGTCATTCCCGCGAACCTAGGTGAGACTGGGAATCTACTCACCAAAAACTCGATCGAAAATGATTAGCAAGAACACGAACAAACAAAAGGTGAAACAAGGTTGCAAACACCTTACCCAACATTCAGCCTCAAACCAACAACCCCACCTAACCTCCCCCTTATATCAAACTCTCAAGGTCTCATCATTCCGAGTGTAAGGTGGAAAGTTTTACAGTCACAGATAATTCAATTCACTCCACCAGCATCACAACGTGCTGAAAGTAGATTCTGAATACTCGCTTAGGCTCTTTCAGAATGACGCTCTTAGTCTAGCACTCTCTTTCCGTCATTCCCGCGAACCTAGGCGAGACTGGGAATCTACTCACCGTAAACTCGATCGAAAATGAGTAGCACGAACACGAACAAACAAAAGGTGAAACAAGGTTGCAAGCCCCTAACCCAGCTTTCAGATTCAAAGCACCAAACCCACCGAATCTCTCAATGTATCCAGATCCAAAGATATCAACCCTAAAAAATTTTAAAAAAGCCCTTTACCTCAATATAACTTGAGGTTTTAGCATGTTCATCGTTGGCTAGAAAATGACAAAAAGGAGCACATCATGATCCAACTAGAACATATTAACTTAGTCGTGAAAGATATCCCTGAAATGCTGAAGTTTTACCAAACTGCATTTCCACATTGGTACGTGCGTGATGAAGGTAAAGGCGAATGGAGTGGCAAACCAAGAAACTGGCTACATTTTGGCGACGAGTATCAATACATAGCCATGAGTGACCATGGCGAAGGTGAAAACCGCGAGTTGAGCGGGCACCAAGTTGGGCTAGCGCATTTTGCTTATGTGACCAACAACGTCGATGCAATCATCAAAAGACTAACCGATGCAGGTTATCCGATTGCCCAACCTGGTGCTGATGAACCATACCGCAAAAATGTGTATTTTGTTGACCCTGCCGGTTTTGAGATTGAATTTGTTGAATATCTGGCGGATGACCCAAAACTTCGTAACCTGACAAGCTAAAAGAGATGTAAATAATAAAACGCCAGCAGATAGTGACTGCTGGCGTTTTATTTTATCTATCAGGCTTCTTTATCGCATTAGCGCTGTTTGGCAAAAACCTGAGTCCAGTAATATCCGTAGCGTGCAGAGTGATTTTCGACAAGCGACGCGCCCATCTGATCAAAATCCGCACTCATGATATTAAGGCAGTGACCTTCACTCGATAACCAAGCATTAATGGCGGCGTTAATGCTGCTTTGCCCTACGGCGACATTCTCACCAATGGCGCTCCAAGCATAACCCGTTGCGTTAACTCGATCTGACATTTTGCTGCCATCAGAGCCTGTGTGGCTCATGAAATCGCTGTTCGCCATATCGCTTGAATGTCGATAAGCGGCGCTTTCCAAATCGTAGCTCCAAGTCAGAGCCCCAACAGGTGGCATGGTGGTTGCGCCACACTGTTGTGTAGTAGAGCGGGCGCTGTTGACCGCTGCAAGCATCTGCTCGGCAAATGTGCCTTGTGACGATGTGGAACCTGTGTTTTGTGAGCCGCTTTCTGCTGGGGCTGACGACTCCCCATCGCCGCCACATGCGCTGAGAAGTAGGGCCAAAGCAGGCACTAAGATCTTAGTTGGCATTGTATTTCCTTTATGAGTGACGAAGAGCAAACTGCGCTTTTCGATAATAACGCCCAATAAACTAACAAAAACCAATAAAAGCACCATATAGCTTAGGGGTTTTTAACCAAAGACTCACATGAAGTTTTCAATCGCCTTGGTTCGGTCGATAAATCGGCAACGTTTCAGCCCAAGTATGGAATGGCGTTTCATCCATATCCTGTATTGCTTGAGTGATAAAATCGATGAACACCCTAACTCGGGCAGGCACATATTCCCGGTTGGCATAGAGAAGATACACGCCATTTCCTGCTTGGCGCATGCTCGGAAATATCGGCACTAAACGCCCCGCTTTAAGCCAGTCTCTCGCGATAAAATGAGGGATCTGAGTTAATCCTAAGCCTTCTGCGCAAAGCTCTGCCATAGATTCACCGTCATTTACAATGTAGTTTCTTTCGGGGTCATATTCACTCGCACCGTCTGGTTCTGGCATCCGAATCGGCAACAGTTTCCCCGTTTGTTTAAAACGAAAACGAACCCAAGAATGGTCATTGAATACATCCGAGCCACTCGGAACACCATGGCGCGCTAAGTAATCCTGACTGGCACAAATGATAAAATCGATAGGGCTGAGCTGACGCACAATCAATTGACTATCGTGAACGACACCAGAGCGAATCGACACATCAATACCTTGCTCAATAATATCAACGTAGGCGTCATCGTAATGAATATCGATAGTGATGTTAGGGTAGCGGCGACAAAACTCTTTTAATAAAGGACGAATATAGAGGCGACCGTACGAGACTGGCACATTAATCTTAAGCTGCCCTGAAAGTGCATCATTGTGACTTTTTAATGAATCCTCACATGCCGCCAGCTCTTCCAGTACAAACCTAGCAGTATTTGCGTACCGACGACCAGCTTCTGTCAGTCGGCTCTGTCGCGTAGAACGTTGAAAAAGCTGTATACCCAAATCGCTTTCAAGACGATGTATGGCTTTGCTCACGGTCGAAGGGTCAGTGCCATACACTTTGGCAGCCGCAGCAAAACTACCGCCATCTAAAGTGGCAATAAAAAATCGTAGGGACCGTATCTTATCCATATAACCAATGAACTCTATTCATGAATTTTATTCACTTTAGTAAAGACCAAGTGGCTCTTCAATCACTAATTAGCCTAAATATAATGAACCTCAATAACTTGATGCTCTGTTAGCGAGGAAAAAACCATGGGTAAAATCGGATTGAAGAATGCACTACAACTATTGATAGCGACACTAGTCCTATTCTTTGGGGTGCTTCAAACAGCACATGCCGCAGATAAACGAATTGGTATTCTGGTTTACGATGGCGTACTGACCTCTGATGTTACTGCGCCTTTAGAGGTCTTTGGCGTCGCAAGTCGTCTCACTTGGTTTAGTGATTATGACGTGCTCACCATTTCCGTCTCAGATCAGAAAACCATCACCACTGAAGAAGGATTAAAAATTGGTGTGGATGCTTGGATTGGTGATCTGCCGGAACTCGACGTATTGGTTTTAACATCCAGCTATGACATGGATGCACTAATCGAAAATAAAGATCTCATTCACTTTATTAGAACTACCTCAAAGGCGGCAGATTGGATGGCAAGTAATTGCTCTGGCGCGTATTTGTTAGCCGAAGCTGGCCTTTTAAACGGTAAAAAAGCAACAACTTGGGCCGGAGGTGAAAACGGCTTTCAAAGAGATTACCCAGCAGTCAAAGTACAAGTCGACCAGAATTTTGTCATTGATGATGGCGTTATCACTTCGAACGGTAGCCTAGTTAGCTATCAAGCTGCTCTTAAGCTACTTCACCTTATGACTTCAGAGTCTAAAGCTCAGGAAGTCGCAGATGCCATCCAGTACTCACGCTTTTCCAACCAACCATTTTAAGCGTGTAAGAAAGAAATCAGAGTCACCCTTCGATATTTGGAAGGTTAACTCTTCGAATTTGTCTTCCTAATCGAACAACCCTTTTTATCACTGTAAAAGCGATAAAAAGGGTTGTCGTTCATCTGGCAGACACAACGTGCTCTCCAAACTTTTTATCTTAATGCTATGGAAAAACATAAACGTTACGAAGCACTGACGAAAGATCGATACCAAGAGATCTACCGTCTCGCGTATTGGTTATGCAAAGATCACCACCTTGCTCAAGATTTAGCGCAAGAAACCTTTCTGAAAGCGTGGCGATTCTTTGATAAATTAAATGACCCCAACGCCGCGAAGTCTTGGCTCATTACTATTTTGCGTCGTGAGAATGCTCGGCGCTTTGATAGAAAACAGTACGATTTTGTCGACATTGATGAGTGTGCAATACAGACAAAAACCTACCCTGGCAGTGACTACGACATGGCCCAAGATTGGCTTCAAAAACAAATGATGATTCTCGAACCCAAATACCGAGAACCGTTGCTCTTGAGCTTAGTGGCTGGGTTGAATCATGATGAAATTGCCCAAGCCTTGAGGCTCAACCACAACACAGTGGCGACTCGATTATTCAGAGCGCGTAATCAGATCATCGCACAGAAGGAGAGTCATTAAGACACAAAAAGTAGTCAACCATGTAAACTAACTGGCTATGCTCCGGTCTATTTCATAAGTCGTTACACAACTCGACGCTTTAACGCTTTACATCAAGCGCGACTAGATGAACACTTCTTGTCAAAGTACAATAACAGCCGACATAGAGTAGAGTCAGTAAAACATTATGAGTAACACGACGGCGAAAAAGCCGAATCCCTTATTTGAAATCCTTTTCAACGTATTTATCCCTTCCTTCATTTTGATGAAGTTTAGTGGCGATGAGCATCTAGGGACAGCAATGGCGCTGGTTGTCGCTTTGCTATTTCCTATCATTTATGGCGGTATGGACCTTGTCCGTAACAAGAAATTTAACTTTATTTCTGCTCTGGGCTTTATCAGTGTTCTACTAACTGGTGGCATCGGCTTGTTAGAGCTTGATACACGCTGGTTAGCACTAAAAGAAGCCCTGATTCCTGGCCTGATCGGTTTAGCGGTTTTGGGGTCAACGTTTACCCGCTACCCACTGATGCAGAAGTTAGTACTGAATGACACAGTGTTGAATCTCGCGTTGATTAACCAACGTTTAAAAGAAAATGGTAAAACCGATGCGTTCGAACGTTGCCTTATGTCTTCTAACTACCTGTTTGCAAGTACTTTTGCGTTCTCATCTGCAATGAACTACTTCCTTGCGACTTGGATTGTGACTAGCCCTTCTGGTACTGCTGCCTTTAACGAAGAGTTAGGAAAAATGACGCTGTACAGTTACCCAATGATTGCCATCCCAAGTATGTTGATGATGTTTGGTATTTTTTATTACATTTGGCGTCAAGTACGTGCGATGACATCGCTCGAAACAGAGCAAATCTTCCATCTAAAATAGCCCTATCATTACAAATAAACCCATAAAAAAGGGAGGATTTTATCCTCCCTTTTCTCAACAGACTCACTGTAAATCATAGCGTCAAAATGATTTTACCTGACACTGCTGACGAGCGTCGCTCAACCATTTCAATCGCTGTTTGAAAGTCCTCTAACGACAGATCATATGCAACGTTTAACTTTATGTCGCTGCTAATAAAGTGTTCTAACATTTCAGCGAACACCGTCTTTCTCCCGCCTTTACCTACCGATTCTTCCCAATACCGCAAAAAGAATGTACTAAAGTCGATGTTGTTGGCCTTCATCGATTCAAAAAACTCAGGCGTATAAGGCGTTAACGACAATGTTCCGTAGTTGATGTATTGGCCGTTTTCTTTCAAGGTACGAATGAGATCCGTGCCAGCCTCACCGCCTATCGCATCCAAAGCGACCGTTGGTTGTGGCAGTTGGCGCGTTTGCAGCTGCGCTTGTAAGTTTTTCTTCGCGTCCAACACTGGAATGGTATCGTACGGATACTCGTCTCGCTTTGAGGTCACAGCAATCAGTGCAAAACCCAGTGAATGGGCGAGCTGGGCAAATATCTTACCGATCGCTGACCCTGCTGCATTGATGATCACCACATCGTCTTTGTTCAACTTAGCTACTTTAGTGGTGATCACCCACGCGGTTAACGCGTTGATGTACAACTGACAGGCATAGCCGTTCTCCAAACTCTCAGGTAGCGGAAAAAGATTCTCAGGCGAGGCATCTATGTAGTATTGCCAAGTCCCACTCATCGCCACCAACACCTTTTGCCCAACTTGAAGGTCAGTTTGATCAACTGCACTGACTTCCACCACACGCCCAACCGCTTCAAATCCCGGCACGCGAGGTGGTACGTGAACGCGGCGGTATTGCCCAACACCATGAATGGAAAGCAAGTCACTTGGGTTAATATTGGTGGCTTCCAGTCGCACCCGAACCTTGCCCTGAGCAAGCGGTTTGAGGGGCTCTTTTTCCAACGACAGCGACGTTTTGGGTTGACCAAAACAGAATTGATTCACTCGAGTATTTATCGTTGGTGCCATTGTTATTCATACCATGTAATTGAAATTCAAAAAGGAAGTTTCGTAACTTCTACTCAAAAGCATTAAGTGAAGTCGAAACTCTGTATTTCTACCTGCGCGATGCGCCGTTCACTCTAAACTGTTGTGGCGTCATATCAAAATAGGCTTTAAATGCTTTGATGTAGGATGAGTCGTTTTGATAACCCACTAGGTCTGCAATGGCTTGGATTGGCAACGATTCATCTAACAAAGAAAGCGAGTAAATTAGCCGAATTTGTTGCCGCCAAAGTAGAAATGAAGTGTTGAATTCCTTGGCGAACAGCCGTGATAAAGTACGCTCAGACGCCCCAATTTTCTCCCCCCACTCTTTTAGCGAACAGCTCAACGCTGGCTCGTCAGTCAGTCGCTCGAAAATCAGTTTTAGTCGTCTGTCTTGTGGCAGCAATAACTGAAATGTCTGCACGTTGCTTTTCAAAATTTGATCATGCAACACCGCCAGCAAATGCAGCACTTCTTCGTGGCTTGTCTCACCTTCACACTGTCTGCGGATCTCTTGTAAAAGCTCATTTAAAAACGGCGTTAAAGCAATGGTTCTCACTTGTGGCTCGTACGTTGCGCCAAACTCAGGGTTGAGGTAAATACCAACAAATATCGTATTGCTTAGAGCAATCGACTCGTGTTGAACACCCGCAGGAACAAATAACGCAGAAGTGTGCGGAACCAAATGCTGATAATGCTCCGTTTGTGTTTGCAATAACCCTTTGATAGGAAAGATGATTTGATGCCAAGTGTGTTGATGCAGCGCATCAATGTAACCTTTTGGCATGTCGATGGTTTTCACTAAAACAGGAGAATGGGAATTCGCGGCCATCATCTCATTGGAGGTGACGACGCCTGACTTCGAATCAATTTGGCGAGTTAGCATTGTTAGTTGTCTTTTCACCCCTACACCGACACAAGTTTACTAGGCTATCATGCTCCGCATCGCGAATGAAGGTAAACACTTTATCTCTCATTCAAATAATAAGGAGGTTACATGAAGAAAATCGGCGTCGTAAAAGCTGTGCTAGCAGGGAAAACCGTCCCTTATGCTCATGGTGCGCAAAGCGCAATCAACAAACAAGTGCTGCCTGAGCGCCAGCATGCAACAGAGCTCGGTTTTATCAGTGATGAGCAAGGTGATCCACGCTTTCATGGTGGCATTCAAAAAGCGCTTCATATTTACCCAAGCGAGCACTACCCAATCTGGCAACAAGAATTAGGCGAAAGAACCATTTTCCAATCCGCCGGCGGCTTTGGCGAAAACATCAGCTCCGAAGGCGTAACCGAATCCACGATTTGCTTGAAAGATAAAATTCGCATCGGCTCAACACTACTGGAAGTGTCGCAAGGTCGCATGCCTTGTTGGAAACTTAACGTACGCTTTGACCAACACGATATGGCGAGAAGACTGCAAGATACGCTTCGAACAGGCTGGTATTTCCGAGTGTTGGAAGAAGGCGATATCGGTGCAGGCGACGAGATTATTCTGTGCGAAAGACCTTATCCAGAATGGCCACTGGCTCGCATCATGGGCGCGGTTTTCACTGGCTGTTTAGATAGAAAAGAACTCACTCAGCTGTCTGAGCTGCCGTTAGTCGAGTCTTGGGGCAAGTTGGTCGAGCGCCGCCTAGAAACTGGCGAAGTTGAAGATTGGGAAATGCGCTTGGTTGGCCCAACTGTGAGTTGACACCCCAAAGTAAAATTTTAAGCCACGCTCTGAACCAACTATGCCGCCAGAGCGTGTTTTTTTGGTTTACTTCGCACTCGGGGCTGGGCGTTTCGACTTACCTTGGAACTGCTTAATGCTCTTCTTAGCATGAGTTCGGCGGTTGGCTTTTTTATCGCGTGGCGCGCGTTTGCTCTCGCCAGTTGATGGCTTATCCGTTACTGGAAAACCAACCAGATCTTGCACTAGCAATGCACGTTGAGTCAGGTGACGAATCGCGTTTAGTGCGTCCATTTCACCATGACAAACCAATGACACCGCCACGCCTTGTTCGCCTGCGCGAGCGGTACGTCCTACTCGGTGAACGTAAGTTTCTGCATGCATTGGCAGTTCAAAGTTGATCACTACAGGTAATTGCTCAATGTGAATGCCACGCGCTAGTAGATCGGTGGCAATCAACACCTGAATTTGCCCAGATTTAAACTGCGCCAGTGCTTCTTCTCGCTCATCTTGACTCTTATTGCCATGCAGCGCATTGGTTGAGATGCCCGCTTTATTCAGCTTCTTCGCTAAGCCATCGGCGTTCTCTTTCGCACCAATAAAGACTAATGCCTTAGTCCACGCGTTTTTTTGAATCAGTTCAATCAATGCCTTGGTTTTACTGCCTTTGTTGACGAGGTACAGCGTTTCAGCAATATCTTGGTTGGTGCTGTTTTCTTGATGCGCTGCAACTTGCTTTGGTGCCTGCATAAGCAGCTTCGCTTTACCCTTCAACTCATCTGAAAACGTTGCCGAGAACATTGCGGTTTGACGCTGGTTTGAAATCTGCCCCGCAATATTTTGCACGTCAGGCCAAAAGCCCATATCCAACAGACGATCCGCCTCATCCAACACTAGGTAATGGATATTGCTTAAGTCTAAACCGTTGTTTGCCAGATCAACCAAACGACCTGTCGTCGCGACAAGGATATGAGGATTTGTCGCTAGCGCCTGCTGTTGTTGCTCTTTATCAACGCCGCCACACAAACACACTGCGTTGAGTTCAAGAACTTGACCAACTTGGTTAATTGCTTCACTCACTTGCATTGCCAGCTCACGAGTTGGCACAAGAATCAGCGCTTTTTGCTCTGGATTGACACCCAGCTTTTCCAACAAAGGCAAACCATAAGCCAGGGTTTTGCCGCTGCCTGTATTTGCCAAAGCCAATAGATCTTGACCAGCCAACAGCTCAGGAATGGCCAACGCTTGAATATCGGTCGGTTTCTTGAAGTCTTTTGGCAGTGCGTGAATCAGCTCAGAACTCAATGAGAGAGTAGAAAATGGCATTAACGAAAACCTTGTACTTTGGGTTGAAGAAGCAATAAAAATAATGAAGATGCGGTAAAACGCAGGCGCGGACTTTACCACAATCTGCTAGGTGAACCATCCTACTTTAGGCGCTTAAACCAAGCGTCACCTACGCAAATCGTCAGAAAACTAAAAAGCGCAAAAAAGCCGTTAGTCTGTACTGCCACAGAGCTAACGGCTAAAAACCCTTGAAGAGAACGCTTCGTCAGCCTTTCACTGCGGCTGAAAAGAAATGTGCAGTTTATTAAAGCAAAGCTTTACGATTCGGTAAGAACACTTCACCCAACATGCAACGAACCGAACCACCACCAATAGATTCTATGGTAGAAACGTCGAATGGCAGCAATTTACCGTGCGTTGCCAATTGGTTTCTTTGTGCTGGTGAGAATGCATCGTACGCCGATTGCGACATCGCAATCACCTTGTCGCCGTTGATCGTTTCCAGTTGCAGAATGTTACCGCAGAACTGGTTCATCTGATCAAGCGAAATTGAGATGACTTGCTTGTCTTTGGCGAGTGACTTCATTACAAAACGACGCTCAAATTCTGGGATCACTTCGTCACAAATCACGCAAAACTGTTCGCCAACCGCCATCATCACATTGGTGTGATAAATCGGCGCACCAGACGGCAAACGAGTTTGGAAAGAAATCACTCGTTCATAGCCAATACGATCGGCGTAATCTTCTAAAACCAGACGATCACAACGTTGTGAGAGTGCGGCGTAGACCGTTTTATTTAGGTGGTCAAACACCATCACACCCGTGCTTTCTAAATACGCTTGCTCATCAAGATATTCAGTTAGACTGCTGCGTCGATGAACTTCTCGCCCTGCTTGCGCTAGTGCTGCCACAAGCGCATCGGGACGTACTTCTTTTTGACGGTTTTCACAGGCCATTGGAAAGGTGTACAACGTGCCATCTGGCGTAGTGCTAAACCAATTGTTTGGAAATACCGCGTCTGGCGTTGCAACATCTGAAGTTGGATAATCAAACTCAACAACTTGAACGCCCTCTTGACGCAGCGTTGCAACCATACTCGCGAACTCGGCCATTACTCGACGTGAGACTTCTTCTTGGCTGAGTGACACTTTATGTTGGAACTCATTATCTTGTGCGGTTTCTTCATTAAAACGAAACTCTTTCGGTGGCACCATCACTACGCAGTTTGCGGTTTGGCGCTGAGCACTTTGCGTGCTTTCTTCTTTCCCATTAGCAAATTGGGTCACTGATTCGTGTAATAGCATCCAATACATTCCTTATCACTAGAATGAGGAGATTGTAAATTTATTGTTAACTTCAGTTTTGCTGTTTTGACAATTAATTTAATTGCCCAAAAGTAATTTTTGCTGCATTAAGTTCATTTTTCCCTAAATTTTATTGTCACCTTGCAGGTTTAAGCTTTTATTGCACCGTGATGAACATGATAAGAATTCATCATAAGAATCAGAACCATAGACAATCACACTCATAACCAACTAGTTACATTTAAGACACAATCGGTTAGACTATTTTTTCGCCCCTCTCGTCAATCGGTCTGCTTTATCGAGGAGCAGGCAAGAAACTCTCATACACGCGGTTTCGTCCAAAGCAGCGTGAATCGATGGATTTAGCCACCCCAAATGGCACTGTTTTAACTTTAGGATGAGTTATGTTTAAACGATTTGAAGGCTTTACAGAGCCGTTCCCCAAATCTACGCCGGATCAGCCTCCTTCAGGGATGTTCGCTTTTCTGCGTTATTACACTCGTGGTTATGAAAAGCCTTTGATCATCATGTCTTTGATGGCCACAATTGTGGCTGTTGTTGAGGTAATGTTGTTTGGCGCCATGGGACAATTGGTTGATTGGTTGTCTACCAGCAATCCAGAAACGTTCTTACAAGACAACAAATCGGATTTGATTTTCTACGGAGCCTTATTGCTGGTTGTCATGCCTATATTGGTGATCTTGTACTCGTTGCTCGTTCATCAAACGTTATTGGGCAACTACCCAATGTCTATCCGCTGGCTTGCACACCGGTATTTGCTCAATCAAAGCTTGAACTTCTATCAAGATGATTTTGCAGGCCGAGTCGCAACGAAAGTCATGCAAACCTCATTAGCTGTGCGCGAAACCGTAATGAAAGCTATGGATGTGTTTGTTTACGTTACGGTTTACTTCACCAGCATGATCATTATGTTAGCGACGGCAGACTGGCGTTTGATGATCCCAATGATCGTCTGGTTACTCGCTTACATCGCTATCCAAATCTATTTTGTCCCTAAGCTCAAAGACGTCGCTTCAGCGCAGGCCGATGCACGTTCGACAATGACAGGGCGCATCGTAGACAGTTATACCAATATTCAAACCGTCAAACTGTTTTCTCATAGCCAGCGCGAAACCCAATATGCCGAGCAAGGCATGAAAGGATTTTTGAATACGGTCTATCGTCAAATGCGCCTAGTGACCGGCTTCGACGTCGCTGTAGAGATCTCAAACTATATTTTGGTATTTTCCGTTGCTGCTTTATCGATTTACCTGTGGTTGGATAGTGCCATTAGCGTTGGCGCGATTGCGATTGCTGTTAGTCTTGCATTGCGCGTAAACGGTATGTCTATGTGGATAATGTGGGAAGTTGGCGCCCTCTTTGAAAACATGGGAACCGTTGTCGATGGAATGAAAACGCTCTCTAAGCCTATTGATATTAAAGATAAACCAGGTGCAAAAGACTTGGTTGTCACTGAAGGAGGCATTCACTTTGATAACGTCAGCTTCCATTACGGTGAGAACAAAGGCGTGATTAGCCACCTCGATCTCAACATCAAACCAGGAGAGAAAGTCGGCTTGGTTGGGCGCTCCGGCGCCGGGAAATCGACGTTGGTGAACTTGTTACTTCGTTTCCACGATGTCGAAGACGGCAGCATTAAGATCGATGGACAGAACATCTCAGAAGTCACACAAGACTCTTTGCGCTCAAAGATCGGTATGGTGACCCAAGATACTTCTCTGCTACACCGTTCAATTCGAGACAATATTTTGTATGGCAATCCAGATGCGACAGAAGAAGATTTGCTGAAAGCCACTAAGCAAGCGCATGCCCATGAGTTTATCGAAACTCTGACCGACCCATTTGGTAATGTCGGATACGATGCGCAAGTTGGTGAACGTGGTGTGAAACTGTCTGGCGGCCAACGTCAGCGTATCGCAATATCTCGTGTGCTACTCAAAGATGCACCATTGCTGGTATTGGATGAAGCAACATCGGCTCTAGATTCAGAAGTCGAAGCAGCGATTCAGGAAAGCTTGAATGAATTAATGCAAGGGAAAACGGTTATTGCTATCGCTCACCGATTATCGACCATCGCACAAATGGATCGCCTCATCGTGCTAGATAAAGGCAGCATCGTTGAACAAGGTTCTCATCAAGAACTCATTGCGAATAACGGCATTTACGCCCAGCTTTGGGCGCATCAAACTGGCGGATTTATCGCTGAAGAACTAGACAATCAACACGCTTCTTAACGAGTGATAAGCTCAATAAAAACGGCGCTTTAAGCGCCGTTTTTTATTTAAATCCATGGCTAGATGCTCATATAGCCATTGTGGTTTCTCATATATGAAACACTCTCCATGATAAAGCTCACACTTTTTCTGCTAATATACCGCCTCGTTGCGTATCCATTGCAATGAACACAATACAGAGTATTGAGCCGTCTTCATTTGTCATTTCACTTTTTGAGAAACAGCTATACTCAATAGATGGCTTAGTTATTATATTAACAATAAGGTAATTAGCTTATGTGTAAATGTGGTTCAATGCAGATCGTACAACTCAAACCAAGTTGGGCTGACAAGCTATTTGGCTACTCAGAAAGATGGAAATGCCAACTTTGTTGTAAGATCTACCGCATCTAAAATTAAAAATAGAATCTTAGTTTTTCTAAGAAAAAGCAGTGGCCCGACAATGATTGTCGGGTTTTGTTTTTCTGAGCATTCATTTTTTGTCCCTTCTCTACAAGACTACTCATCACGGCAAAACCTAGCATCTTAATGTGACTTAGGTATAGAATCAGGCCCACTTATTCTTTCCGATATTCATATATAACTGGTCACTATGAACAAAAGTTTGCTAACGAATGTCCTCGCTATCGCTTTGATGGCTGGAGGTCATCAATTACAAAACGACTATCTTTGGTATGCAGGGCTGTTTGCGTTCTCAGGCGCCATCACCAACTGGCTTGCCATCCATATGCTGTTTGAGAAAGTGCCTGGATTATACGGTTCTGGCGTGATCCCCGCGCGATTTGAAGAGTTTAAACTGGCTATCAAAAAACTGATGATGGAACAGTTTTTTACTGAAGCGAACATTGACCGATTCTTGAATAAAGAAATGGCGGGCGGTGTGAACATCGATCTTCAACCAGTAATTGAGAAAGTAGATTTAAATCCAGCATTTGATTCCCTAGTGGAAGTAATTGAAGGCTCTCAGTTTGGTGGCATGCTAGCGATGTTTGGCGGCTCGGAAGCGCTACAACCCATGCGCCAACCTTTCGTCGAAAAGATGCAAGAATCCATCATTGAGTTGAGCAAGAGCGATAACATCAAAGAAGCACTGAAAGAGCAATTCGAATCTCCTGCAATGATGGATGAGATAAAGCAGAACATTGAAGGTATCATCGATCAACGTTTAAGCGAATTAACACCGGCATTAGTTAAAGAAATGGTGCAAAAAATGATTAAACAACACCTTGGATGGCTAGTCGTTTGGGGCGGTGTTTTTGGTGGTTTAATAGGCGTTATCAGCACCTTTATCGGGGCATAATCGCTCACCGATTTATTAAAAAAGGAGCTTCGGCTCCTTTTTTTATCTTGAAAAAATAATACGCCAAGTCACGCTCAATAAGGAGGCTCAACACATGCCTCGCCTAACCAAGGAGCTCGGGATTAACACCAAATCCCGTTTTATGTTCTTCTATGACCACTTCACTACGAGTTTGAATCACGCCCGGAAGCGTGCCTAACTTGCTCGACATAAACTCCTGATACGCTTTCATGCTCTTAACACGAACTTTTATCATGGTATCGAAATCTCCAGAGAGCGAGTAGCACTCTTCAATTTCAGGCATCAATTCCACCGCTTTCGCAAACTTTTCAAAAATAGAAAAACTGGTTTGGTCTAAACGAATATGGATGAATACTTGCACATCCAGCCCCAACTTTTCCGCATTCAACTCCGCATGATAACCATTGATATACCCTTCTTTTTCTAGCCGCTTTACACGATCAGAACATGGAGAAGTCGTTAAGTTAATCAGCTTTGCTAGTTCTACAACTGGAATTCTGCCTCTCGAATGAAGCACTCTCAAAATATGTAAATCAATCCGGTCCAATTGATAACTCATTAACCCACTTCCTTGTAACCACTTAGAAAGCATCACATTAATCGTTGCTCAAACAATTGCAAACCATCAAATGCACAGCATGTGAAATTCAGCAGAGAATAACCAGAAAACAACGAAGGAGGGAAAGAGCTATGATTATTGCCGCTCACTTAGTAACCGTGATATGAAGAGAAAAAGCAACCTAGCGGCTCCCGCGGAGTCGCAAATTTGAAAGCGCATGACACGCCTGTATAGATATGTCGTTCGGGCAACACTGCCCTATTTAGCCATTAATCATGGCTATCACTCAGAATTAGAGTGCGGCCGATGTATGCCGTGTAGGATGTGGAACAACCTCTCCAATTGCACGATGATTACAACAACGGCAGTAGTATTGAGGCTCCATCTCGTAATAATGTTCACCTGATACAAATTTCGCCATCAGCTGTGTAAAACTCACCATTTTGCCTGTTAACGAGTCAACAGACTGAGGCTCGCAACGCTTCATAATCACTTTATGTTGCGTTGATTTTCTACAAGCTGCGCAATATATATCCGGCATTTCTCTTCTCCCTACTTTTTCGTCCTACTGACAATTGACATATTTTGTTCAAAATAATTCCACAATTAAAAAGCTCCTTTAATTTTTTGTGCCCTATCTTCAAAAAATTGAACGAAAGTATCAAAAAACTGAGACATTGGTCAGACCTCAACTTTTGTACCATCAATATGAGCAAACGTGCTTATGTGTGTAATAATACGACACATTACACATAAGCAATTGTTCGGGCTTATTATTTAGTAAGGCGCATGACAACTACACGCCTGGCTAGATCGAGCTTTCGAGACGCCTTGTTATCTCGATTTACCCCGCAAACCAGTTGCTAGCAGCTATAGCCGTCTCATCAAGGAAGAAATGCATGACGATACAACCGATTCTCACTACCGAAAGACTCGTCCTCCGGCCATTCAATATCGATGACTGCCAACAAGTGGCTTTACTCGCTGGAGATAAGCGAATTGCCGACATGACAGCAAACATCCCTCATCCTTATGAGCGACCGATGGCGCAAGCATGGATAGATAGGCACGATCCGATGTATCAGCAGCATCAAGGCGTGGCGTACGCTATTACCTTGCGAAACACTGGGGAGTTACTTGGTGCAGTGAGTTTACCGCGTATCGAAGAGGGCTACGGTACATTAGGCTACTGGGTTGGCGTGCCACATTGGGGGAAAGGCTATGCATTCGAGGCCTCCAAAGCCTTACTCGAATTTGCTCGAATGCACTTTGAGTTAAACGGAATAACCGTGATGCATTTGGTGGACAATCAGCGTTCTAAATCGGTGATCCAAAAACTAAATATCCCTTACATCGGTGACAAAACATTGCGCATGCAAGGCAAAGAACGAAAGGTTTGTGTCTACCAACTCACGTTCGTCGCTTCTGAATAAAGTCGAGGAATATGTCGGATGATCATCCATGAAACTTCACAAAATCTGCCCAAGAACAACCCTTTCTTGCTAGGAACTGTATTGTTGTCGCTGTTCTATTTTTCCTACCTAGCAGACAAGATCGTCGAGTTTGGACTCGTAGCACTCACAATAATAGGATTGAAACTGCTCTCAACGTACTTCACGCGCCGCGCGTTCAATCCTAAAACGCTAGATATCGATGCAAGCACCAACACCTTGAAATACCGCCAGGGCTCAACGGTTTACTTCCGTCTACCTCTTGATGACATTGTCAAAGTCCAAATACAGAAAGAGTTCTTCTCTAGCAAAAGTTTGATGCTCTACACAGTCAACGACGCTTACCAAGTGCCGAATTCAGACAATTTCGATTCTCTACAGTTAAAGGATTTAATGAAACAACTTGAAGAGAGAATTGATGATCAATCTCGCTAAAACGAAAAGAGAAGACATTCTAGAATGTTGCCAATTTGGTCTCTAAATAGAAAGACAAAAAAGCCAGCAATAACGCTGGCTTTTCTCTGTATTAGTCTTGTGCGACTTTCACGCGAATTTTGCTTTTTTCTACGTTCGTCAAATTCAGTGCTTCAAGAGCAGAAATGGCTTCTGCTTCGTCCGGCATGATGACAAAACCGAAGCCTTTCGACAAACCCGTGTCTTGATCAAGCACTAGCGAACACAGTTCTACTTTGCCGTACGCTGAGAATAATTTGCGGATATCTTGCTCGGTCATGTGACGAGCCAAGTTTCTTACTAAAAGTTTCATAATGAACCTAGTTGGTTTGATAACGGTTCGATTCTCTCAGTTTCTCTCTGGCAAACCAAGTGAATAATATGACGGCGTTGACTAGATCATTCTAAGTACATCTGTTTAAATGATTTTCCGTTCATTTTTCACCCATAGGAGAGTCGGCATGGAAACGAAACGTCTCAAACTCATCCCTGCTTGTTTAGAACGAGCCGAAGAGGCGCATCAAGCTGTCGTTCGCAGCCAAAAAACTCTCGAAGTCTATCTGCCGTGGGTGCCTCATGTGCTGACATTAGAAGCGATGATAGAAGGGACAGAGAAAGCCATCGCAAACTTTGAAAACTTCGAAGAAGAGCTGCGTTACTACATGATTGAAAAGGAAAGCGATCGCTTACTGGGTGCGGTCGGCCTGATGATTCGAGATCCCGACGTACCATCCTTTGAGATAGGTTATTGGTTAGATAATGCTGCCGTTGGCAATGGTTATGTTGCCGAGGCTGTGCTCGAAGTTGAGCGCTATGCGTTTGATGACTTGGGCGCAAAGAGAATCGCAATTCATGCTGATAGCACCAACCAAAAGAGCAGGGCTGTAGCCGAGCGCTGTGGTTATGAGTTCGAAGGAGAGCTCAGAAACGAACGTCTGACTACATCGGGAGAGCTGAGTAACACCATTATTTACGCCAAAATTCGTCGCGACTAACACTCCAATCTAACCGAGCAATGCTAAGCTCTGATCTCAAGCTACCGCCATTAACGTTAATTAAGTTTCAGATAAAACAAAGCCCGCTAAAATAGCGGGCTTTGTGTTCATATACGGGAAGTTACTAGTCTAGTTCAACCAGTTTTTTCTCGAACGACTGGTGTTGGTCTAACACGTCTTGCGCAGCACCACCCGTTGCTTTACTTACCACAATGATGGCAAGCGTAGAGAAGATGATGCCCGGTACGATTTCGTACACATCAAACCAACCGCCTGTTAGCTGCTTCCAAACTACGATAGTGATACCACCAACAAGAATACCTGCTAACGCGCCATTACGGTTCATACCGCTCCAGTAAAGGCTAAGTACAACCGCAGGACCAAATGCCGCACCAAAACCAGCCCAAGCGTAAGATACAAGGCCAAGTACTGAGCTATCAGGCGTCATCGCTAGGAATAGCGCAACAAGCGAAATAACGATAACACCGATACGACCAATCATTACGATTTCTTCAGAAGACGCTTCTGGCTTGAATACTTGCTTGTAGAAATCTTCTGCAAGCGCTGAAGATGAAACAAGGAGCTGTGAGTCAGCGGTACTCATTACCGCCGCTAGGATTGCTGCTAACAACATACCCGCAACGACAGGGTGGAATACTGCGTTAACCAATAGCATGAAGATCTTCTCACCGTCTTCTAGTTGAGTACCCGGATGACCCGTAACCCAAACCAGACCAACAAGACCAACAAGCATTGCACCAACCATAGATAGTGCCGTCCAAATCACTGCGATACGACGTGCAGTCGTTAGATCTTTGTTTGAACGAGACGCTTTAAAACGCGCTAGGATGTGTGGCTGACCAAAGTAACCAAGGCCCCACGCCGCTAGAGAGATAATGGCAATTGCAGACAATGGTTCGCCTTTCGCGTCATTCCATAGCGTTGCAAGTTCTGGGTTGATGTCATGTAGATCAGAACTTAGCTGACCTAAACCACCGTCCATTACCGCTATAGGAACAATCATTAGCGCAGCCGCCATTAGCAGACCTTGCACTAAGTCAGTCCAAGATACCGCTAGGAAACCACCGAATAGTGTGTAAGAAACGACACACACCGTACCGATGATAACAGCGTAGGTATAATCTAGACCGAATACCGTCTCAAACAGTTTGCCCCCTGCGACCAAACCTGAGCTGGTGTAGAAAAGGAAAAATAGAAGAATGAAAAACGCAGAGATTGTCTGAATCAGTTTCGACTTATCGTTGAAGCGACGTGACAGGAACTCTGGCAACGTTAGCGCGTCAGTTTGGATACTGTAGGTACGGAGGCGTTTTGCACTGATGAGCCAGTTTGCCCATGTACCAAGAAGTAGACCGCCGGCTAACCAGAAGGCCTCGATACCCGCAGCGTACGCATAGCCAGGCAAGCCTAGCAGCAACCAACCACTCATGTCTGAAGCACCTGCAGATAATGCAGCAGGCCACGGACCTAGGCTACGGCCACCTAGGAAGTAGTCAGATGAATTGGAAGTCCTCTTATACGCGTAAACGCCAATAGCAACCATAATCAGTAAATACGCCACAAAAGTGGACGTGATAGCAAAGCTATTTTCTATCATTAGATAGTCCTCGTTATAATTATTTCCTTCCTTGCCTGCCCTGATATTTTACCGTCTCAGCAATACATCAGAGTATAAAAAACCAATCTGGACCGGCTCTCAGTCCAGTTACTCCAGATTGGCATTACAAGTCAGGTTAGTGAGTTTCGTTCCCCAACTCGAGTAGAGTTGCGTTACCACCCACCGCGGTAATATTTATCGTTCGAGTGCGCTCAGTAATGAAGCGCAACGAGAGATGAGGATCATGAGCCAATTTCGGTGACTCTAAATCCGTTTCAGAAACTAAGCCGACGATTGCACCGTCACGCTTAGCTAGTTGAAGATTGAGCGCATGCTCAACCTGTGAACGCCCAACATAACCCACACTACGTACATCGCTCTCAAGCAACGGGGCAGACGCATCGTACGCAACAACCTGGACTAAGTTAGATGGGAAGTTTGCCAACGCTACAGCTTGCTTAACCAATTGGTTTAGCTCTGCATTGTCACTGCAAACGACCACACTGTTGCCTGCAATTAAGGCACAGGTGATCATCGCAAAAGCACTGTATAACGCATTATCAGCAGGCTCGATGTTGTTTTCACAAATCACCAAAGCCACACCGCGTCCTGCGGCATACAGTTCGTTAGTTTCCCCTGTAGGGCCAACTAACTGGTGAGTTTCTGCAAGAAGAGCTGATGCTTGTTGCAAGTGGTAAGAAACCACTTTGGCAACGGTAGACTGCTGCCCTTCTAGTGCAGATTTAAATGCCAGAACATGCTCGCATTTGTAATCAAAATCAGTCAGATTCCACTGCTCCCACGCAGAGAATGCATCTTTAAAATAGGTGATCTGATGAACCATAATGCGACTCCTTATGCGTTTTCTGCTTGAGCAAGAAGATGTTGAGTAAAGCGGAATAGGTAGTGTGGACCACCAGCTTTCGGGCCAGTACCCGACAAGCCTTGACCACCAAACGGCTGTACACCAACCACAGCGCCAACTTGGTCTCGGTTGATGTAGCAGTTACCTACTCGTGCATGTTTCTCAATCCAACGGTACGTGGTTTCGTTACGGCTATGGATACCCATCGTCAAGCCAAAACCCGTTCTGTTGATCTGCGCAACCACGTTCGGTAATTCAGACGCTTTAAAGCGAACAATGTGCAAGATTGGACCAAATTGTTCTTCTTTCAGCACATCGATGCCCGAGATTTCAAACGCACTTGGTGAGACAAAGTCACCATGCTGGCACGATTCATCCAGCTGTAGCTGAGCGACTTTAGTCTGTGTTTTGCTCATTTGCTCAAGGTGAGCAAGGAGTTTTTGTTTTGCATTGCTGTCGATAACCGGACCAACATCCGTTTTGTGTAGGTAAGGTAAACCAACATGCAGCTCATTCATCGCACCTTGAATCAGGTTGATCATACGGTCTGCTACATCTTCTTGTACAAATAGAACACGAAGGGCAGAACAACGCTGACCTGCAGATGCAAACGCCGAACGAATCACATCACGCACCACCTGCTCTGGCAATGCAGTACTGTCCACGATCATTGCGTTTTGACCACCTGTTTCCGCAATAAACGGAACCGGTTTCGCGCTGCGCTCCGCAAGCGTGACGTTAATGCGTTGCGCCGTTGCCGTTGAACCAGTGAATGCCACACCAGCAATGGCATCATGAGAAGTCAGTGCATGACCGATCTCAGCGCCGCGACCAGTAAGTAACTGAATCACACCAGCAGGGAAACCCGCATCAAGCATTAATTCAATAGCGCGAGCGGCAATTAAGCTTGTTTGCTCAGCAGGTTTTGCAACCACAGTGTTACCTGCAATCAGTGCTGCCGTTACCTGACCAAGGAAGATAGCCAACGGGAAGTTCCAAGGGCTAATACACACAAACACACCAAGACCTTCACGGCTAGAAATGCGTTTCACACCATCAAAGCCTTCTAGCTCAAATGGCTGTAAGTTTTGCGCTTGTTTCGCGTAATAACGACAGAAATCCACCGCTTCACGAACTTCATCAATGCTATCGTGAATCGTTTTACCCGCTTCTTTGTGACAAATCGCCACCAGCTCAGCTAGGTTTTCTTCCATTAAGTCAGCAAGCTTTTCTAAACAAGCCGCTTTTTGCTCAACAGGAACGGCTTTCCAATCAGAGAAAGCAGTTTGCGCCGCATCAATTGCAGCGGAAACGTGATCAAGAGTTGCAAATGCCACTTTGCCGACTTCAATTCGGCGATCGTATGGTGCGGTGATGATCTCAGCCGCATTTTCCTTGATCATGCTTTCGGCAAAGCGCTCACCATTGATCATCGGGCCTGCAACCCACTGATTGTCCATGAAGCTTTCGACCTGAGCTTCAAATGGCTTCGCTTCACTGTCGATGTCGATGTTGACGCCATATGAGTTCTTACGCTCAGGGAAAATGTCGGCAGGTAATGGGATCTTGTCGTTGTGTAGCGTGTCAAAACCCGTCAACACATCCACAGGGTGATGAGTCAACTCGTAAATTGGACAACGCGCATCAACTAGACGGTGTACAAACGAGCTGTTCGCACCATTTTCAAGCAGACGACGAACCAAGTACGGAAGAAGATCAGCATGGCTACCGACAGGTGCATAAATACGTACTGGCTGACCGTACATTTTCATAACATGGTTATACAGTGAATCACCCATACCATGCAGGCGCTGGAACTCGTATTCTTTGTGCTCCGCCATGACAGCAATTGCCGTCACCGTGTGAGCATTGTGGCTTGCAAATTGTGGGTAGATATTACCGCGAACACCTTCGCTAAGTAGGAAACGAGCACAAGCTAGGTATGCAACGTCCGTCGCTTCTTTGCGAGTGTATACTGGGTAATTTGCATAACCCGCTTGTTGAGACCACTTGATTTCGCTGTCCCAGTACGCGCCTTTAACCAAACGCAGAGGAATAACGTCACCTTGTTCTTTTGCGAGTGCATTTAGCCACACCAAGACTGGTAGCGCACGTTTTGAGTAGGCTTGAATAACCAAACCAAACTTGCCCCAACCCTTCACAAGATCGCTACGGTATACTTTCTCAAATAGCTTCAGGGAAAGCTCAAGGCGATCCGCTTCTTCTGCATCGATTGTGATTGCAACGTCGACTTCAATAGCACGTTTTAGTAGTTGCATTAGTGAGTCATACAACTCTGTCATTACACGTTCTTCATTTGCGACTTCGTAGCGCGGGTGTAATGCAGAAAGCTTGATGGAAATCGAAGGCGCAGGGCTGGTGTCGTTACCGTAAGTCTCGCGACCCACCGCTTCGATCGCCATTAGGTAATCTTTGAAGTACTTGTTCGCGTCCGCTGTAGTTAACGCCGCCTCACCCAACATATCAAACGAGTAGGTGAAACCTTTGTCGCGCATTGGGCGACCGTTCTTTTGCGCTTCTTCGATCGTACGACCACGAACAAACTGGTGACCCATGATCTTCATTGCCTGATACATGGCTTTACGAATCACGGGCTCAGAGAATTTATTTACCAGACGGTTTACAGCCTGACCTGGGCTCTGGGTGCCTTGCTCACCAAGACCAACCACTTTACCTGTTAGCATGAGGCCCCATGTTGATGCGTTAACAAACACAGAGTCAGAGTTCTTCAGGTGAGATTTCCAGTCTGCGACACTCAACTTATCTTTAATCAAAGAATCTGCTGTCGCGGCATCTGGGATGCGCATTAATGCTTCTGCAAGACACATCAGCAAGATACCTTCTTGAGTATCTAAGCTGTATTCCAGCAATAAAGCATCAATCATCTGGATTGACTTCTTATCGGCACGAATGGCTTCGATAAGGTGGGTCGTTTGGGTAGTGATCGCCGATTTTTCATCCTCTGTCGGCGTCGCTAGTGGCAATAGTTGCTCTAGCCATTGAGACTCGTCCACCATATATAATGGCGAGATCAGTGACCACAACTTATCAAGCGGCTGCCCGATAAATTCCGGTGTCAACACGTTCGTAGCTGTAAACATGTGTGTTCCTCAATCTCACTCCTCGAAAACCGCTTCGAGGATTATCAATGGCTGGCAGTGTATTTTGAGGCCGATAAGAATACTTGTCAAAAACTACGACATTTTTGCCAAAAACTCGCTTTTATAACAAAACATCCACATAGTCACATTCAAATAGGTAATATTTTGTGTTGTAAATTTTAATTTTTTCATTGCATTCACAACAAAATATCAAGAATATCAATAAGATTTTTGTGAAGAGCTCGTTCTAAGAGAAAATGTAGGATCAAGTGGCATATCAACCACTGCAAAGAACAGAGAATTTAAAAAAACGAGAGATAGGTCACGTGAATAAAACATAAAAAAACCATGCATAGTGCATGGCTTTATTCTGATTGATGATTATTTGACCTAAAAAACGCGTTGTTATCCAACTTGTTTTTTATAACGGGAAGGTGATATTCCCTGTAAGCGAGTAAAAGTATGAGTAAAAGTACTCTGGCTTGAGAAGCCAGTAAACTCGGCAATTTGCCCTAAAGAAAGGTGCCCTTGCTCGATTAATTCACGAGCCATGTCGATACGCTTTCCAAGAACATATTGATGAGGTGTAATCCCCATCTGCTCTTTAAACAAGCAATGGAACTGACTTTCCCCAAGAAACACTCGCCCGGCCAATTGAGCCACACTAATCTTATGACTCAGGTGCTGCTCAATGTAACGATCAATCGCCTCCAAATCAAAGCGCGACTCTTTTCGACTGGTCTCAAATGCCGAGATATGGCGCTGCATTAATGCAATCACAGTGTCGTTACACGCACGACTTAACAGCAGGTCATCCGGATGGTTTCGCATTTCCTGAACCAACATCTGTATCAACTTCTGAATTTGACTATCTAACTGGAAGTAGACATGATCTCTCTCCAGGTTATTGATTTTTTGAAGCATTTCAGGATCATCATTTGTCGGTTTGGGCATATTCAGCACCAAAATATCCGATTGATTGATGACGCCACCGAAAGCATGATCAGAGCATGCGGTGACCACACAACCTTGACCAGGGCCGACAAGATTACCTCGCCCGCGCACTTCAAATTCGGCTTGCCCTTTTAAACCAATCACGATCTGCGTATAAGAATGATCGTGGCAATCCATATAAGACGGAAGTGTGATCAGCTCCGCCGGCTTTGGCAGAATAATCTCTTGATATGAAAGGATTTTTTGGTTATCTGAGTCACTCATTTCAAACAGTCGTCTTTACACGGTCAGCTTACGTCTTCGCATCATATACCTTCTTTGTTGGGTTGCAACTTTTACCCAACTCAATCGACAAGATCAAATCAGCATGATCAAGTTCATTTACATGATCATAGTTCCGGAACGATGATCATGCGAGGTTAATTTACGGTCAGTGAGCAACCAATTTTATTAACAAAAACGGATAGATAGGCAACACCTTACGTATACATAATCAATCAATGTAAAGATCCTTGTTACCGAACAATCTGTTATTTTGTAAAACACCGTGCTCCATATTAGATAAGTCGTCTCCGAAACGGATCGAAACCCACGCTTAAACTCAACATAGAGGGATTTCCCCCCTTACTAATATGCCTCTGATTCAATACATTAGTTATCGAGCTTTAAGATGCATACGATCTAAAGCTCTCGGTATCTCATTGATACCTCTAACTTACTTAGCAGACCCTCGCTAGGTAATTTAGAACCTCTTCTACACGTCGACAAGATTATATCTTGTGTTGCCAGCCCGTCTTCAGGCTGGCTTTTTTTCGCTTCTCAACAATGAAAACAATGGCATAAGCTGATATCATAGCTTTTGTCTCACTGTCCCTCTCATATGCTTAGGTGCTGCTCTTTCGCTCACAAGTGATATGAACGTCAACCACATTACAACTGAGTTGTAGGAAGCATGATCAAGGACGATACGAGTTGTAAGCCGAACATTAGGCGGACATCCGTGAGCGCACATATCTGTAATGAAACAGACCATTTTCCCAATTAAACTCTTCGTTCCATTTCGTCGTTGTCTATGACTACCTGACGAAAACATCGAACACCATGAATTTAATTGGATTGAGCGCCAATCAACGAACGTGTTCTAGCAACGTAACTGCCTACTTGGCAACATCAATACGAGCCATGTAACACGGACGTCTCTGTATTGGTAAAAGCAGTATGTAGTGAGTCCTTTTGTGAATATTTCAGTCGATACCATAGAACAATCCCTCCTTAAACAGCTACCAGGTTGTTGGGGATGCAAAGATAAAGATTCGGTATTCCTATACGTAAACCAGGAATACGCAGAACTGTTAGGGCACACGTCGCCCGAGGAGTGCTTGGGTAAAACTGATTTTGATATGGCCAGCCCAACCACTGAATGCGCGCAAGAATTTCAACGCCAAGATAAACACGTTCTCGAAACTGGCGAGTCACTAAAAATTCTGGATATCCACCCTTATCCAGATGGCCGCTGGCGAGCACATATATTTACTAAAACACCGTGGCGAGATGACAAAGGCGACATCGTAGGCACCATTTTCTACGGAAGAGAACTCACCGACACCGCCGTGATTGAAGTCGGGTATTGGGTTTGTCGTGCAATCAGTACCAACCCAAATCAACAATCCATCTTTCGTTTTTCTGACTTACAACCAAAACCAGAGAAGCTCACATGCCGCGAGCAAGAAACGCTTTTCCTCTTGCTCTATGGCAAAAAGCCACAATTCATCTCTCAGGTCATGGGCATATCAACAAAAACCGTTGAAGGTCACGTCGCACGCTTACGTAATAAGTTTGCAGCGAACAGCAAGAACGAGCTAATAGATAAAGCAATGGAAGCAGGCTACGGCTCTGTTGTACCCAAAACGCTGCTTAAGCATCAATTATCGGTTGTGTTGAATGGAGAGCGATAATTCGAATTGCTTCTACCTACAAAAACACCGCCCCAATTCGGCGGTGTTTGTTTATTCATGAGGAACCATAAGCCTATGGCGCTAAACGATCAATGTCCCAACTTCCATCATGCTGGGAGAAAAGAAAACGATCGTGAAGGCGATGCTCGCCACCTTGCCAAAATTCGATGCTCTTTGGTTTTACGCGAAAGCCACCCCAAAAGGTTGGTACTGGTATTTCACCCTTAGCAAACTTCTGTTTTAGCTCTAAAAACTTACCTTCCAACACACCTCTGGCAGAAATACGGCTACTTTGTTTGCTCGCGATTGCGGCCAACTGGCTCTCTTTAGGACGAGAAGTAAAGTATTTCATATTCTCTACGGCGGTAAGCTTTTCAGCCACACCAGTAATATGAACTTGGCGCTCTAACGGATGCCAAGGGAAGTGCAAACTAATATTGCTGTTATGCTCTAGCTGCTGGGCCTTGCGACTGCCTAGGTTGGTGTAAAACACAAAACCATCTTTGTCGACGTTTTTCAATAGAACAATGCGTTGAAACGGCATGCCATTTTCATCAACCGTTGCAACTGTCATCGCAGTCGGGTCCGTTAAACCCGCTTCAACTGCTTGCTCTAGCCACAGATTAAATTGATCAATAGGATCAGCTTTCAAATCTTTACGACGCAGCCCACCTTTGGTGTACTCACGACGAATATCAGCAAGTTCCATCTTTACTCCTTCACTCGTTTTTGTCGATTGTGCTCCCGATACTGAGGAAATACAAGGACATCATTGTGCTTGTTATCGTTGCCGCTCACAGCATCACAGTGCGTCATTTGATACCATGACACAAAAAACCAGTGAGCCGATCGTGAACTTACTCAACCCCAAAGCCCTACGTCATTTTTTACTGCTACTGTGTGCCGTTGGCATTTCAGGGCTTGCGCTTACTCATCATTACGCAACTCAATACCAACATGATCAATGGCAACAAAAGCTAGAGAGACAAGCCGCGCAAGTATCACAAGAAGTGGACTACGAACTGGCAAAGTTTGAACAGATACCAAACCTATTAAGTCACGACCCAAGACTACTCAAAGCAGTCGAGCGCGGAACGCCCTCTCAAGAGCTCAACCTACTGTTATCAGATTGGTTGAAGCAAAGTTTGGCCGATACGATTTACGTTCATGACCGTACCGGGTTAGTCATAGCCTCAAGTAACTTTCAGCAAGAAGATACGTTTGTTGGCTCTAGCTTTAGCTATCGCCCCTATTTTAAAAATGCGCGACGCGGTGAGCCCGCTCAATACGTTGGATTAGGCGTACGCTCGAATAAACGTGGGTACTTCTTCTCATCTCCGCTGTGGGTAAATGAGGAAGTCGTTGGCGTGATCACAGTAAAAGTGAATTTGGAGCAATTAGAACAGCGCCTTTCGCAAACCACGACTGACGTACTCATTACAGATAAACACAATGTCGTGTTTATGAGCAATTTACCAGACTGGCGCTATCGTGCACTTTTCCCACTGTCATCGAGTGCAATAAATGAACTTACCGAAACGCGTCAATATGGCGATACCTTACCCGAATATTTTGGTGAGTTAACGGCACACAGTGGTGTCACGGAGTTTGATGACAATCAATTGCTTCTATCACCGAATTACCTCGCATACGCAACACACTTATTGGATAAAGGGTTTCGCGTCGTTGCCTTAATTAACCACAACAGCGTTCTTGCCGCCGTTTTACAGGCCGATATCGTCTTCCTGATCTTATATGCGCTCATTGCGCTGATTGCGTTAGCGTGGTTCCAAACCCTAGTTAACAAAGCACGCCTTGCCCATCTCAATGTGAGCCTAGAAGAAAAAGTAGTGCAACGGACACTAGTTCTGAGTGAAGCCAACCAAAAGCTACAACAGACCATCCGCCAATATGAACAAAGCCAACAAGAGCTTAAACAAACACAACAAGAACTGACGCAAGCCGCGAAATTGGCACTGTTGGGCGAGCTATCAGCCAGTATTAATCATGAGATAAATCAGCCACTTTCCGCACTAAGAACCTATACCGAAAACTCGCAGCGTTTGTTGGCAATGGAAAAATACCCAATGGTCGCCGACAATTTGGGCAAAATGCTGACACTTAATGACACCATTTCGGAAGTCATTGCCCGCTTAAAAGTCTTTACTCGGAAAGCCACGTACGATTCACACAATGAAATCTCAGTACTGCACGACGCGGTACATACTGCCACCAGCATTTTGAGCAACAAGCTTATTAAGCAAGGAGTAACACTAAAAGTTCCGGCCATCGACTATGATGTGAAGCTGGCCATTCACAGCGTTGAATTAGAACAAGTGCTGATCAATCTCTTCCACAACGCGGCACAAGCGATGGAAAACCACTGTATCGATCCGCAAATATCCATTGCTGTTCAGTGTCATGATGACAGTTGCGACATTCTTGTTTCCGATAACGGGCCTGGCATGTCGGACGAAGCCCTAGCAAAAATCTTTGATCCATTTTTTACGACTAAGCCAGAGGGCTTAGGATTAGGTTTGACCATCTCCAAACGCATTTTAGAGAGCTATCACGGCTCCCTCTGTGCCTATAAACATCAGAACACAGAACAACAAGCAGGAGGCATGACCTTTATCGTGACGCTACCAATAGTCAATCAGAATAAACGTACTCCAGAAGTGGAAAACGACCATGAATAACCCAGTTTTCTTTGTTGATGACGAACCACACATTCGTGATGCCGTGTCTCAAGCCCTGCTGATTGAAGGGATAGACGTCACCTGCTTACCAAACGCAGTAGAAGCCTTACGCGTAATCGACTCAAATACGCCTGCGATTATCATTACCGATATCCATATGCCCGTGATGGATGGCTTGGAGTTTATGCGAACTTTGCGAAGCAAAAACGATCACTTTCAATTCATCGTACTTACTGGACATGGAGATGTGAAAACCGCGGTAGATGCGATGAAAAGCGGCGCGTACGACTTTCTAGAAAAACCGTTTTCAACGGAACAGCTCATGAAATCGCTCAACAATGCCAGCGATAAACTGAACTTGTTGCAAGAAAACATCTGGCTTAAGAAAGAGCTCGACATGCAAACTCATGTTGGTCCGAAAATGATTGGTCACAGTAAGGCCATGGTTAGTATTCGTCGCGCCTTGATCAGTGCGCCCACAAGCCAGCCGCTCATTTTTGTAGGTCAAGATGGTACGGGTCGGCGACTCGCTGCACAATTTGCCCACGACATACATGCAACACCGGATAGTGAGCTAATCGCCGCTTCTGGTGAAGACCTCTATGAGCTTTCATTAGAAGCGCTCGACAAAGCCATACACCGCTTAAGTGAAGGAAAACGCCACTGCAGTTTGTACTTACATAGCGCAGAGCATGTATCATTTGAGCAATGGGAATACTTATTCAAGCACCCAAAACTTGAACGTGTTTTTGGCGCGACCACCCAAGCCGAGCCGCCTCTAAAATCCCTGGCGACTCTAATTCACTTACCGACGCTCGATGAGAGAAAGGAAGATATAGGGCCTTTATACAAGCACTTTGTGCGCCACACCGCGAGCCGATATCAGTTACAGCCGCCACATATCAGCCTAGAAGAGGTCAAACACCTCACCAGTCTCGAATGGCCAGAAAACGTTAAGCAGCTACGCCAATTTGCTGAACTTCGTGCCCTCAAGCCAGATACTTTTAGAATGGAAGATTGGAACAGTGAGAAAAGTCTTGAAATTCAGAGTATGACTCAGCGCACAGAATACTTTGAATATTGCTTGTTATTCGATGCATTGCAAAGACATCGCGGCAGACTCAAAGAGGTTCAACTAGAATTACAGGTATCACGCAAAACCTTGTACGACAAACTAAAAAAACATCAGTTGGATAAAGCCAAGTTCAAGGCGTAATAGCTATACTCCGGCGCTAATTATGCTTTTGTTTGATTTAGAAAGTGTAAGAAAGCTCATTTGAAGAGAGAATAACCCTCTTCTCATATTTTATTAGCCGAGCATGCTGACACGATCGGTTAATAATAATAAGATCAAAAAGATAATCCGTAATTATATAAGCAGGGACTGTGATGAGCCGAGATAACTACAACAAACTCAACGATGAAGAGTTGGATTTTGTTGATGACAAAACTGCAGCATTGCTCCTCAATACCCCCAACAGCGCGCGTTTTATGCTTTGGGTTATGGTGCTATTTTTCATTGCAGCAATAGGTTGGGCATCTTGGGCTGAAATCGACAAAGTCACGGTTGGTCAAGGCAAAGTGATTCCCTCCTCACAGATACAAGTAGTCCAAAACTTAGAAGGTGGCTTAGTCAAAGAAATCTTGGTCAAAGAAGGTCAGTTGGTTGAAAAAGGCCAACAGTTACTGCTTATCGACGACACCCGCTTTCGCTCAGATTTTCGTGAACGTGAGCAACAAGTTGCCAACCTTACCGCATCTGTGCTGCAACTATCCGCTTCTATTAACAGTGTTGCCGTTAATCGTGATTTTGAAACGGAAAACTGGCGTCAAAGTGTACTACTTGATTACGGTAAACTGACCTTCCCACCAACCTTGGAAGAGACTCGACCTCAACTCACACAGCGTCAAAAAGCAGAATATCGCGAAGATCTAGATAATTTACGCAACCAACTTTCTGTTATTGACCAACAAGTGCAGCAAAAGCAGCAGGACTTGGTAGAGATCCAAGCACGAGTAAGGAACTTGCGTCAAAGCTACCAATACGCGAAAAAAGAACTCGATATCACCAAACCTTTGGCAGACGAGGGCGTTGTTCCTCGTATTGAACTGCTCAAATTACAGCGCCAAGTCAACGATACCCGTCGTGAAATGACGTCCAGTGAGCTCAAGATTCCCGTATTGCAATCAGCGATTCGAGAATCCATGCTCAACCGTATTGATGTTGCACTCAAATTCCGCTCTGAACAGCAAGAGAAACTCAACAGCGCCCAAGACCAGTTATCTGCTTTGGTTGAATCAGCGGTGGGCTTGGAAGATAGAGTAAACCGAACGGTTGTGAATTCGCCAGTAACAGGCAAAATCAAAACACTGAACATCAATACTGTCGGTGGTGTTATCCAACCTGGTATGGATATCGTCGAGATCGTACCAACAGAAGACACACTATTGGTAGAGGCGAAAATTGCGCCAAAAGACATCGCATTTTTACGCCCAGATCTTCACGCTATCGTGAAATTTACAGCTTACGACTTCACAAAGTACGGCGGTTTAGAGGGAGAGTTGGAACATATCAGCGCGGATACCACTCAAGATGAAGAAGGCAACAGCTTCTACATTGTTCGTGTACGCACCGAAAAAACAAACTTTGGTCAAGATGCAGATTTACCAATCATTCCAGGAATGACAGCATCGGTCGATATCATCACAGGGAAGCGAACCGTTTTGGAATATCTACTTAAACCGATTTTAAGTGCCAAAACGAACGCCTTGAAGGAGTAAACCACATTAAGATACTCGCGAGAGGGAGTATTGAGCGATAAGTGATTAAATAAAAAGCACTTATTTCTCACTGACGAACTCTCTAGAAGAGTATACTTGTGATACGAGTCGAATATGCGATCCAATTTGCAGCGTAAAGTTACATTATTAATCAGCTTAAGTTGTTTGTCGTTCCAACTTGGTGCGCTGAACAGTAAAGAACAACGATGGGTCAATACGGTCACAGCGGTGTACGGCGAACGTGCGGGATTGCGCGTAAATACATGGCGAAAGAACCTCGACTTATTTAAACAATTAGAGACTCATGAACAGCTCGCTGGCGTTAACGACTTTTTTAATCAGCTGTATTTCGTTGACGACATAAAACTGTGGGGAAAGACAGATTATTGGGCTACGCCACTCGAATTTTTAGGGAGTAACGCAGGAGACTGTGAAGATTTCACTATTGCTAAGTACTTCTCTTTACTCGAGCTAGGAATACCAGATTCAAAGATGCGGTTAATATACGTAAAAGCCATCGAACTGAATCAGTTTCACATGGTATTAGCTTACTACCCTACCCCAAGTTCTGAGCCGCTCATTCTCGATAATATCAATCCTGACATTGTCCGAGCCTCTAAGCGTAGCGACTTGCTACCGATATACAGTTTTAATGGTACAAACCTGTGGTTGATGAAGTCATCTGCTAGCACTGGAGAGCTGGCAGGGAAAGCATCACGGTTGAGCCTTTGGAATGACTTACGCTCGCGCGAACGTAAGTTGCAGTTAAATAAACCTAAAATTAACTATGACGAGTGAGAAACATGACCCTATATAAGAAGCTTGTGGTGGGGATGGTTACGGTCTTTATACTCTTGTTGGCATCAGTATTCGTAATCCAATTCAACACGACTCGAGACAGCTTGGAGCAACAGCAACGTTCAGAGGTCAACAACACTATTAACACCGTAGGTTTGGCATTGGCTCCTTACCTAAAGGACAAAGATAAAGTCGCGGTTGAGTCCGTGATTAATGCTCTATTTGACGGCAGCACCTACTCAGTTGTTCGTCTTACAGCATTAGATTCTGACTACCAGATCGTGCGTACTTACCCAGTTAAACCAAGTACGGTGCCACAATGGTTTATCGACATGAATCTATTTAAAGCGATTCACGATAAGCGTGTTGTGACCAGTGGTTGGATGCAGCTCGCCGAAGTAGAAATCATTAGCCACCCAGGCGCAGCTTACGAGCAGCTCTGGCAAGGTTTTATTGGCTTGCTGTCTGTATTCAGTGTCATTTTTCTGGCTGGTTTAGTGGCAATTTCATACATCCTACGTCGCTCGCTAAAACCATTAACGGCCATCGTGAATAAAATGCATGAAATCGCGAATAACCAATTTGGTGAACCGCTTGCTCGTCCAAGAACCAAAGATCTTATCGCGGTGGTAGATGGCATTAACATGATGTCTGCTCAAATCGAGCTATCATTCAAAGAGCAAGCCAAAGAGGCGCAACGTCTGCGTGCTCAGGCTTACCTCGATCCTATATCTAAATTGGGTAACCGCTCATTCTACATCAACCAAATCGACCAATGGCTTGCAGAGCAAACGCAAGGGGGTATCGCGCTACTCCATGCTGAATACATTGGGGACATTTACGAGACCAAAGATTACCAACGCGCAGATGCCCACGTTAAAGAACTGTCTCAACGTTTGAAAAACACCATTGATGTACCGGGTGCCACTATTGCTCGCTTGTCTAGTGATGAGTTCGGCTTGCTTTTCCCTCATATGGATGAGAGCGAGTTACGCATTTTATCGGACAGCATCGTCAATTGTGTGAACGGCCTAAATACTGACCCAACAGGCTTAGCAAAACCTAAAGCGTCACTAGGGGTTGCACACAGCAAAGATCAGAAAACGCGCTCTGAAATCCTCTCGATGGTGGACAACGCACTATCGAAAGCCAAAGCGCAACCAGACAAGCCATACGGCTTCATTGGCAGTGATACACCTTCTAGTTTGATGGGTAAACAGCAATGGAAAGCGTTGGTTGAAGAAGCCATTCATAGTGATTGGGTTAAATTCCGTTTCCAAGCTGCGAAAAACACATGGGGTAAAGTATTCCACAACGAAGTATTTTCAAGCATCGAAAAAGATGGTGAAACGTATCGTGCGAATCAATACCTATTCGCACTAGAACAGTTAGACGCCACCAACATCTTTGACCAGTATGTCATTGAATCAATGATTAAGATGCTAGAAAATGGTGAACTTAATGACCCAGTCGCGATTAACATCGCGCAAAGTAGCTTGTCTCAACCATCGTTTATTCGCTGGACAACTAGCATGCTGGAAAAACACGCCAAAGTGGCCTCTAAGCTACACTTTGAAATTCCAGAGGAATGCTTTATCGATCAGCCTCACCACACAGCACTGTTATGTAATGCCATTCGCCAATCAGGTGCTGAGTTCGGCGTAGATAACTACGGACGTAACTTCCAATCTTTGGAATACATCCAAGAGTTCCGCCCGAACTATGTGAAGCTCGATTACCTATTCACACACAACTTGCACGACGAAAAACAAAAATTCACGCTAACGTCGATCTCTCGTACTGCCCACAACCTTGGTATTACGACTATCGCATCGCGTATCGAAACTCAAATCCAGTTGGATTTCCTCACTGAACACTTTGTTGAGGTATTCCAAGGATTCATCGTCGACAAGGAATAAAAAGGTTTATCAACGATGAAAGACCCTTTACTGAATTCGCTCATCTACGTTAGCCGTTACTATGGGTTAGCTAACTCGCCAGAAGCGCTAGTCAACGGACTACCGCTATCTGACGGTAAACTGACCCCATTTTTGCTACCAAGAGCAGCGGAAAGGGCCGGATTGGTTGCCAAGGAAAACCGCGCAGAGCTGGAGAGCATCTCTAGCCTAATTCTGCCGGCAATCTTAGTTCTTAAAGGCGGTGACTCTTGCGTTCTCAACAGCATCAATATGGAGAAACGCGAGGCCGAAGTCACCACCCTAGAAAGTGGAATGGTGCCGATCTCTATTCCATTAGAAGACCTACTTGAGCAATACACTGGTCGGTACTTTTTAGTTAAAAAGCAATTCCGTTTCGATGAGCGCTCTCCCGAAGTGCTCAAAACCAACGAAGGCCACTGGTTCTGGTCCACCTTGTGGCAGTCAAAACGCATCTACCGTGATGTTTTAATCGCATCACTTCTCATCAACCTCTTTGCGGTTGCCGCTCCGCTATTCACTCGCTTGGTGTACGACAAAGTGGTTCCGAATCTTGCGTTTGAAACCCTATGGGTACTAGCAAGTGGCATCTTTGTCGTGTTCCTGTTCGACTTCATTCTCAAGTCGCTGAGAAATTACTTCATTGATGTGGCGGGCAAGAAGTCTGACATTCTGATTTCATCCAAACTGTTCAGCAAAGTGATGGGGATTAGAATGGAATCAAAGCCGCCTTCGGTCGGTGCCTTCGCTCGCCATTTACAAGAATTCGAATCTATTCGAGAGTTTTTTACTTCAGCGACCGTCAGTGCTCTCATTGATTTGCCTTTTGCCATTTTGTTCTTAGTGATTATATGGCTAATGGCTGGCGATCTTGTGTATGTACCGATGGTGGGCGTGGTCATTTTGATTATTCACTCGCTACTGATACAAGGGCCGCTGCGCCGCTCCATTGAGGAGGGTTCACGCCTAGCATCGCAAAAATATGCCAATTTGATAGAGAGCTTGGCTGGGTTAGAAACCGTAAAAATGCTCAGTGCGCAAAGCCAATTCCAATACCGCTGGGAAGAGGCAGTTGCGCACATGGCGAACTGGAATATAAAAAGCCGCCGAATTACGGATAGCATTCAAAACGCAGCAGGTTTTGTGCAGCAAAGTAGTAACGTAGGGATGATCATCCTAGGCGTTTACTTGATTGCAGAGGGCGACTTAACCATGGGTGGTTTGATTGCCGCAACCATGCTTAGCGGCCGCGCGATTGGTCCTTTGGTTCAGTTATCCTTACTCTCTACGCGCTACAACCAAGCGAAGTCTTCTATGACAATTATCAATCAAGTCATGGAAATGCCGGATGAACAAGAAGAAGGTAAACGTTACATTCACCGTCCAATAGTACAAGGCAAAATTGAACTTGAACGCGTGACCTTCCACTACCCAGATTCACCGGTGGCGTCGATTCGAGATTTGAGCTTGACCATTAACCCAGGCGAAAAAGTAGCGATCATAGGCCGTATCGGTTCGGGTAAAACCACGTTAGAACGTCTCATCATGGGCTTGTATCAGCCGACGGAAGGTCATGTTCGCATTGATGATACCGACATCGCACAGCTGCATCATGTCGACATTCGCCGTAATATTGGTTGTGTGCCGCAAGATTCGAATCTGTTCTTTGGTTCTATCCGCGACAACATTACGCTAGGTCGCCCATTAACCGATGACCGTGACGTACTAGACGCAGCGAATCGTGCCGGTGTTACTGCGTTTACGCAATCTGACCCAGCGGGCTTAGAACGCCAAGTTGGTGAAGGTGGTGCAATGCTTTCGGGTGGTCAACGTCAAGCAGTCACGATCGCTCGTGCATTTTTGGGTCGTCCTCCTGTTCTACTCATGGATGAACCAACCAGTGCGATGGATAACCGCTCAGAGATGCACATTAAGCATCAATTAGCACAGTTGAAACCTAGTGAAACGCTGATTCTGATTACGCATAAAACGTCTATGCTCGACATCGTTGATCGCGTAATTGTGATGGAAAAAGGCAGCATCATCGCAGATGGTCCTAAAGCGCAAGTGCTGAACGATTTGAAACAAGGCAAAGTGCGTGCGGTTAGCTAGCCTGAATTCACATTGATAAAAGACAAGGGCCCCGTTTAACTTGTGTTTAACGGGGCTTATTTTATTGGGAGCCCGAGATAATTAAGTTCTTCAAGCGCGACCCAAACGAGTACAAGGCCAACAATCACGAATAAAATCATAATCGCCTTTTCATCTTCTTCCATTTTTCAACGCCCTAAAAGCTATTTCAATTAATACACCTTAGGTTATCAGGACAAAAGTCATATTCAGCTCGTTTATAGGGAACTAGCGTCATAGAATGTCGGATATGGGATACAGCTCAAAGATTGCTCTCTTCAAAATCACGTCAGCTTTGATTGAATATAAGTAATGAAGCCAAAGAGTTTGTAATACTCACTAAGTCTTTGATTAACTTATATAGCACTCTGTGGAACCTCAACACAGAGACAAATGGTGTAAAGAAAAATTGTGATTACTTACAGCAAAAAATCAGCTATAAAAGCCGCTTTCTAGATATCGTCGAGATGAAGAAATGAATGATTGGATCCAATTAGAGCAAGTGAGCCAGTATTTCACTACGGGCTCCCTCGGTTACAAACTATTGATGGGCATTTTTGTCCTGATCGCGTATCGCATCCTGAAGAGGGTTGTAAATCGAGCCATCCTAAATTTGGCAACAACGAAAGGTGTAAAAAAGGCTCGTTTGAGTTTTATTCAGCGCTGTTTCAATGTCGCGCTGCTATTTTTGACCGCCTCTATTTTTGCCATTATCACAGGTATTGGCTATGGCGATGTGTCTTTGTTCCTATCGTCCATTTTTGCCGTATTAGGTGTGGCGTTTATCGCGCAGTGGTCAATTCTGAGCAACATCACTGCCAGCTTTTTGATCTTTTTTGTCTTCCCATACCGAGTGGGTGACCGAATTAAAGTCGTAGATAAAGATGAAGACATCTGCGGTGAGATTCAAGAAATCAGTATGTTTCACGTGTTAATTAAGCACGACAACGGAAACTTAATCACTTACCCAAACAACCAGATTTTGCAAAAAGCAGTGCTAAAGCTGGCGAAAAACAAGCCAGAGCCAAGTAAAGTAAAATCTCGGATTTATACTCGCAGAAAGAAATAACCCACTAAAAAGCCGATGTATCTACATCGGCTTTTTAGTATCACTTGGTGGTCACAAATAACCCAAAGTTAATGGCGAAAAACAGTGAAGAGACAAAACGTATAAGCTGAAGGTCACCACTGTATTCTTTCATGATAAAAACATGACACATCGCCGAAACCAAAAGCGCCACTTTAACCAAAGGAAGCTTCTTATTTACGAACCTTAAATAAATACAAAAAATAGAGATGGTGCAAGCAAAGAAAAAATCGTCACTAGTTCCATCTTCCTTAAAATACAAGGACATGGTTTTAGTTAAGCTTATATTTTTAGCTTCATTATGAGCCACCCACTAATATTTAGCGAGATAAGGGCATAAAAGAGGTAAAAAACAAGACTGACCGAAACAAAAAGTAGTGCATGCACTTTTTCTTCTAAGCTCTCTGGATGAACATTCATATCCACATCAAACACACCCGCTATAAAGTGTGCAAATACCGTGGAAGAGGCTGTAGAAAGGCCTCCTACCATAATGATAATAATCCCTCGCCTTAAGAAACGATGAAATGTACTTTTCCCGCCTTGGATCAGATCTGAGTTTACATATTTTAATCTATTTTTCCGCCTATTAATCATCACTAGCATCGGTACCTTTATCATTGTTTCCAAGAGAGTTTTCTACATCTTTAAGATCTTCCTTTAACGCTTTTATACACGACATTCATCGTCGTTGCATTCACTGTAGTTATGCCGTCGACTTACCCTATAAGAAAGCTCTTTAGATACCAATTCGTACTTTATCTATCTCAAATCTCTTCTTGACCTCAACTTAGCTTGAGGTTTTAGCCTTAGTCGCACGATTAAAAATCAACAATGAAAAAAGGAACCATTGTGTCCAAAATTGCGATTATTTATTTCTCTAAAACCGACGTTACTGGTCAGCTTGCTCGCGCGATTGCCGCAGGCGTTGAACAACAAGGCATTAAGCAGCAAGATGACTGTGAAATCCTCTCTCACCGAATTGAAGGCAATGAGATTATTGAGGGACGTTTTGTGAACCCTAAACTAATGGATGAACTTGCTGAGTGTGATGCGATTATCTTTGGCTCACCGACCTATATGGGCGGTGTAGCAGCGCAGTTTAAAGCATTTGCAGATGCAAGCAGTGAATCTTGGTATTACCAAAAATGGGCGAGCAAAATCGCGGCTGGCTTTACCAGTGGTGGGGCAATGAATGGCGACCAATCTTGCACATTACAATATCTACAAACGCTCGCTAACCAACACGGCATGATGTGGGTCGGGTTGGATAAGATCAGCAATTCTGGGGAGCAAAACCTGAATCGTTATGGTGTACAAGGTGGTATTGTTGCACAAGGTGGTGAAGATGGTCAGTTGCATGCTTCTGATGTTGCAACAGCAGAGTATCTTGGCAAACGAGTCGCTATGCTCGTGAACAAGCTCTCCACTCGCTAACAATAAAAAGAAGCCCCGTAAGATACATCTTCGGGGCTTCATATTTATCGCTTGTTTTGAGCGCTACTTCTTGATGTAGAGGTCTTTCGAGTAGATACGACCTTCTACGTTGCTCTTGGCAAAACCGCCAACCGTAGGACGAACCAAACGCGCTTGCATGTAGTAGTAAATCGGTGCGATTGGCATATCCGCCGCCAACAATTGCTCGGCTTGATCATAGAAACCTTGGCGCGCTTTCTCATCGGTTGCGGCCAATGCACTGTTCATCGCGTTGTCGTACGCTTCATTGCTGTAACGTGCAAAGTTACCCGAAGAACCTGAGCGAAGTAAGCTCAGGAAAGTAGACGCTTCATTGTAATCACCACACCAGGAAGCGCGCATCACATCGAAATTGCCTTGTTTACGCGCCACTAAGTATGACTTCCACTCTTGGTTTTCTAACTCCACGTGTGCACCGAGATTTTTTTGTAGCATCGACGCTATCGCAACCGCGATCGATTTGTTTGCCTCACTGGTGTTGTACAGCAATTTAAAATCGAGCGGCTTGTCTTGGCTGTAACCCGCTTCTTTTAACAACTGACGCGCTTTCTCGTCACGTTGTTGCTGACTCCATTTACTATACTCAGGGGGCGTCGCATCAAAACCGGCAGTGTACTGATGCGCAAAGGTGTACGCAGGAAGGTTGCCCACTTGCGTGACACCATTCGTAATCACATCACGCATGATGGAGTACGACACCGCTTGACGCACTCGCGCATCATCAAATGGCGGACGAGTGGTATTGAACGCGAAGTAATACGTGCACAGTAATGGCACCACCGTGTAAGCCTGCTTGTAATCTTGTTTAAGCTTCTGTGCCATATGAGTCGGCACATCGGACGTGATATCCAACTCTCCTGCCGCATAACGATTGATCGACGCGTTTTGGTTTTCAAACGGAATGTAAGTCACTCTGTTTAGATGCGTATCTGCGCTGTCCCAGTAACTTGGACTCTTAACCAGTTCAATGCGCTCATTCACGACCCACTTATCCAATGTGAATGCACCGTTGCTAACAAATTGGTCTGGATCGCTCCACGGCTTGTCGCGGTTTTCCACTGTCGCTTGATGCACTGGCATCATGGACGTGTGCCCAGTCATAGCAACAAAGTACGGCACTTGACTGTCCAACTCAAAACGTAGGGTGTATTTATCCACTGCCTTGATACCGAGATCGTCCAAAGGCTTTTTGCCCTCTGCTACATCGGTGATGTTTTTGATCTTGGTGAGTTTGAGATACCAAACATTTGGAGAAGCGGTTTTCGGATCTACCGCTCGGCGCAGTGAATAGACAAAATCATCCGCTGTCACAGGCTCGCCATTCGACCATTTCGCGTCTTTGCGCAAGTGAAAAGTAAAGGTTTGGTTGTCGTTGGTTTCCCATGATTCTGCCACACCGGGAATAATGTTTCCGTCACGATCTTGAATCACAAGCCCTTCAAATAAGTCACGAATCACATGCATTTCTGGCAGACCTTCGGCTTTCGCTGGGTCAAGCGTCGCCGCCTCTGCGTCATTCGCACGTACTAAATGCTGTTCTGTGGCAAGTTGAATGCCTTTAGGTAAGGTCTCCGCAGCAACTGATGTAGCAAGAAAAGGGGTGAATAAAGAGGAAATCAGCAACGCCGTTGAATGTTTTTTAAAATCCATATCGTTTTTCGTTCTCCTAACGCGTCTTGTGAAGCAAGTGCCACAATTAACATTTCAACCGTTGACGAGTTTAAACGGTTCAGTTTAGCTAGGTGTAATTAGCTTAGATATTGATACTACTTCATCAATCAGGAGATTACGGTGAGTCTAATTCCAAGAACGGAAAGAGCGGCATTTTTAATTCGGCCAACATCATACGGTCAATCCGTGCTTGGTGCGCCATTACTGTATTTTCCGGCTCAAGTCGAAAGTGCTTCGCGAGGTTTGATTTTGGCAGGCACTCACGGGGACGAGACGGCCTCGATTGCAGGTTTGTCCTGCGCGCTAAGAAGCTTGCCTGCTGAAAACTTACGACATGATGTGATTCTGTCAATGAATCCTGACGGCAACCAACTAGGCACACGCGCAAATGCAAACCAAGTGGATCTCAATCGCGCGTTTCCAACCCAAAATTGGACTGAGCATGGCACAGTGTATCGATGGAGCTCTCACACACCCGTTCGAGACGTACAGGTAAAAACTGGCACTAAAAACCAACTAGAGCCTGAAGTTAGCGCATTAATTAACTTGATTGAACTGCGCAAGCCAAAGTTTGTGGTGTCGTTTCATGAACCGCTTGCGTTTGTGGATGATCCCAAACATTCCGACCTTGCCAAATGGCTCGGCGAGCAGTTTCAGCTGCCAATCGTGGACGATGTCGACTACGAAACACCCGGCTCATTCGGCACTTGGTGTAGTGAACGTGATTTACCTTGCATCACGTTGGAGTTACCGGCAATTTCTGCCGATCTCACCATTGAAAAGCATCTATCCGCTTTTATTGCTTTACTGAGGCACGATCCGGATCTCTAGTCCGCTGTTAAACAAGCGATCATGTGAGGATCTGTTTGATGTCGGTACTGATATCGCTGATCAACTGACGGGCACTGTCGTCTCTTTGCTGAACCAAGATGATAAACAGCAAATCGGTGATCACGTTTTGCGCGGTACGCGAAGCAATGGATGAGCTGCGATGTTCCGTTTCATTGGCAATCGTATCAAACGTAATATCGGCAATACCGCGCAAGCGACTTCTTCCAGGCGCAGATAACGCAATCACCTTCGCGCCCTGCTCTTTTGCCGCTTCTGCCGCGACGAGAATTTCTTTGCGCTCACCCGAAAACGAGATTGCGATCTGAACATCTTCTGGAGAGAGCGTGCGGGCAACAGCAATCTGCACGTGGCTGTCTTGTTCAGAAAGCGCCGTAATACCAAGTTTAAGCAGTTTAAAGCTTAAATCCTTCGCGGTCAGTGCAGAGCCCCCAATCCCGACCACTTGCACTCGACGCGCTTCACTCAACCATTTCACCGCTTGGTGACACGCTTCGTAAGACAGCGTATTGGTGGTTTGAAACATAGCGTCGGTTTTCGCTTTCACCAGTTTCTGTGAAATAACCGCAATGGGGTCGTCAGCCAAAATATCACTGTGCAGCGGTGTCGACTGCATCGCATGCTTACGGCCAATCTCTTCATTCAGAGCTAACTTAAACTCGCTGTAACCTTTAAAGCCGATACGCTGAGTAAATTTCACAATGCTCGATTGACTCACTTTTACTTGCGCCGCAAGTTCTTGGCTGGTGAGCAGCGCCGCCTTTTCTGCGTTTTCAACAATCCAATCGCCAACCAAACGACCACTTTGCGAAAGCTGAGTACGCCTCGCGACTATCTTATTGATAACTGACACAACAAAAACCTCAAAAATTTTAAATAAATTATTCCAAATCAGAAATAATAGGCGTTTGATTTAACCCCCTGATTATTCTAACCAAGACAGTTAATCCCGGACGTAATAGACGTATATTTTCTCTCATTATTCCAAATTTCTCCTGCATAAAGAATAACCTCAAGTGTGATTTTTATCACCAAACCTGAATATTTTATTCCATAAAATCGCCCTCAGATTGAACATTACGAAGAGTGCAAAACATGAAAATTGATTTAAGCAGATTGGTGACAGAAAGCCGTAACCCAGCCAGTGCCGAGATCGATACGCTTTCGACCATCGAGATGCTGCAAGTCATTAATGAAGAGGATCAAAAAGTCCCGCTCGCGTTAAAAGCGGTGCTACCACAAATTGCAGAGACAGTTGACGCAATTACCCAAGCTTTTGCAAATGGTGGCCGTTTAATTTACATGGGAGCTGGTACGTCAGGTCGCTTAGGCATTCTTGATGCAAGCGAGTGTCCTCCTACCTACGGCACGCATCCAGATATGGTGATTGGCTTAATTGCTGGTGGACATCAAGCGATTTTAAAAGCGGTAGAAAACGCAGAAGACAACGCGAAAATGGGTCAAGACGACTTAAAAGCACTTCACCTCACCAAGCATGACGTGGTTGTAGGCATTGCAGCGAGTGGCCGTACACCTTATGTACTAGGTGGTTTGGACTACGCTAAATCCATCGGAGCCACGACCGCATCTATCGCTTGTAATCCAGAATGTACCATGGCAGAAGCGGCCGACATCGCGATTCTGCCGATAGTTGGCGCAGAGGTTGTCACTGGATCTTCTCGCATGAAAGCCGGCACCGCACAAAAACTGGTGCTAAACATGCTCACGACAGGCGCAATGATTCGTAGCGGTAAGGTATTTGGCAACTTAATGGTGGATGTAGAAGCCACTAACGCCAAGCTCATCCAACGCCAAACCAACATTGTTGTGGAAGCAACCGACGCATCAAAAGAAGAAGCAGAGCGAGCATTAAATGCCTGCGGTCGCCACTGCAAAACCGCCATCTTAATGATTTTGGCCGATTTGGATGCCAAACAAGCCAAATCACGCCTCGCCGCGCACAACGGCTTTATTCGCGCAGCACTAAATAATAACTAAATAATCCGAGTTCTGAAGGATAGACCCTATGGCAAAAATAACTTCAAACACAGTATCGCAGTTGCTGTCCGCAGTGGGTGGCAGTAACAACGTAAGCAAATGTGGTAACTGTATGACGCGTTTGCGTTTATCGCTCGCCAACAATGGCTTGGCTGATCAATCAGTTATCAAGCAAATTCCCGGCGTAATGGGTGTGGTGGAAAGCGATGAGCAGTTTCAGATCATTCTCGGTCCCGGAAAAGCTCAACAAGCGGCTGAGATGATGAATCAATTGATCGACAGCTTAACCTCTGGTGACAGTGAAGAAGCAGATATGCCGCAACAAGATCTTTCTGCCGTCGCGGCCGAGCAGAAAAAACAGATGAAGAGCAAACAAACCAGTGCGGTTCAGCGTTTTTTAAGCAAGTTTGCCACCATCTTTACGCCGTTGATCCCTGGTTTTATTGCCGCTGGTCTGTTGTTAGGTTTTGCGACGTTATTGGAACAAATGTTTGTTCTCGACCAGACACCAAGCCAGTTTATGCTAGATTTGATCGCCTACATGAAAGTCTTTGGTAAGGGTCTGTTTGCTTTCCTAAGTATTCTGATTGGTTACAACGCGCAGCAAGCGTTTGGCGGCTCTGGTGTTAATGGTGCCATTCTCGCCTCTTTGTTTGTGCTGGGTTACAACCCAGAGGCTACATCCGGCATTTACTCTGGCATGAACGAGTTTTTCGGCTTTGCGATTGATCCGCGCGGCAACATTATCGGCGTACTTTTGGCAGCGATCATCGGTGCACAAGTCGAGCGTAAGGTTCGTCAATACATGCCTGATGATCTGGACATGATCTTAACGTCCGTTATCACTCTATTGATCATGGGTGCGGTAACCTTCTTGATCATCATGCCGATCGGCGGCGAGTTATTTAAAGGGATGTCTTGGTTGTTCCTCAACTTAAACGATAACCCATTAGGCGCTGCAATCTTGGCAGGTTTGTTCTTAATTTCTGTGGTATTTGGCATCCACCAGGGTTTTGTTCCAGTGTACTTCGCATTGATGGAAGCACAGGGCTTTAACTCGCTATTCCCTATCCTGGCAATGGCTGGTGGCGGTCAGGTTGGCGCGTCAATGGCGCTGTATTTCAAAGCCAAAAAAGACGCTCTACTGCGCACTCAAGTTAAAGGCGCTATTATTCCGGGTCTTCTAGGCATTGGCGAACCATTGATTTACGGCGTGACATTACCACGCGTAAAACCATTCGTTACCGCTTGTATTGGTGGTGCTGCGGGCGGCTTCTTTATCGGTTTAGTTTCTTACCTTGGCTTACCAGTTGGTCTTAATACGGTGTTTGGCCCGTCCGGTATCGTGGCGATTCCTCTCATGACATCTGAAAATGGCATCTTCCCGGGCATGATGGTGTTTGTTGCCGGACTGCTTATCTCTTACATCGTCGGCTTCCTCGCGACTTACTTCTTTGGCTGCAAAGACGTCGATTTAAGCTAAATCATTCTTCCCCTATAGGAATGGACTAGCTCGCGCCCTTGGCAAACAAGGGCGCACCCTCTCTCTACTTCACGACAATTTTTCTTATTCCGTTACTCGGAAGAGGCTTTGTCGTACCTAAAACAATAGAAATGAAAGGTCGTTAATCATGAAAAAGCACATTTTGGCTCTACTTCTCCCTACATTGATGGCATCAAACGCAATGGCAGCGCAGCTGTATCAAGCGGAAGATGGGTCAGTTTTAAATATTTACTCTCGTCTTGGTTTCAATGTCACCAGTAAAAATGACGAGCACGGCGATGCAAATGGCGAGTTTGATGGCCGTATTGGTTTAAACGGTTCACAAACCATCAACGAGTACGCGTCGATCATCGGCCAAGCGCAATACCAAGTGGGTGCAGCTGAATACGCAAACCAAGTAAACGACAAACCATCTCTGACTGCACGTTATGTATGGGCGGGTATTGATGCGAAAGATTATGGTCGTATTACTGGTGGTCGCGTGGCATCTGGATTGATTATGTTTACCGACATTGGTGATGTGTTCGCCTCTTCCGATGTTTCTATGGCGCGCCAAGCGAATAAAGTCGACAAAACCGCGACGCAAGTTTTCCGTCAAGATGGCACGCTGCAATATCAAAACAGCCTAGGTAATTTCGACTTTTCTGTCGCGTACATTTTAGGAAACAACACTTCTGAGCTCGACTACGGTTACAACGCTGCACTGCGTTATACGCTAGACATGGGGAATTTGGGTACCTTGGCGCCAGTGGTGGCGATGCAGAAAAATAAAGGTGATGCACGTGAAAGCAACGACACCGATTACACATTCTGGGGCGCAGGTACGCGTTACTACCTAGGTGATTTGATGTTGGGTGCGTTGTACTCGGAAGATGAACTAGAGGGCTATTACTCACAAACCAGCACCGACAAAGTGATGGAATTGACGGCGGTTTACAGTGTAAATGACAAATGGGCACTGCGTGCTGGTTATCGTTCTTTAGAAAACAGTTATGGTGACGAGCTAGAGCTGAAAGATACAACGCTAGAAGTGCAATACAAACTGACGCCTCGTTCTTCTATCTACACAAACTACGTTGATCGTAACGGCTCGCGTGGCTACAGCAATGGACAAGAAGTCTCGTTTGGCGGTGCGCACGCAGACGAAAGCTACTACCACTTAGGTCTGCGTTACGAGCTGTAAGCACGATACTTAATGTAAGTTAGCTGAATCCATGAGCTTCTTCTGTGTCCGGTCAGTAGTTATTGCCTTTAATGCTGATTTGAAGAAGCTCACCCTCGTAATATGTTTTCTTCGTTACCTGTTTTGACCAACACGCCTGCATCAGGAAAACTGGTGACAGTGTTTTCGCATTCCTTTGCTTCCTCAATTGTTGCTAAGTTTGTTGTCGCTATTCGCCGACAGAATATATGTTCCTAAAGTGTTCGATGAACGCTCGCGTTCTTCTTGGTAAGTGCTCACGTTTTGGGTAAAGCAGATAAAGCGGCAAAATCGCATCCGTTTGCCATTCTGGCAGCAAACTCACGAGTTGTTCTTTTTGTGCAGGGTCGAGTTTAGCCAGTGCAAATTCATCTAACATGGCTACACCACAGCCAGTCAAAGTAGCATCCAACATGGACTGGACAAGATTAAAACTCAGCGTACTTTCTAACTCAATGCTGCACTGCTGTTGAGTTTGCTTATGCGTAAACGTCCACTTGTCTAACACCAAGTCACGACTTTTATAAAGGATGTGCTCTAAGTCACCAAGCTCCTCTGGCGTACTTACATTTGGTTTATCAGCTAAATACGAGCGATGAGCGATCGGTTTACAGTGTAAAGTGCGTAGCTGATGGCCGACGTATCCCTCTGGGGGAGTATCGGTAAAGTAGAATGCGATATCAAACCCAGCCTCAATCAAGTCGAGAGGTGTCTCTGTGAAGATCACTTCAACACTCACTTGTGGATGTTGCAATCGAAACTCGATCAATGTTTGGCTGAGTAACGCAGCTCCGAAAGAAGCGGACGCCGCTATTCTCAATTTTCCCGATACGATCTCGTTTGCCATGACTTGCTCATTGATCTGCTCAGCGCCTTCGAGCAGTTGCTTTACCTGCTGATAAAACCGCAAACCATCGTAGGTCAAATTAAACTGGCGCGTAGTTCGCTGAATAAGCTGCACCGACAATATGTCTTCAAGCTGTTTAAGTTGCCGACTTACATGCGCATTCGAACAATTCAGTCGCTTTGCTGCACCAGCAATACTTCGTTCCTCACACAAAGCGACGTAAAGTGGTACGTAGCTGAGCCATTTTATTTCCATACAGTAATTCTGAATCTCTAAAATCAAACTACTGGAAATAATAGAAAGCCTCTAAACTCTGTACAACCTAAATTTGAAAGGATGAGTTATGAGTGTTTTCGACACGTGGTTAAAAGGTCAAGTCATTAAAGATCACATCACTAATCCCAATATCATCGTTGGCGATTACAGCTATTACTCGGGCTTCTATCATCAAAAAAGCTTCGAAGAGCAAGCGGTACGCTACTTGTTGGGTGACCCCGTCACACTTCAAGAATGGCAAAGTAGAGAACCCGATAGCATCGACAAATTAATCATTGGCAAGTTTTGTTCCATCGCTTCTGGAGCCACCTTCATGATGGCAGGAAACCAAGGTCATCGCATTGACTGGATTTCGACCTTCCCCTTCTCTCCTGAAGAATTTGGAGAAGGCGTACAAGACGGTTTCGAGCGTGCCGGAGATACAGTGGTGGGGAACGATGTTTGGATTGGCAGTGAGGCGATGATCATGCCCGGAGTAAACATCGGCGATGGAGCCGTCATCGGAGCACGCGCCGTAGTGACGAAAGACGTGCAACCTTATTCGGTGGTGGTTGGAAACAACCAAGTCGTACGTCAACGATTTAGCGATAAAGAGATTGAGACTCTACTCAATATCCAATGGTGGAACTGGCCAATAGAACACATTAAACAAGCAATGAAAGTAATGTGTAGCAGCCAAGCCGGTGCGCTTGCGGACTACTATCAAGAGCACATTGTCGATTTGTAGATAAACAAAAGCCCACACATCTTGTTGCGACGTGTGGGCTCAATGAGTAAGAAAGCTTAAACCGCAGCGACGTCCTCTTCTTCCAAGTTCGCCGAGACTTTAATTTCGTATTGATTGAAACGGAACGAACAACCGCCATGAGTGCGCTTTGTCGTTACTTGTTCGTCGCCAAACTGCACCGTCACGCGTGTGAAGACACGCTCTTTGGCTTCGACAATATTTTCTTCTAACGCGACTTCAAAGTCATGTTCCGTTTGTTCTAGCTTTTGCTTTATCGCTTCAAGCTGCTCGTTGTTTTGTGTTTTCATCACGTCAATCTGAGCTTGTTCTTCGTCGGTACGTTCGGCTTTAGGACGTTTCTTAAATTCGAGCTCTTTACGAATCACATCCATCGTGCCTTCTTGAGCGCGTTTGTATTGATCTTTGAGCTCTGCTAATCGCTCCTTAAATGCAGAATAGCGCGCGAACGCTTCTACCTTAGTGGCGGTGTCGCCTTCTACGCCCAATTGTAAGCACACCACTTTGTCACCGACTTTTGCATCTCCGCCGCTGAGCGTACCGTTCCTACCGTTCGCATCCAGCACCGTCAGATTGCGCCCACAAACAATATCGTTATTCATGCTGTGCACCGCCAACTCAATATCTTCGCCAGCTTGCAAATCACAATATTGGGCGTAGCTGGCACGAATCGAACCTTTGGCTTTGACGTGACAACTCTTTGGCTGGCCATCACTCACGGTGTGGCCAATGATCCCTTTACCAACTTGAATGTCGTCTTGCGCTTGTACGTCAGCCGATTCAATGAAGCCGCCTACAGTAATAGAGCCCGTCGCTTTAACAATCATTCCGGATTCGATGTTGCCACCGATAATCACATTCCCTTTGAATTTCACGTGACCTGTATTCACGCCAACGCTATTGAGACAGAGTGCGTTATCAACTTCAATGGTTTTGTCTTTAATTAGAGGCGTACCGGATACCGATGCAATCAATAGGTTTGGGTCGTGCTTGCTTATCTCGGTGCCCTTGCCTGGCTTCATTGGGCTGTCTTTTCCAGCTTGTGGAGGAATCACTCGCCCTTGAACAGTAAAACCTGGCGTACCTTTGGTCGCAGGCGTGCGGCGCATCACCTCATCGCCTACGTCAACCGCGATAGTTTCACCGAGGTTACGTAAATCAATTTTGTCGCTAGCAGATTGGCCGTCTTTGGGTTTGAGGATGCGTTTGGTGATGTCTTTAACGAGAGGAGTAAAAAGAGCGTCTTTGCCTTTGATAGGTTGCTTACCAACCGCTACAGGTTGAGAAAAAGTTTCGCCGGGTTTGAGCTGAGTGCTGACAACCAACACTTTCTTCAAAGCCAGTTTGTTGATGCCTTTCGAAACTCGCGCTTGAGCAAGGGCTTGAACAATCTCGGGGCCACGTAAACCTCGGCCTCCGTACGCACCGACAACGTTCATACTGGCGAGCATGTCATTATTCGATAATTCGACCTCAACTTGCGCGTTGCGTTTTTCCGCAATGACGATGCCTTCGTAAGCTTCGGCTTTACGTTCTTTGGCGCAGTTAATGAACCTAACGACTTCCCCCTCAACAACAAACATCCTTTCAGCGTTCATTGCGACGAGCTGCTCGTTTAATTCATTTTGATTTAGCTCACCACCGAGGTCCACTTCTCCCGGAAGACGGGCTATCACCTTGGTCTTATCTTCAGATAACTCAAGACACAGCTTCCACATACCCTTACCACTTTGCTTCCCATCAACACTTTCAGTCTAACCAAATCCGTTTTCTGAACAAACCTCGCATTTCTTATTATAGGGCTCACGTCACTAAAGAAAGTAATCCATCAATAACGGTTAAACAGCATATTAAGAGAAAACTCGATTTAACCTAAAGCTCAATCAAAATACACGCTGAAACAAAAAGGAGCTGGATTTACAGTGTAAAATCAGCTCCCAATAATTTCATTTACAGTGTAAATTTCCCTTTATTGTTTACAGTGTAAATCGCTCCAAATGTGTCTTACTTCGTCCCTTAACTGCTGCTCAACTTGCCTTCTTCCAGGTAAACCAAATTGCTGAGCACATTCAGTCCAACTACGGTTAAGAAAAAGCTTACTAATCATCAAGTCGGAAACAGAGTTCAAACCTAAATTAAGTAACCACTGTTGAAGCCACACAGACACAGACTCATAACTGTTACCACCATCAGCATAACATTCAATTAGTAATAACTTAGCGGGATGAAGTGGACTCATTCCCAAAGGTTGCGGCAATAGAGCTCGAAAAATAGGGGCTTCTAATTTTGGATAGACGTCAGCCACATTGTTAGACAACATTTCTTCAAATAGCGCCTGAGATTGGTCGACCCAAGCCGTCTGTTGGGAATCACAAGGTTTGACCATCAAGACTGAATAACAACCGCTAGCAGCATCGCGCATTGACCCTAAGCGAATTGTACGGAAGTTCGATTGTCGCCAGAAATAGAGCAACTCTTCCGTCGCACCAAAACTCGTGGATAAGTAGGCAATGTGTTTAGCAGCCATTTGCTCAAGTTGCTGCAGAATTTTTTGACCAATGCCTTTGCCTTGCAATGCTGGATGAACCGCAATTCTCATGACTCGCAGCGTCGATAGATTCGCGACATTCGGGAATCCTAGGTGGTTTGCAATCGTAATTGGGGCTAAGTGTCCTTTAGGACGACGCTTACCAAGCTGGATTTCTTCAATCAATTCATCGTCAAGGCCCCCCTCTTCGACCGCTAATATCACCCCCACAACCGCATTATCTTGCTTAGCAAAATAGAGCTGACTGTTGTCGTCTTGCAAAAGGTGAATCAAATCATTCGGCGAGGTCTGATAATGAGCATTCACCAAAAGAGCGAAGCACTCACGCAGCAAACTAGGCTGCGATATCAAATTGTTCTTATCGGCTTTAGAAAGGGAAATTGAGTCGACCTGTTTAAGTTGATGGTGCGTTAACTCCGCATCCAACAAAAACGCGTCATAGAGCCATGATTCAAGCGCATCATTCATGCTCCAGCGGATGGGCTGTGTCATGTGCCATGTTTTCATTCCCGAACGCTGTTTCTGAAGCCAATCAACAAATTTAATCGTAAAGCCCCGGCCACAACCTTCATAACCATGAACAGTCGTAGAAAAAACGAGTCGATGATAATGTTCGGTAATGCTTTTGAGCATAGGAACTGGAATTGCAGCCGCTTCATCGACAAGTAACAAATCACATTCAGGTCTGCTCGATAGAAGTTCGTCAGGAGCAATGAATTGAATGGCTCCCTGCCCTGATTCTAATCTGTCCTTCTTAATGCGCTGTGCGTTAGGGAGTAAACGTAAAGCATGTTGGTAAACAGGCTCAACGGCTTTTATAGATGGTGCCGTAATTAAGATTCTAAGTGGCTTCTGCTGTAATAAGTTCGCACACGCAATGCCGAGGGCACTTGTTTTTCCGCGCCCACGATCAGCGGTCAAAATTAACGGTCGCTTTCGATGTCCTGTCACCACCTTTTCAATTAGAGAAATGGCATGTTCTTGTTCCGTGTAGTGGCTTTCTTTTTCTGCTTGCTTGATGTCTGGAGCCGTTGGCAATGGTTTGTCTTGCTCAATAACAACGAGCTTCTCCCACTGTTTGTGCATCCATTGCTGAGCAAAATTCGCATTTTGTCGCAGCTCAGTAATGACAATAAGAAAACCGCCGCCAACCAATGAGCCAAGCGCGGCGGTAAAACTATTGGCGTCAAAGCCATTTCGAGCATCAAACAATAGAACGTCACACTCTCTGCCTAGCAACATGTGTCCTTGTTTAGACGAAACACTGGATACGTTTTTCAAACCAAAATCACCAACAGAAAACCAACGTTGATGGCGCTGCGTTTTATGGAACTCTGACATCAACGCATTTTGCCAAGAAGCCTCGCCTTGAATGACAACACCAATCCTTTGGAAAGATTGGTGAGCTTGATGTTGAAGTGATGAAAGGAAATCAGATTGTGTCTGCATTTTGTCTATCCAACGTTGAACTGACGCAATGGTATCACATCTTTAATTTGACGCTTCTCAGATATAAAAAAACCGCCCGGAGGCGGTTGATTCAATCATCATTTGTTATTGCAGTTTGGTTTGTACAAACGCAAGAATCTCTTCCATTAAGCTGTCGTCAACTTTCTTCAAGTTCAACGCCAGGCTGCTACCTTTTCGGCTATAGCTTGCTCGACCTTTAACTAAGTCGACTTTTTCCGTCTTCTTACCAGGTTTTGCTGGTGCAAGTTCAGTAATCCAATTTTCGATGCTTTCCGTGACTTCTTTTGTCAGACGAGCAACGCCTTGAGCTGCGCTTCGCTGCCATAAAAATCCTTCGCTAGAGCGACATTTATCTAACAGCTCTTGCTGCTGCTCTGGCGTTAGCGTTGAAAACTGTTTGTGCAGTTTCACGATTGTTGGGCGACCGAGATCGCCAACATTCGGATACGCTTGAAGCAGTTCTAACGGTAATGCTGCGGCTTTTAAAGCGCCACTTACCAACGCTTCACTGCACTGGAACATTTTTGCCAATGCTTTCTGATCCTCAGCTTCACCACTATCAAGCTTAGCCTGCATCTCTTTACCTTTTTCGTATAAAGAGAGCGGTTTGTGAGCATTTGCCACATCAGACAAAAACTTAGCATGGTCAGTATTGATGTTGTCAGCAACATAAACCAAAAAATCTTGTTCAGCGAGGATACAAGACATGCGACGACGGCTACCATCTAAAACTTCGATCTTGCCATCTTCAGTTCTACGACCCACAGCTGGATATTGTTGGCCACGCTCTTTGAGTGTGACTAAAACATCAGATAAAGCATGTTCGTTTAAGAACGATTGCTCACGAGCGTTATCAACAAATACTGTTGTTTCTGTCGCAACTTTATTTGCAGGAATACGCACAAGTTCAAACTGAACAATATTTTCACCTGCAACTGCTAGTTCAATCGTTTGAGCTTTATCTTTTGCCGCAGTTTGCGCCTCTTGCGGAGTCACAACACGACGCTTATTCGTTTTGCCAAATAATTTCGCGTTTAATTCAGACGTTTTCAAAGCCATTTACTTATTACCCCTGATTCAATGACGGCCAATTAGAGTGCAGCACACGCTCTAATTCCAGTGCGCTTTTATGAACAGCGTCTTGCGCGGTAGCTAGTGTCTTCTTACCGCCTTCAAAATCGCTTACTGTCAGATCAAATACTGTGCTGTAGGTATCGGCACAGGTTTCAAACGCACGGCTACGAGGAATAGTAGCCATCATAACTTGGTCACCTAGAAGATAGTTCATTTCAGTTAAAACAGAAACTTGCTTCTTATTGTCGTCCTCAAACATGGTTGGCATCAAGCGAACAAACTCAAGACCATTCCAGTCCTCCGGGAACATTTCATATACCGTAGGCAAATGCTGGAAGAAGTTTACTGTTGAAGCCCAGTCCAGGCGCTTAGCCGCACAAGGAATTAGCAAGGCATTTGATGCATACATAGCATTCCATACTAATGGGTCAACGTGTGGACCGGTATCAATCATAATGATATCGAAGTCATCAGCAATTTTATCAATCAGTTGCTCTTTCAGCAGACGGACGATATCGAGTGATGGGTCTTCAGATAGCGTTTGCCATGCTTCCGCATTAAACATCGCGTCTTCTGGAAACGCTGAAATCGACTTTAAGTTCGGATATTGCGTTGGCAGCAATACGTTTTTACGTAAAAATTCACTGTCAATTTCCACACCATCAGGCACGTTACCCAACATAATGTCTACCGCAGAATAGATATTATCATGCTCTGCCATGCTGATTTGCGGGTTGAGGAATAAACGTAGCGAGCCTTGTGGGTCTAAGTCGATTAAACAAATACGGTATCGTTTATCCAAATTTAGCGCTAAACATGCCGCTAAATGAACCGCGGTCATTGATTTACCTGTACCGCCCTTTTGGTTCTGCACATTAATAATCCAAGGTTTGTTACCTGAATTCTTTTTACGCTCATGAAATTTAGGCACTTCAGCCGCATCCATGAGCATGTGTGCTTCTTCTAACGTAATTGAATAATGATTCGCGTTGTTTTTGGTAAATTGATGCCCAGCGGCTTCCATTTTACCAATCGCGTCGTCGAGCTTACGGCGAGTTAGACCAGAACGGGTTTCCATCATCGCTTTCGACATTGGTGGGAAGTAGTTATCGCTTCGCTCTTCTAAAACAATTTCAATACGGTCAGCTTGAACCTGCTGAGTCAGCTCCGCTAACTCAAGAAGGTTTTCAATCGTTTTTTCTCTTTTCATGCCAAATTCCGTTGGAAGGATTTATAATTGCAATTGTACAGCAGTAAAGACCAAAAACAACAAAAAGGTGCACGAACATTTTGAATTACCATCACATAAAAAAACACCCAAATCGACGCTTTTATGATTTATGGTCAAAAAGATAACTATTTTTAATCAAATAATCTTCGCATAAGTGGACACCTAAACTTAAAAATAAAAAGTGTTACAGCGTCACTCATTTACAATGTAAATCAATTTTCTACCGGAACGATTATAATCTTAAGCTAAATTACGGATTATGTTAGACCAACCTAATTTAAACGAAAAATAGTAAGTAATATCGGAACAATAAAGACCTGAACACCTTGATCATGTCTCCGAACAAAATAGGGCAGTTCCAGCGAAACATCTATGGAAGTATGATCAAGGTATACTTATGATCATGCTTCCGTGTTAATAAACAAATCCGAAAGCATGATCATGGCAAAATTGAGCAGAGTACGCTGTAAACACGCAAATAAAATAAGATCCATTAATCGGAAATATGATCAAGCCTTAGAATCTCTCGGAAGCATGAGTTTTCTTCTCTGATTTACGGTTGAGTGCAGACAGAATGGGGGATTGAGCAGAAATTGACGGTATAGAAGCCGGAACAATGAAATTGCGCAAGTTGCTATGATAAATCACACTCTCATGATCATGCTTCCTGTAAATAAGCAGAGACTAGGATTTACTTCTAAATATGAGCGACTTGAATGTATTTTAATCAGATGAGTGATATCTCATCAATATGGACGCCAGAACGATAGATATATTGGCTCTTGATCATCGATCCGAGTATAAATAACATTACCAATGCACAATATAATCATCGTGAAGATCATTATTAAATACTGCATCTGTGGATAACCTGTAAAAACATCATGATCATCGTTTCAAGACTCTTTTGATCATCTTTTCATAACCTTAATGATCATGCTTACGAATAAATATGATCATGCTTTCAGGTTATTGTTGATCATACTTTCAGACTTCTTATGATCATAGTTCCGAAATACATGAAAATAATAGCCTTATAGAACAAAAGCTTAGAGGAAAATTCCAAGCCAGATCATTAGATCATATAATCAATTAAGATCAGATTAATCAAAAAGATCAGTTATTTAAAAAACAATCTTTTTTCTTTATTTATGATCTGTTTTTCTTTATTCTTCGGAACCATAGCACAACTACGGCTAGTGTGATCTGGATCTAAAATGACGGCTGATGAAAAAATTCTGATTAAAGCACCGAGAAGCCACAAAGATGGCCATCTTTTTGAGGTACATGAATCCTCTGCGGATTGGGTAGAACAGTACCAACATTTCAAAGGGGTGACTAAAAGCATCTTAGAGTTGCTTAATCTGATCTCATTACGAGGCTTCAGCAGCAAGGATGGTTTGGTTTCAACCACAGAGATTGTGGAAGCAACAGATGGGCAACTCACACGTGCAGCCCTGCAACAACGTTTGCGCGCGGCAGTAAATATTGGTTTATTTACTCAAACTCCAGTGCGTTTTGAAGAGGGACTTGCTGGTAAAACGATGCTACATAAATTTGTGAATCCCAATCAGCTTATATCTGTGTTGGGAGCAACAAGTCTTGTTACCGACAAAGTTCGCCAGAACGAAAAACAAAAACGTTCGAAAGCATTGGCTCAGACTCAAGTAAACAAACGTTTGTTGAATGAGCACGGGTTAAACACACCTCCCACGATGAAAGATGAAGCCGATCAATTTGTTGTATCTCCAACAAATTGGGCTGGGATCATTGACCAAGCACTTGCGCCACCAAGAACTCGAAAAAGTTATCAGAAATCCATGGTGTCGATCTCTGGCACAAAAGCCGTTATCGAGACGCGATCATCCAAAAATATCATGACTGTGGATGATCTCATGACCCTGTTCGCTCTCTTCACGTTAACGGTTCAGTATCATGATCATCACAAAGATCAGTATCAGCTTGATGCTGCTCACGTACCAAACAAAACGCCGCTATACATCACTGATATTTTGTCGCTCAGAGGCAAAAAAGACAGTGGCCCAGCTCGTGATTCCATCCGTGACAGTATCGATCGTATCGAGTTTACCGATTTCCAACTGCATGAACTCACTGGCCGATGGCTCAGTGAAAATATGCCCGAAGGCTTTAAGAGTGACCGCTTCCGCTTCTTAGCCCGTACCATCACGGCTTCAGAAGAAGCGCCCGTTGAGGGCAGTGATGGCGAAATTCGTATTAAACCCAACTTATACATCTTGGTGTGGGAACCGTCGTTCTACGAAGAACTACTAACACGCGATTATTTCTTCTTGTTCCCACCAGAAATCCTGAAACAGCATACGTTGGTGTTCCAGCTGTATTCGTTTTTCCGTAGCCGTATGGTGCGCCGACACACAGATTGCATGCTGTTGAGCGAGTTAAATCAGAAGCTTGCACGTAACATTGAATGGCGTCGGTTCTCAATGGATCTGATCCGTGAGCTGAAACGCTTGTCAGACGGCAAAGGGACAGACGATCTTTTTGTGGTGAACTTATGGGGCTATCACTTAACGATCGAAACCATGATCGAAAATGACAAAGTGATGGACTACCAGATCGATATCAAATGTGATGTCGAAGAGGTCTTACGTTATTCGCGAGCGCGTACAACCAACGCAGGTAAGCGCAACATGGCGCCTACGCTGCCAAACCCGCTTCGTAATGAGATGGTAACCCGACAGCAGCTTGAGGAGCTCTCAGGCATCATAGACGGCGAATTTGAGCCCATTCAACGCAAAGCACCGTCTCCAAGAGGAAATTTAGGGCGACGCGTGAAGCAAAGAAAACATTTGGTAGAGATCAATGCTGATGAGATCACCATTACTCTATCTAAATATACCTCACCAGAGGCTCTAGAACGCAGTATAACGGCTTTGTCTGCGATGACAGGGCACTCGTATGCCTCAATCAAAGAAGAGTGCTCAGATTACATAGAGAAGCTCGATTGGCTAAGGGTAGGGGATGAGCCGATTCCTTATGAGACATTAAGTAAAACCGTCGAGCTGTTTAACACCCAGAACGATGTTAAGCATCTTACCATCGAGCGCTTGATTGCGGGGTTAGCGGTGCGTCGGAAAGTTTGTCGTCAAATCTTCGATGGTCACATGGATGAAATGGTATTTCGTGCCTTGGATGAAATGGCGATTTAAAAGTGTCGCTTGATGTGTATCAAGCTATAGGTGTGATGTATCGGTTTGAAATGTAACAATGTCTTTCGATGATAAAAAACAGACTTAACTCTTACAAACCACTGACATTAGAAGCCAAGCCTAATACTACTATTTATCCCGAATAGACAACCTTTTGTCCTTTCTGATGATTAATAGATTGGCTCATATTGTTACATTCATTCTGAATAGACTTCGCGAGTTTCTCCTCAGGAAACTCGCTTTTTTTTGCCTAAAATTCCGCTAATTAAGCCTTGATCATTTTTCCGGACTAATGAGGTAAACCTTGATCATGCTTCTTGGGTTCATTCCAATGTAATGAACGCATCAACGCAACATGTGATTCGATTAAGCTATGGGCTTGTTCCTGCCACTTGTTTTGATCACACTGCTGATTACAAAACTCTAACGCCACAACGGTGAGATGCTGAAGTCGTCTCAAACACCAATCTTTGATCAGAATATCAGTCGAGACTTGGCATGCTGCTTGTTCAAGCTTTGCACTCGTATAAAGCAAGGTTTGATATGCTTTCTGAGGGTCTTGGTAGCTTGCATGTTGAAACACGCGTAAACATCCATCCAACCAGCAAGCAATCGCTTTACTTTGAAGATCACTCAATTCGGGTCCAAACACGTCATCAGGCACCTGATATAAGATCGTTTCCAATTTTTCTACTTGATCATGTTTCCGCTGTTCGTACCACATGGCGATTTGATCTTGCCAAGTACTCAAATCCATTACGCTGCCTCAGTCCATTGTTTTACATAGTGATTTGGCCCTATTTGATCAAATTCGTCGACAATTATGCTGCTACGTTGACGAATTTCATCGGCATCTATCGAATAGTTTGGCTCATTTTTCACTAAGTTACCAAAAGGTAAGTCAGGATCAGGAACGGCAGAAATCAACAGCTTAGTATAAGGATGCTGCGGATTCTTAAGTATTGAATGAGTGTCGCCCCATTCAACGATTTGCCCTTTGTACATTACTGCGGTTTCTTCCGCGATGTAGTGCGCAGTCGCCAGATCATGTGTGATGTATAAAAAACCAATTCCCAGTTCTTGCTTCATTCGTTGCATTAAATTCAACACTCCCAAGCGAATAGAAACATCCAGCATAGACGTAGGCTCATCCGCAAGAATGATTTGCGAACCTACCGCTAAAGCCCTTGCTAAGTTTACTCGCTGACGTTGCCCACCACTGAGTTCGTGAGGGAACTTATTCAATGTCTCTTCAGGTAGTTCCACCAGCTTTAGAAGCTCTTCCAAGCGGGCTGGGATGTCGCGCTCGTTTTTGACTTGTTTATGAATTTTCAAAGGACGTGTTAGGTGATGGCGAATGGTATGAGTTGGATTGAGAGAGCCAAACGGATCTTGAAACACCATTTGTACTTTACTGCGATATTCTTGTAGAGCCGATCGTGACGTGATCTCATTTATGTCAGTGCCATTGAAAAGGATCTCGCCTTCCGTTGCAGGATAGACTTTGGTTATTAAACGAGCGCAAGTACTCTTACCGCAGCCTGACTCTCCAACCAAAGCCAAGGTTTTTCCTGCGTACAGATCAAAAGTCACTCCTTGAAGCGCACGAAAGGTTTCCTCTTTCGCTAAACCACCGCCCACTTTGAATTCTTTAATCACATTTTTCATTTGGATGATAGGCTGGCTCATGGTTACGCTCCTTGTAACTCTGGTTGTTTGTGGACGTCATGGATGTTTGGGAAAGAAGCCCATAGCTTTTGCGTGTAGGGGTGTTGAGGATGATTGCGTATATCGTATGCTCGATTGACTTCGACGATTTCTCCGTGACGCATGATTGCAATTCGATCACATAGTTGGCTCATGAGTGCCAGGTCATGAGTGATAAAGAGGACTGAAAAACCGAACTCATCTCTAAGCTGATAAATTTGCTGTAAAATTTCTCTCTGTACCACTACATCTAATGCTGTTGTGGGTTCATCCATAATGATCAGTTTTGGATTTAGAGACAAAGCAATGGCTATCACCAAGCGCTGACGCATTCCTCCTGAAAATTGATGAGGATATTCTGCTAAGCGTTCTCGAGGAATATTGACCAAGTCCAACAACTTTTCTGCTCTATCTTTTGCTTGAGCGTTAGTGAGGCCTTGATGGTGTCGTAACACATCTGCAAATTGCTCTTGTATCGTTAAGACAGGGTTGAGTGAGTTCATCGCGCTCTGGAACACCATGGCGATTTCACTCCACCTTAGAGCGGTCAGTTCAGAGTCTGAGATACTAAGGATATCTTTGCCATCAAACCATATTTTACCGCCAGAAATGAACGCTGGCGGCTTATGAAGACGATTTATTGAGAATGCGATTGTGCTTTTACCACATCCAGATTCACCGGCAAGACCAAATACTTCGCCTTTGCCGATATCAAAGCTGACGGACTTTACCGCATTAAAATCACCATTATCAGTGATGTAATCGACGCACAAATCTCGGATCTGGATGACCGGGTCATTGTGGTATGCATGACTTAAGTTAATACCATCCATATAAACACCTTATCAATCTAAAAGATAATTATTATCATTATCAGGTGTGGCGGTTTTTAGAAAGTATCAAGCTATGAATCAGTGAAGTGACTCGAAAGTTAGGTGAAACAGGAAGTGGTGTAATGCGTCGTTGATAAAACTAAAGAAGAGCAGAATTGAGAGCTAGATCAGCACACTTTTCGTAGGGGGAATTACTCAAATTTAATCGTAAATTTGTCCCTTGGCAAAACTTAAATGATGAATCTATTAAGGAGTTAACGAAAGGGCGGGAGGGGTCACATTTCCCTACAGTTTTTCTTACCACCTTGTTCCGGTTTTGCTATAGATTACGCATCGAAAACATGGTGTGTTCGGAGGAAATATGTCCATTAATTCTATCGACCATGACGAGATGACCAACATCGCTCACAAATGGGAATTACCTGATGAGGAAACCGTTGTGAAGCCAGAGAAAACAGTGAAATCAGCAGAAGCCAGAAGACGCATTGAAGCGTTACGTGAGATCCGTGAAAGTGGGTTGACCATTGAAGAAGCAAGGGAGCTTGGCTTGATACACTGATCGCCTCAGGTTGGTTTAGCAACCCATAGGGTAGTCGACGGACTGCCCTTTTTATTTTTTCACTCTATTACTCTCTTATTCAAAACCTCCATTTATCTGTCTTGCGCCTCAAAAGCACGAGTTTCACACTCACGTCCCGTCCCGTCCCGTCCCGAAGAAGTTTGACAATCTGACCTTGTGTTACTAGATATATCAGTAGCGATATGCTTTTTGTTGATTATCGCAACCACAAAGCAAGGAGCGCAAGTATGGTTGATCAAATCCTTTTTTATGAGCCCGATGAGCCCCACGGTTTTCTCTCAAATTTTTGCCATGCCCCAGTCAATATCTCCTCCCAAACTTGGCCCACCAGCGAACATTATTACCAAGCCCAAAAGTTTCTCGATGCTCAGTTGCAAAGTAAAATTCAGCACGCAAGCACCCCTGATGAAGCGTTTGCTTTAAGCCGTAAATACGAACACTTTGTCAGAAGCGATTGGGACGATATAAAGTTGGCTGTTATGGCTTTCATCGTTAGGGAAAAGTTTCTACAAAATCCACCATTAGCGCAGCAATTAATGAGAACGGGTAACGCTTGCCTAACAGAGCATTCTCATAAAGATGCCTTTTGGGGAGACGGGGGAGATGGTAAAGGAGAAAATCATCTAGGAGAGATTCTGATGAATGTTCGAGCAGAGCTGAGACATGTTGAGCCTTACAATCTCGTGAAGTTTATCGATAAAGCCAAATTGCCCACCCAGTGGGGCACATTTATGATGTACGGCTTTATTGAAGCCGCGACAAATAAAGAGCATCTTGCTCTGGTCTATGGCGAGCCAACAAAAAGTGCAGCACCACTTATTCGGTTGCATTCGGAGTGTCTTACCGGAGATGCTCTATTTAGCACGCGTTGTGACTGTGGTTTTCAGCTTAATAGAGCGCTACAAAACATCGTCAAAGAGGGATGTGGCGTGCTGCTTTATTTACGTCAAGAAGGGCGTGGAATCGGCTTGATTAATAAAATTCGTGCCTATCACTTACAAGATGATGGCGCAGATACCGTGGAAGCAAATGAGCGTTTAGGTTTTGCCGCTGATATGCGTGATTACGCGTTCTGTAAAGGAATGCTAGAGCATTTGGGGATTGACGCTGTGCGTCTAATGACGAATAACCCACGCAAGCTCGCCGCCTTAAAAGCGGTTGATATTAACGTCATTGAACGAGTGCCATTACAAGAAGGGAATAACCCAAGTAATCAACATTACCTGCAAACCAAGGCGAGTAAGTTGGGGCACATGTTTGATCCTAAGTTTGTTAACCACACTAAGTAAGTGCTACAGATTTCCCAGAAACAAAAACGCCAACGTATCATCGTTGGCGTTTTTGTTAATGAGTTGATTCATTGATACTTTTGAATGATTTCATCAATTTCCCCTGAGGTTTTTAATTCAACGAGTCGTGTATTGATGTAATTTTGAGTTTCTGGTTGCATTTGAGGTGAAAAAGCTAGGTAGATTGAGTAGTCAGGAATAACCGAGCTGAAAGGCTGTATCTGAAAATTCTCTAACGGCAAATTGAGTCGCTTTAAGTTGTAAAGGACTCGGGATTCCATCTCGACAAAAGCTGTATCTCCAGGGGTTCGGCTTATCACTCGGTATGCGGCGTTGTAGTCTTTCACGCGCATTTCATTGACACTGCCATTTTCAAAGAACGGTGTTAAATTTGGATAATCAAACCCCAGCAGTAATACAATAGAACGACCATGCATCGTATCCATATTTTTGAATTCTAAAGGCTTCTCGCTACTCGACACCAGTACATGTTTTACAGTGTAAATGGGCTCCTCAGATAAATTTTCCGATTGCACCTTGCCCCAGTTCGGGCTGCCATAAGTTAACCAGTTTGGCTCAGCGCCTTCTTCCAATATGGAAATCATACGTTTAAATGGATAAGTATGATAATTCACTTGGTAATCCGACTCCGCGAAGATAGCGCTGACGATATCGGTCACAATTCCGGAGTGCATTTGTCCCTGTTGTTCAATTTGAAATGGTCGAGCTTGTTCAGCAATGACGTAATAGTTCACTTGATTTGCGGTCACATGAGAACTTACAACAATTAAGCTAAAAGCCAATCTAAGTAGAAGTCTTTTCATCGTATCCTCGATTATTATTTGTGCGTAGCTATATTTAGAGTAGCGCAAGTTTATCGGAGCGGTTTCATATGGATGAAAAAGAGCGATCTCAACGTCGTTTTAGTATCGGCAACCAACTTATGTTGGCGGTATTAACGTTGAGTTTAATCTTTACGGTCATCATTTCTACAGTGAGCTTATATCGAGTTTTTCACGAAGATTTAGCCCATTTAGATGTTGAATTAAAGCAGGTTGAGTCTAGCTATTTATCGAGCTTTTCTGCGAGTTTGTGGGTAGAGGATAGGGAGCTGTTGCTGACACAAGCTCAAGGTGCAATGCGTATGCCCTCGGTGGACTACTTACGTATTGCTAGTGAAGACGAAGTTATCATTGAATTAGGTTCGGCGCTTTCTGAGGATGTTGTCGAGAGAAGCTGGCCGATGCAGTATCGGGTCGGCGATAAAACGTATGATCTCGCGATATTAACGGTTCAATCGGATCTTAGCGCGATATATGAAGATCTTTGGCAGCAGTTCTTTTTTCTACTTACGACAGAAGCGATCAAAATTCTTGTCCTCATCATTGGTGTTCTTTGGGTGGCGTTTCGCTTGTTGGTCAATCCATTACAATTGCTGTCAGGTGCGGTGAGCGATTTTCGTGGTGGTACAGTGCCGAGTAAAGTGACTCTCCCTAAACGATGGTGCTTTGATGAAGTGAGTGTTTTGGCAGAGAAATACAACCGAAGTGTTGAGAAAGTGAAAGAGCACCAGACTGAGTTAGAGGCTGAACGCGATAGGGCAGAAGTCGCTAATCGTAAGAAAAGTGAGTTTCTTGCCACTATGAGTCATGAGATCCGCACACCGATGAATGGCATTATTGGTGTGTCGTCGTTGCTCAATGACACCGACCTCGATCCCCAGCAAAAAGAGTTTGTAGAGATCATTGACAGTTCTTCTCACTCACTAATGACGATCATCGACGACATTTTGGACTTCTCTAAAGTTGAAGCTGGCAAAGTAGAGCTGGAATACACGAGCTATGATCTTCGCGAGCTACTTGACGATATCATCAGTTTACATAGTGTCAAAGCCAAGCAGAAAAACTTACAGCTGCTCAGCGATATTGATCCTCACTTGCCAATGGAAGTGCAAGGTGATGCCACACGATTGAAACAAGTTCTGAACAATTTGTTGAGCAACGCGATTAAATTTACCGAGCGCGGCCATGTGAAGCTTCTTGTAGCGTTATCTCGACTTGATGGAGAGACCGCTCATATCCGGTTTCGAGTTGTGGATTCTGGTATTGGTATTGCGAAAGAGCACCAACAAGCAATCTTCGAACGCTTCCAACAAGCTGATGGTAGTACCACCAGAAAGTATGGTGGGACAGGGCTTGGTTTGGCGATAGCTGCACAGTTGGTTAACTTGATGGGAGGGGAAATACAACTAACAAGTGAGCTTGGGCTGGGAAGCTGTTTTGAGTTTTCGATTCCTGTTGCTGTAATAAATGCGCAATCGACCTATACCGACCAACTTAATGTATTAGATTTCCCGAAAGCGGAAGACAACGAAATCAGCCCTCAAGATAATGATAAACCTTGGGTATTGGTTGTTGAAGATACCATCGTCAATCAGAAGGTAGTTCGCATCATGTTAGAAAAACTGGGTGTGCGAGTGAGTGTCGCTAACCATGGCGAAGAAGCATTGCAGCTGTGTGATCAGCAGCCTTTCGATTTGATTTTTATGGACTGCCAAATGCCTGTGATGGATGGGTTTATTGCTACGGAGCGAATTCGAAAAATGGGAGAGTGGGGGAAACACGTTCCAATTATTGCGCTAAGTGCCAATGTCATTAAAGAGGATCAGCAACATTGCTTCGATGTTGGGATGAACGAGTTTGTGGCTAAACCCGTTACCAAGACTCGATTACAACAAATATTCGAACAGCATTTACCAAAAGCACTGAAAATCAGCGCTGTGCCAAAATAGTTAACTTGAAATCGATCAAGTTAAGTGCGTTTCTATTCTGTAATTGTAACTCTGTGTGATATAGTGCCCGGCTAGTATTTAAAGTACCTTGAGGCTGTGAATGTCGTTTAATCTATCCCTATTGCCGCCTGACGAAAAAAACAAAATCGAACTGGATAAGCAGGCGTCGTTTTTGGTTTGGAAGCTCAGAGAGGCCAAATCTGGTCCTGAAGCAATAGAAGAACAGTTGTCCAAGATTAACGATGCTGATGAAAAGGCGTTTTTTCAGCAATCGGTCGAAAAGTACAAACGAGTAATGGGTGTCGCTTAACGCGAACCGTGGCAATGGTTCAATCCAATGCGACGAATGAGGTAACCTCCCTATTCCTTTGCTAAGCGAAATTGAAAAGGTTTCGCTTTTTGCTAAAATCCTTCGCATTAAATTTGAATTTAGAGAGACATCCCGATGGGAAGAAGTTTTGAAGTGCGCAAAGCCTCTATGGCGAAAACTGCAGGCGCGAAAATTAAAGTTTATTCCAAATACGGTAAAGAAATTTACATGTGCGCGAAAAACGGTGGTGGTGATCCAGACATGAACTTGTCTTTGAAACACCTGATCGCAAAAGCGAAAAAAGACCAAGTTCCTGCGCACGTTATCGATAAAGCGATCGACAAAGCGAACGGTGGCGGTGGTGAAGACTACACTCCTGCACGTTACGAAGGCTTCGGCCCTGGCGGTACTAGCGTTATCGTTGACTGTCTAACAGACAACGGCAACCGTACTTTCCAAGATGTACGCCAATGCTTTGTGAAAGTCGGTGCGAAAATTGGTGTTGAGGGCTCGGTTTCTCACATGTTCGATCACCAAGCGGTATTCCAGTTCAAAGGCGACGATGATGAAATCATCCTAGAAACGCTAATGATGGAAGACGTAGACGTTACTGACGTTGAGCTAGAAGACGGTGTTATCACTGTATTCGCACCTCACACAGAATTCTTCAAAACAAAAACTGCGCTTAACGGTGCATTCCCAGATCTAACGATCGATGTTGAAGAAATCACATTCGTTCCGCAAACTCATACGCCTGTTTCGGGTGAAGATGCTGAGAAGTTCCAGAAATTCCTAGATCTTCTAGATGACTGTGATGATGTTCAGCAGGTTTACCACAACGCAGAGCTGTAATTAATTCGCTCATATCGTTGTAAAAAGGCTTCCTTAGGGAAGCCTTTTTTGATCGCTTTTTCTCAAGCAGAGCTATGCGTTACGATATTTGGAATAACACAGCGACATGATTACACCAAAACAGATACCTTGAGTTAGCATCGCCGTGCCGCCATAGCTAAAGAAGGGAAGTGGGCTACCCATTACTGGCAACAAGCCACTCACCATGCCCGTATTGATAAAAGCATACAGAAAAAAGCTCATCGCTAATGCGCCACTTACCAGCCGACTAAAAAAGTGGTCAGACTGACATGCAAGCAACATAACGCGTGCAGTAATAAACAAGTACAATGCGAGTAAGACTAAACTGCCAACAAAGCCCCATTCTTCTGCATAGGTCGAAAAAATAAAGTCCGTATGACTTTCTGGAATAAAGCCAAGTGTTCCCTGCGTTGCATTCATCCAACCTTTGCCTTTCATACCGCCTGAGCCAATCGCAATCAAAGATTGGATGATTTGGTAGCCCGAACCCAGTGGATCGGACTCAGGGTGCAAGAACTGTGTTACACGGCTCTTTTGATAGGTTTCCATAACGAAGAACCATAAAATAGGTGCTAACGTTAAAATGCTCGCAATAAACCCGCAGATTATTTTCCAGCTCATGCCAGCCAAAAACAAAACGAACAATGCATAAATGATGGTAAAAACTGCACCGTCTAAATCCGGTTGTAGCGCGATTAACCCGGCAGGAATCATTGTAATAAGTAAGCAAAACGCAATTTTCCGACTGTCTGGTCGACCTCCTTCAATATGAAGCATCCAGGCGATCATGATTGGAATGGAAAGTTTGATTAGTTCAGACGGTTGAAAGCGGAAGAAGCCGATATCGAGCCAACGTTGAGAGCCATTGGTGCTATCACCAAATAAAGCGACAGCAAGTAGTAGCGCAACCGCAATAATGTAGAGATATGGAGCTGAGCGCTGATAGCTGGACGCTGGAATCGAGGACATGACCAAGATACAAACTAATGTCAGTCCGCAGCGCGCCAAATGTTTGAAGAGCATCGCCTCATTAAAGCTACTGGCACTCCAGAGAGTGAGCGAACTTAACAGCATGATCGGAATGATCGCCATGAGTAGTGGTAAATCAACTCTTGGGAAATAACGCTTATTCATTTTCAACGACCTAATAACGCACCTATTTTGAGTGCGAAAACAACTAAAACTCGAAGAGTTCAAACTATTCCGATGCTAAGAATCTCGATTTGGAAACAACAGACACCATGCAAAGGTGTGTAAGAAAGGAGAGTGCGACACTGTCTGTTATGGGTAGCTGTGGGATGGATAAATACACTAGCCTCAGATTTTAAGCCAGTGTTTTTATTGTGACTGCCGTAAAAATGTAGAGTTACGAATGAGCGGAATTGTATTTTCTGTTTAAGTGAATGTCATTCATCCTCTCTTAATACCATTCACTCCACATAACTGCCATTGGTCGCATGCAAAAGCAGCGTGCGATTTTCTCCCTTAATCTGAAACCATCAAATCACGTTCAACTAAGGACAGTACATGATGGTTTCTCAATCTCGCTCAATTAAAGCTCTTAAACTGGCAAGTACCTTTATCGCCACATTTGCACTTAGCAGCAATCTGGCTCTGGCTAACCCAAGCGAGCGCACACTCAGTCAATTCAACCAAGCGGCGCAGGGTGACTCTGGCTTAGTTGATACTGTTTATGGCGAACTATCCAAACAACTCGAAGAGCAGGGCGCAACGCCGGTGACCTTGGTTTACTTGGGCAGTGCTGAGACGTTGCAAGGTCGTGAGGCGTTTATGCCTTGGAACAAGATGAAGTTCACCGAGCGCGGTCTTGCTACTATCCAAAAAGGTTTGGATCTAATGGCGAATCAGCCAGTACCACTGCAAGAGCAACAACGCTTACAAGGTTTGCCGGAATACCAACTAGCCACCGCTATGGCAGCCACCACATTTACTTCTCTACCTGACATGTTCAATCACTTTGAGCGTGGCTACGAGCTGTACCTTTCTCTGCTCGATGAACCGAGTTTTAGCCAGCAACCTTTCGCCGCAACGTCTTGGATTTATCGCTACGCCATTGAAGCGGCACTGCGCGCTGAAGATGTTCAACAAGCCAAAATATGGTTAGCGCAAATGGAGCAATTGGGCGACAGCAATCTAGAAACGCAAACCGCGAAAGCGCTGCTAGCCAAGTATTAGGGAGGCGTCATGATCGTATTTAATCAACTTAGCCGCGACTATGCCCTTGGCAGCCAAACGGTGCGTGCATTGCGAGACGTTTCTGGTGAAGTGTTTTCCGGCGAAATGGTGGCATTGTGCGGACCGTCTGGCTCAGGCAAAAGCACCTTACTTAACGTGCTTGGCATGCTGGATACTCAATACCAAGGTCAGGTGACATTTGCATGCAGCCCATATCCAACCGGACAAATGCAAGCTGCGAAAATGCGCCGTGAAAAGCTTGGCTTTGTGTTCCAAAAATTCAACCTTGTTCCCGTGATGACGGCACTAGAGAACGTGGTGTATCCGCTACACCTCAACGGCTTTTCAAAAGCAGATCAAACCGAGCTCGCCACACAAATGCTAGAACACGTTGGGTTGGGTGAGTTTATTCATCACATGCCCGATAACTTGTCGGGCGGTCAGCAGCAGCGTGTGGCAATTGCGCGCGCCTTAGTGCACAAACCAGCGTTGGTGATTGCTGATGAGCCAACCGCAAGTCTTGATAGCCAAACTGCCAACAAGGTCATCGACATTATGAAAGGGCTCGGACACGAGCTAGGCACCACTTTTGTCGTCGCTACACACGACCCTCGTATGGCATCCCGCTGCGATCGCACCATTGAATTGGTGGACGGCAAAATTACCCAAACGCACACAAGTGTGGAGGAGGTTTCATGGGCAAGCTAATTCCAGTTTCCGTTCGCCTTGCTTGGTTGAACCTGCAACGCAATCGCCGCCGCAGTTTGTTGTCGATGCTGATCATCGCCATTGCCGTGTTTGCCTTAACCAGTGCGGGCGGTTTTGGTCTGTACACCTACGACAGTTTGAAAGAGTCGACAGCTCGTGACACGGGGCATCTGACGTTAACCACGCCGGGTTACTTCGCTAAAGAAGAAGAAATGCCACTGAGTAACGGGTTAACTCATGCTGACGACATCACCAAGCAATTGATTGGGTTGAATGAAGTGCGAGGTGTGCAGCCTCGAGTTGAGTTCAGCGGTTTGATTTCCAACGGCAACAAGTCATCGATCTTTATCGGCATTGGTGTTAACGAACGCGAATTCGATATGAAAGGACCGTTTTTGGACGTGCGCGAAGGGCAGACGCTGTCCAACATTCATGCATCGCGTTATGACCCAGCGGAGCCAGAAGTGATGCTCGGTGTTGATTTGGCGAACAACCTAAGCGTGCACGTTGGCGATTGGATTACCTTGCTGGCGACCACTACCGATGGCGCATTGAATGCGTATGACTTCAAAGTACGAGGCATCTACTCAACAGGCGTGCCTGAGCTTGATAAACGCCAGCTTTACGTACACATCAACAGCGCGCAATCGCTGCTCGGTTCAGACAAAGTCAGCGCGTTATCTGTCTTTCTGTTCGATACCAGTTTAACTAGCCAAGTCGAGCAACAAGTGGCTTCGGTTTTGAGTAAGCAAAAGCAGAACTTTGGCGAGCAAGATATTGAGATCACGCCTTGGCAAGAACGTGCGTTCTTCTATCTCAAAGTGAAAGATTTGTACGACCGCATCTTCGGCATCATGGGCGCAGTAATGGCGTTGGTGGTATTTGTCGCGCTGTTTAACACCATGACCATGTCGGTAACGGAACGCACCCGTGAAATTGGCACCTTGTCAGCACTTGGTAGCTACCCTCGCGAAATTATTGCTGGGTTCTTGCGCGAAGCAGGGTTACTTGCCGTGATTGGCAGCTTAATCGGTGCTTTGTTTACGGCGCTAGTCACCGTCTTACTGATGGTCGTGGATGTGCAAATGCCGCCACCGCCAGGACGCACAGAAGGTTACCCATTGACGATTTACTTCTCTTGGGAGCTGGTGGCTATAGCTGGATTTGCAGTATTGATGATTTGTTTGGTTGCGGCGTTTTTCTCGGCACGCAAAGGGGTGAACAAGCCAATTACGGAGGCACTGATTTATGTTTAATTTCAAATCACTATTACCAATTGCATTGCTGACGGTAACTGGCGTTGCAAGCATGAATGTCAGTGCGAATGAAGCAGCACTAGATGCACAGCAAGTTGCGCAATTGATTGAAAAAGCCGACAGCTACCGCTTGCAAGATGATTCCTCCAAAGTGGTGTCTCTGGTGCGCTTATATCAAGACCAAGAGTTAGATAAAACTCGCCTTTACCACGTGTACACGCGTCCAAATCGTGAATCGTTGGTGGTATTCAAATCGGCGGTTGAAGCAGGGCAAAAGATGTTGATGATGGGCGATAACTACTGGCTGCAAATGCCAAAGAGCCGCCGCCCGATTCGAATTACGCCAATGCAGAAGTTGCTTGGGGAAGCGTCTATCGGCGACATCTCAACCCTGACGTGGAGCCAAGATTATCAAGGTGAATGGAAAGCGACAGAAACCGTTTCGGTGAACGGGGAAAGTGTCGCGGCTTATCACCTTGCTTTAACCGCGAAAACCAAAGGGGCGAGTTACCAAAAGATCGATTTGTGGTTGTCTGAGCAAGATGCGTTTCCAATCAAAGCCGATCTCTACTTGCGCTCTGGCAAACTCGCCAAGCAAGCGCAATACGGACGTGCAAGCGACAACGGTGAAGACTACGTCAGTGAGATGACCTTGCTTGATAGCATTCAGCCGAGCAAAAAGACCGTTATCGAGTACCAAGAAATCGTGCCTTGGCAGCTGGATAACAAGTTCTACAACCCAAGTTATTTGCCGAAAGCCAACACGACTCAGCTTTAGTCTGAGCTTCGTAAATAGAACCATGAAAACGAGCAAGGAAGTCACATGAAATCGCGCCAGCCTAACCTTAGCAAAAGCACCAGTCTGTTGATTGCTGCGTCATTGTGTGTGGGCGCTGCAGCCCCTGTTTTTGCCAATGATGAGCTGAGTTTTGAGTGGGATTGGGCTGTCAGTTACGAAACGGCCAAGCAGCGTGATAGCGCATTTATGCAGGCGCAGGGCAGTTCTCGTGATTCACTTAATGCACTGTTGGATGTGCAGGTGAATTATCACAACTTCAGTGGTTTGTTTGCTCTGTACAGCCAAGGTTTGTACCTCAATCAACAAGGAGAGAGTGACTGGTGGAGTGAAGCTGATAATCAACTGTTGATTCGAGAGCTGGCTTGGCTAGGGGAGTGGCAAGTCGGAGATACCACTCTTGATGTGAGTTTGGGTAAGTTGCGCGTGGATTGGGGCGTGGGTTATGGCTACCGACCTTTGGATCTCTTTAAGCCTTATCGACAAAACCCGGTTGGCTTAGTCGCAGAAGAAGGTGCGGGTGTGTTTTCACTTTCACACTACGATATGGCAGGCGAGTGGACGGTGATTGCAACGGATTCAAGCTGGGGGCAACAAGACCAAAGTGCACTTGATCAAGCCGCAGAGCAACAAGGTATTGGTATTCGTCGTTATGCGCTAGTGGGTGACACCGAGTATCAACTTATTGGTTATTACGATGATGTGCGCAGAGGTTTACTCGGAGCCAGTGCCATTGCGGTGTGGGATGAATCCATCGCCATGCACGGTTCCATGCTGTGGCAAAAGCAAAGTGTTGGCTATCAGTTTCAGCAGGGTGATCTTTACCAACCCGTTTCGGTTGAGGAGCAGGGCAGCGCATTTCAAGCCTTAGTTGGATTGAACTGGGCAAACCAAGCCGGACATAACGTGATTGCCGAATATTGGTACGACAGCCGAGCATGGTCGAAAAGCGAATGGCAACAAGCAATAGGGCGTGGCGAATTACTTTCTCAGATCCCTGATCCTAATGTATCTCTACTTGCGACAAGCTACGCCCAAGGGTTTCAGCATGCCAATATCGTTCAGCATAACGTAATGCTGCACTGGAGTTGGGATGTGGAAGCGTGGGCTGCATGGAACGGCAAAGCAGATATGGGCTGGCTAATTGATGTAACCCCCACGTTGGATGTGATGTTGTCGCCACAAGATGGCGGTGTGATTGTCACGCAGTGGCTTAACTACCAATGGATTGATACCGGCGATCAAAGTGTAGAAGTGGAAGTTGCCGCACGCTTTTTAACCGGAGACGACCAATCTGCTTACGCACAAATCAATGATAAGCATATGATTGTATTTAATATCAAAGGGAAATTCTAAATGTGTTCAGCAAAATCAGTGGTAAAAAGTGGATGGCCGCGTAGCTTATTAGTGACCACGGCATTTTGTCTCTTTATCGCAGCAATGACGCTCTCGGTTTGGGGCGGTCCATTTTACATTCATGTGGCGGTTAGCTTTGGATTTGGCTATTCGGCTATCTTCTTCTCATGGTTGATTGACCGTTTGTTTCCAACCATCCCACGTATGATAGAAGTGGTGTGTTCGCTTGTTGCCTGTTTATTGTTTGGGGTGATTAATGCGCAATTTTGGCTCGGAGAGTATTTTGGTATCTCCGATATGATCCCTGTTGGCTTAATGGGATTACTGTTTAGCGGTATGTGTTATTTCTATTTTTACTCGCGTGAGAAAGAGGCGGTTGCTCAACGAGAGTTGGAAGCCATCAAGCGCGAGAAAGCAGAGCAAGATCGTGCGCTGTTGCTAAGTCAGCTTAAGCAGATGCAAAGCCAGATTGAACCGCATTTCCTATTCAATACCCTGGCGAATATCAGTGCACTCATGTCGCAAGATGTCGATAAAGCCAAGCTGATGCTAGAACAATTAACCGCGCTGTTGCGTGCAACGCTAAAAAGCTCACGCGAAGAGCACACCACCATAGACAATGAAACGGCGTTAATTGAAGCTTACTTGGGTATTCAACAAACTCGTTTGGGTGAACGACTCAGTTACAAGATTGAGGTTGAAGAGGGACTAGGCAGAACCGAGTTACCGCCGATGATGCTACAACCCTTAATCGAAAACGCCATCATCCATGGTATTGAGCCGAAGCGAGAGGGTGGTGAAGTCAGCTTGCTCATCAAGCGCGAACAACAGAACTTGAAGATTGAAGTCAGAGACACGGGTGTTGGCTTGAATCACGTGAGTGGTCACATGGGCTCTGGTGTGGGTCTAAGTAATCTCAAGCAGCGAGTTGAAGCTTTGTTCGCAGGGCAAGGAGAGGTCTCTATCAGTGAGTCTGTTCAGGGTGGCGTTTGTGTTCGCCTGAGTTGGCCAATGGAATCGTAATCAAGGAAGAAAGGAATGAATACAGGGTTTACTGCCATTATTGCTGATGATGAACCGCTATTGAGGCGTCATCTTGATAAAAGCCTAGCTGAAGTGTGGCCAGAGTTAGAGGTGATAGCCAAAGTCGCCGATGGTGAACAAGCGTTGCAAGCCATTGAGCAAAGTCAACCTGACATTGCGTTTCTAGATATTCGTATGCCAGTTTTGGATGGCATGACATTAGCACAAAAGCTCAATCAACTCGCCAATCCACCTTTGATTGTGTTTGTCACCGCGTACGATGATTACGCCATCAAAGCTTTTGAGCAAAATGCTGCCGATTATTTGCTTAAGCCTATCTCGGATGAGCGCCTCCTGACGACGTGTGAAAGAGTGAAAGCACGCCTTGCTAAGCGAACACAAGAGAGCAGCAATGTGCAGATGAGCAGCCTGTTAGAGCAGTTGCAGCAATTATCCGCGCCACAAACGCCGCAGTATTTACAGTGGATTAAAGCGACGCAAGGGGAAGATATTCATCTGATCGCCACGTCTGATGTGTTGTATTTCAAAGCGGAAGAAAAATACGTTTCTGTGTATGCCCAACAAGGACAAGGCAAAGTGCAGGAGTATTTGATTCGTACATCGTTGAAAGAGTTGATAGGGCAGCTTAACCCAGAACAGTTCTGGCAAGTGCACCGTTCAAGCGTGGTGCAAGTGTGCAAAATTAACAAAGTAAACAAAGACTTTGCTGGAAGAATGTTTGTGCATGTTGGAGAAACTAAGCTCCCTGTGAGTCGTGCATCTCAAAGTTTGTTCAAAGGGATGTAATCGCTAGAACTGCTCACTCTTTACACTGTAAACTCGCTGCTCTTAACCCACATTATCAAGGAAGATAAATGAGTTATCGCGTAACCCTGTTAAATGCGACGGGAGAACTGTCTCCAATCTCTGAGTATTTGCATCAGAAACTTGATGATCTGAGCTCACCACTTTCTAGTTACTTTGATTTAAGTAACATTGACCTCACCATTAGCCCGTTTGATCGCAATGACGTACCGCAGACGGGGATTGGTGGCTATTGCTTAAGCGCCTATCGTGTAGAGATTCTGCTTGATACTCAACGTGCTGATATTAAAAACGTTATTGAGAAAGAACTAGCTGCGGTGTTAGCGCATGAGTTGCATCACCTGTTCCGTATGCGAGCCGGAGAGAATGGCGTTGCACTTGGTGATGTGCTGATTATGGAAGGGTTAGCTTGTCACTTCGAACGTAAGGTGAATGGCGGCGTCACTCCGAGCTTGTTTGAGCAAATCAAAGATCAAGATTGGCGCCCTTTCTACGCTGAGATGAAAGATAAGTTGACCAGCCTAGATTACAACTTCGACGCTTACTTTCTTGGCAGCGATGAAAGCCGCTGGCCGAAATACATGGGGTATTGGGTTGGGTACAACCTTGTTGCTGAATATCTGGCTGACTTTCAAGGCTCTGAACTGGATTTGGTTGGAGCCAAAGCTGAGCTTTTCTATCAATAACTTCGTTATAAGCCCAACTAATCGGCCGAGTTATAAAAACAAAAAGCGCCTAGGTCATCAGACGTTAGGCGCTTTCTTCGTTTATAGCGACGATTTCTCTGCAGAGGCGAATGGGTTTATTCGCTGATCGTCACTTTCTCGATAATGATTGGATCGCATGGCACATCATCGTGACCAAGCTTAGAGGTCGTTTTTACTTTCGCGATGCGATTTACGACATCCATACCCGCGGTCACTTTACCAAACACGGCATAGCCCCAGCCTAGGTTGGTGGTTGCGGTGTGGTCTAGGAAATCATTGTCTTCCAAGTTAATGAAGAACTGTGCTGTTGCAGAGTGCGGAGCATCGGTACGCGCCATTGCGATAGTGCCAACAAGGTTCTTTAGACCACGGTTTGCTTCGTTCGCGATAGGGGCGCGTGTTGGCTTTTCTGCCATGTCTTCGGTATGACCGCCACCTTGAATCATAAAGCCATCGATAACGCGGTGGAAAATGGTGCCGTTGTAGAAGCCATCTTCACAGTATTTTTTGAAGTTCTTTGAACTAACTGGTGCTCGTTCTAGGTTCAGTTCAATCTCGATGTCACCGAAATTGGTGGTCATAATAATCATCTGGTTTTGCCCTTGTGGGTGCTTAGTTGGCGGCATTATAGCTAAGTCGCATTATGATAGCAGAAATAAAAACAGCGACGTTTTGGCGTCGCTGTTTGCATGTTGAGTGTTTGAGGAAAGCTCTAGACCGTAAAGCGACCGACCAAGTCGTACAGTTCGTTGGCTTTGTGGTTAAGGTTGCCACTGCCTGCACGGTTTTGATTCGCAAGGCTTGCCGACTGACTGCTTTGTTGAGAGATCACTTCAATGCGTTGTGAAATCTCTTGCCCAACTTGGCTTTGCTCTTCGGTTGCCGTTGCGATCAGGGTGTTCATGTCCATGATGTTAGCAATTGCGGCTTGGATTTCTTGCAGTGCGGCAGAGGCAGCTCGTGCTTCCTCAACCGTTGCTTCACCACGCGCTTGGCTTGAGCCCATGGCTTTCACTGCCGCATCCGAGCCAGACTTCAATTGCTCAATCATTTGGTGAATTTCGCCTGTGCTGTCTTGAGTGCGACTTGCCAGTTTACGAACCTCATCGGCAACGACTGCGAAGCCGCGACCTTGTTCGCCTGCACGGGCTGCTTCAATGGCTGCGTTCAGTGCCAATAGGTTAGTTTGCTCGGCTATATCCTGAATCACTTCCAGAGAAGAAGAAATGTTTTTTACGTCGCTCTCTAAACGAGAAATCACCGTGCTGGCTTCCGACACCTCTAGCGCGAGTGCTTCGACAGAGTTCGCTGCCGAATCAACAATGTGTTTTGCTTGTTGTGAGTTTTCATCGGCGTCTCTGGCTGATTGCGCTGCTTGGTTAGCGTTGTTTGAAATCTCGTGCGCCGTTGCTGTCATCTCGGTCATTGCCGCTGCGACTTGTTCGGTCTCTTCACGTTGACCAGAAGCTAATTCATCCACTTGCGATGCACGCTGTGACATCTCGTTGGTCTCTGAAACCACTTCTTGTCCTACGTGGCTAACGCTCTTGATTATGCCTTGTAGGCTTTCAACGAAGATATTGAAGTTACGGCTCAGCTGCGTGAACTCCGGCACGCTCGATTCTTCCATGCGCGCGGTTAAATCTGCATCGCCTTGTGCGAAAGAGTGAATTGAAGCATCAAACTGCTCAATAGGTTTCATGATGCTGCGGTTAACAAATACGGCAAAGACTGCAACTATCGCTGTTATTGAGGCACAAAACAGGGCTATTGCCGTCAGTGTGGTGTTGAGATCTTCGTGTGCGGCTTTTTCCATGTCTGCCACAATGGCGTCGATATCGTCCGTGTAGAAACCCGTTCCCAACATCAAGTCCCATTCAGGAATAAAGACTGAGTAGCTCAGTTTCGGTAGTGCTTCACTCTGACCGAGTTTCGGGAAGTAATAAGTCGTGAACTCGCCAGTTTTGGCATTTTTTAACAAATCCTGGATCAGGTAATTGCCTTTCTTGTCCTGCAAGTTATAGAAGTTTTCCCCGATGCCTTTGGTGTTTTTACCCACCACGACGCGAACGCCTTTTGAATCATAACCAAAGATGTATCCGGATTGACCAAACTCTAGTTGTTTCAAGATAGGCAGAGCCTCTTCCAGTGGGGCATTTTGTGCGAGTAGCGGCTCGACAGCGGAACGCGCCATTTGTACGTAGCTTTTGAGTTCGGCTTTTTTCATCTCCATCATTCGACTTCGAGTTTGCTCAATCTCGTGCTCGTTGTAGGCCGTGGTTTGTAGATAGGTGAACCACATCATGCCTATTGCCATAGTTAGAATTGGAATTATTGAAAGGATATATAGTCGTTTTCTGATCGTCAGATTCATAGAGACGTCCTTCTCTCGGCGCAGCGTTACAAGTGACAAGCTGAATAAGCTTGCCTGATAAAAGTGTTAATACTTATTGTTGTAATGCTTAGAGATTAACCGAGTTAATCAATCAGAAGTACTGGAAATTTATAAATCTAGACGAAGGTCGTAGCATTTTTAAGCGGGATCACAATTAACGTGAACACGACCCACTATTGCAACGAGAAGTCCCTGTTAACCAATATGAGACGCGATACCTATTCTTTGCGAATTTGAGGTAAAGCCAGTCAGCAACAGGTTTAACGAGGCGCCAACGCAGTGGAGCGTAGAGCCAACCGCGACCAACTAATTGCCACGCACGATGAGTCACGTCCAACCCAAGCAGAAGCTCCCCCTTTTCGTTGAGGGCGTGCAAAATGGTGTTGGCTTGTTCAGGATCGATCTGCGGATAATCTGCGAATGTATCACTATAGATATCGACGGTTTTGATGTGCTGCTTGGAATCGCGTTGTTTTAGCGCCTTCATCTCTTTGGCACAAAGCGGGCAGGTTCCGTCATAAAATATGGTGAGGTTTGTCATTGCGGTCTTCCTATTTGAGATTTTCTAATCGCTTTTACGTGGCGAATTTTCTTTTGGTTCATTGTTTTGCAAGTAATGCAGCCAATTGTCGCGAATGTTGCCGTAATTGAATTGGCAGAACTCTTTGCGATCACGCAGGTAGTCTTTTTCTACTTCATCGAGTAAGGCTTTGTATTGCTCAGGATCACTACCGTACACCAAACATAACGTTGAAAAGTAACGCTGCAAATCAAAGCTGTGTTCGTCAATGTACTCGCCAAAATCGTAGTAGTCCGGTCTGTCGTCGGATTCGAATGCGAACATGTCGGCGGCGCTAATGGCCATATCTGCGCCATCTTCTAGGAAGTCAATCATTAAAATAGTGGCAAAATTATCGACCGCATCTTCTTCTTTTCCGAGAACAGGGATGCTTTGATCTTCGATGTAAGCATGTCCAGCTTCATGAAGTAAAGTGTGCAATAACGTATCTAGCGCCCCTGTTTTTGGGGATTTTCCGAAGCGTTCTCCATACTGATTATTGGAGAAGTAATTGAGCGACTCCAAATAAAAAGTGTAAGGAACGTATATTGTGTGTGTATCAGGATCATACATTGGACCATCTTCTCCGCCGTAAACCAGCGTGAGAGCTTGATCAAATGGAAAGTAGGCCTGAGACAGCTCAACAAAGATGGTGTTTACATCGCTGCTTTGAATAGATTGTTGGGCGATTTTTTCATGAGTTGTCTCTATGGGAGAATATTGAATACGAATGTTTTCAGCTGCTGTAGCTGATGAGACGATGCTGAGTAATAGCGCAGCGCAAAGCGAATGAATGTTCATGTGGGACTCTTGTTATTGAATAACTTGTATAAAAAATTATACATGTTTTTGTCTGATGCATAGTTGGGGGTGTACTCATTAGCCAAAGTCGGGACGTCGGTCTCGAAAAGCAATCATGATAACATCGCATATTTCGGCTGCTTGGTTCTCTAGGGCGTTTATCAAGACCTCTTGGATAAGAACGGCGGTGAAGTTATTAGCTATGCATCGTTTTCTAAGAAGCTTACTGAGTAACTGTGCTTCGATCTTTATCTGTGAAAATGATAATAGGCAGTTAATCATTGCAAGGTTTAACCATGGGGTTGGTGAATGTCACTGAATTGAAGAAAATTATCAGCGATATGTTATAATCCTGCTCCGTTGTGACGAAAACGTTTGTTGCAGCCTGAGAGTTTCCTTGGATTCGGCTCGTTTATACACCATGAGCCAGAGTTGAAAAGCTACGACAGGAACAGGCAAACCCAATTGTTTTGAACGCGCTCTCGGCGTTTAGCGGTTACAACGGGAAGGAACTTTGTTTGATAGTAATTGACACATTCTGTTTAAGTAAGGGAGCCCGAAGTGGTTCAGAAAGTGTCACCCAGAATTTACTCACAACACAACACCCCAAGCGATAACGCACAGGTATTGCGAGGGGCCATTTGAAGGAGCTGTATCAGCTCCTTTCACATTTAAGGGCTTGCTAACAGCGTAAAAACTGACACATCGCTTAAGGAGCGCCCCTTAAACTAGCCTAAGGCGCATCTACACCAACTTTTTGAGTATTTTCGAAACAATAAAGCGAGAAAATTTGCTATTGAACGAAGGTTAAACTAACACTCATTCATTACGGAGAATGAAGAGAACAATAATAAGAGGCGATATGAATCATTTAATATCTGTAGGTGCACTGGAGTCCTTCTTGGTCGCAATTAGTGTGCTTTTCCTGGGGCATTTTATTAATGCTAAGCTACCGATTTTAAAGAAATTCAACATACCTGAGCCGATTGTAGGTGGCCTTATTGTGGCCTGCATGATTACTGCTCTTCATTTCAACGGCATCGATTTAGAGTTCGACTTGCCATTACAAAATACGTTTATGTTAATGTTTTTTGCGACAGTTGGTTTGGCCGCAAATTACACTCAGTTGATGAAAGGAGGTGCGAAGGTTTTTATCTTCTTAGCTGTCGCATCGTTTTACATCATCATACAAAACGGCGTTGGCGTTTCACTTGCGGCGGCGCTCGGTTTAGATCCTTTGATGGGGTTAATTGCTGGCTCGATTACTCTGTCTGGTGGTCATGGTACAGGTGCTGCGTGGTCACAAACCTTTCAAGACGTGTATGGATTGGATAACGTCTTAGAAATTGCAATGGCATCAGCGACTTTTGGTTTGATCATCGGCGGTATCATTGGTAGCCCTGTAGCGCAGCGTCTGGTGGAAAAGAACAGCATAGAGTCTGAGTATGGTCGTGGTGGTCGAGATGCCAAAACTCACGAGAAATTCCCGGAGTTGGTGACTTACAATGAATACGAAGAAGATAAAGTAACGGCGAAAAAAGTGGTGGAGAAACTCTTCTTCCTACTGATCTGTGTTACTGGGGCCAAGTATGTCGAGCAATGGGTAAGCACGTATGAAATCTCATGGCTGATGATTCCAGACTTCGTATATGCGCTATTCATTGGTGTGATCATTACGAATTTCTTGGAAGTGACCAAGATTCGTAAGTTAGATGCCGAAACGGTCGATATGTTAGGTACGGTATCGCTATCTCTGTTCTTAGCGATGGCTCTGATGAGCTTGAAGTTATGGAATATCTTCGATCTAGCGATTCCATTCTTGGTTATTTTAGCTGTGCAGTCTGTCGTCTTAGCTATCTTTACGTACTATGTTACGTTCAAAGTGATGGGAAGCAACTACGATGCTGCGGTTATTGCAGGGGGGCACTGCGGTTTTGGCTTGGGTGCAACCCCAACAGCCGTAATGAACATGGGTTCGATCGTTAACCGATTTGGCCCGTCGCCGCAGGCATTTATGGTGGTGCCAATTGTGGGGGCTTTCTTTATCGACATCGTTAACTTAATCATTTTACAAGGTTACATTTCATTCCTTGGTTAAATTTAAGTTCATGATCTCCTAAGGTCGAAATAAAAACGGTCACAACACAGGTTGTGACCGTTTTTTTATGGCTCGATTTTGGCCGTTTATCGGACGACGGATTATTGAATGGTTCGGCTGAACTTGAGGCTAGCTGTCCAACCAAGAATACCAATGAAGGCGTAAATGCCAACGTTTAACCAACCCGCTTGAGGAATGGTATTGAATGGGTTTGGTGTAATAATGGCGTGCAGCGGAAGGTAAAGCACTTCGGAGAAAAAGTGATCTAGCCCGTAGTAACCAAAAAGTGCGATAGGCATCCAACGTAGCGCATAAATGGCGATAAACAAAATGACCAGTGGTGAGTTCACTTTTTGTGAAATAGCCATCGCAGTTAATGCCAGCGGTAACAGCAGAATACCGGCGAACAACATTCTGATTAAAAACTCTCCCCAATGCAGCAGCACGTAACCTAACGAGGCTTGGCGGTACAATAAAGCCAATTGGTGATCAGTAGAGATGTTCAGCAACCACAACATTAAATTTGCAGCGAGTACGAGCACCGAGCAGACGAGCGGAATCACCAATAAGCCAAACCCTAGCTTCACTAAATGGGTTTTTATGTCACTGACAGGCATACTGCGCCAAAACATAATGCTGCCTTCCGCCCGTTCTTTGCGTAGCGTTCTTGGGAAGTACTGAACGGCTAACAAGATAGACAGCAGCCCTGCTCCTCCGGTAATCAACATATTGACGTCATCACCAAGCTCTCTGTGAATGTCACTGACATCGCCACCAAAGCTCATTTGGAAAAACATATTGTGTTGTAGAGTATCGTTACTCATTAAACTCACAAAGAGAATAACTCCACACGCCAACACAAACAGTGGAATACGTAAAACAAGAGGGTTTTCTAACCACTCTTTTTGCAACATCGCGACAACTGAACGCATTACGCTGCCTCCTTCTGCAATGCTAAAAATAGATCCGCTAACTTCACCCCATGGATGGAACCCATTGTTTCTGCTTGTTGGGCATACTGGGCTTTGAGTAACCATTTCGTTGAACCGAGGCCTTTTTGTGACGAGAGTGGGTTCATCGCTTCAATTTGTGTGCGGTGCTCGTCGTTGGCTTCAAGAATGAAATAGTCTTCACTGATACTGTCCATCGAGGTTTGCAGAACGGGGCGACCATGCTTAAGAATCAGAACATCTGTCAGCAAGTGCTCAATCTCTGATACTTCATGACTGGCGATGATCAACACGCGCTCGCCGTCGTGAAACCATTCCAATAAGTGACGATAAAACGTCTCGCGATACACGAGATCTAACCCGAGTGTCGGTTCATCCAATATGAGGATTTGGGTGTTGGTCGCGATCACAATCGCGAGGTGTAATTGCACCTTCATCCCTTTGGATAAAGATTTGATGCGCGCACGAGGTTTGATGTCCGTTTGACGAAGTAGCGTATCTGCTTGGGCGCGATTGAACCCTGGATGCACGCCCTCGGTATAGTTAAGCAGTTGAGCAACGGTCATCCAATCTGGCAGAACGTTGACATCCGAGATGTAGGATAAGCTCTGCATTATCTTGTCGCGTTGCATAATGGGTTCAAATCCGTTGATACGAATAGTGCCCTGATATTCATGTGCACCGAGTAGGGCATTAATAAGCGTTGATTTACCTGCGCCATTATGGCCGAGTAAGCCAAGTACTTGTCCTGCATGTAGGTCGAAACTCACTTCATGCAGTGCTTCTCCTTGTTGCTGATATTGCTTGGAGACGTTGTTTACACTGACTAATGCGCTCATTGGTCACCTTTCAAGTGTGGTTTTAGTTGTTGAATGAATTCGTCGAGTGACATATCCAGACGCTGTATTGTGTCGGCTATCTGCGGAATTTGTTGCTGAAGAAAACGTGCCTTCTCGTCTGCGAGTAATTTGAGCTTTGCTCCTGAAGCGACAAACATACCTTGACCGCGTTTTTTCTCCACTAGCCCGTCATCAACAAGCAATTGATAGCCTTTCATAACGGTGAGGTGGTTAATTTTCATATCTGCAGAGATGCTACGGACGGAGGGCAGAGCATCGCCTTCTTGCCAGACACCTTGCAGTATTTGCTGCGTGATCTGGTCTGCCAACTGTCGAAATATCGGTTGGCGATCATGCCAATTAGTCATGAGTGAATCTCTTGGTTGAGATGGTGTTATATATATGTATAACACCTAGTGCATTAGAGAGAAAGTAATAATTTAAAACCTAGTGTATCCGCCTGTCTCATTCGCTCTAAATATCCACCTATGTGGTCGTTGTTTTGAGGTTTTGTTTTATATGGAAATTAATTGCTTCTCATAAGTTGAGAAGTGTTGTTTTTCTCTTCCCATCAATACACTTATCGCCTGTTCTAAATGAATATTCTCACCGAATGATAATTAGCATAATTTTAGGTCTGCCTATTTCTTACTTGATGAGAATTGATGGTCAAGGAGGCCTAGAAAACAAAAGTTTCGAGAGGCAATCTGACTGGCTTAGGCACCTATCTCACGTTGAGCGCGTGCTCAATGAATGAGAAAGAGTAGAGTAAAGAGGTCTCATGAATCAGGTAATATCTATCGGCCCACAGGAGTCGTTCCTCGTCGCAATTTGCGTGTTGTTTTTAGGGCAGTTCATCAATACCAAGTTACCAACCTTAAAAAAATTTAATATTCCAGAGCCAATTGTTGGTGGTCTAGTGGTCGCTTGCGTAATCACGACGATGCACTTAAATGGTGTGGATGTCTCCTTTGATTTACCACTGCAAAACGTCTTTATGCTGATGTTTTTTGCAACCGTTGGCTTAGCGGCAAATTACACCCAACTGATTAAAGGCGGTGCGAAGGTTTTCATCTTCCTAGTTGTGGCATCGGTCTACATTCTTATCCAAAACGCGGTCGGCGTGTCCTTAGCAACAGCGTTGGGGTTAGATCCACTCATGGGGTTGATCGCCGGATCCATTACGCTTTCTGGCGGACATGGAACTGGAGCTGCGTGGTCGCAAACTTTTCAAGAAATGTATGGTTTGCATAATGTTCTAGAGGTGGCAATGGCTTCTGCTACATTTGGCTTGGTGATGGGCGGGATTATTGGCAGCCCTGTTGCACAAAAGCTACTAAACAAACACAACTTGGAATCGGAATACGGACGCACCAATCAAAGTCATCAGAGTTTCCCTGAACTGGTGACGTACAACGAACATGAGGAAGATCGTGTCACAGCGAAAAGAGTCGTTGAAAGCTTGTCCATCATTCTACTTTGCGTGACAGGCGCGAAGTATCTGGAGAGTTGGGTAAGCAGTTTTGACATCAAGTGGTTAATGATTCCCGATTTTGTTTATGCGCTGTTTATTGGTGTTGTTATCACTAACATCATGGAAGTGACGAAGGCGCGCAAGGTTGATTTAGAAACCGTTGATATTCTTGGCACGGTTGCACTATCTCTATTTCTTGCCATGGCCTTGATGAGTTTGAAATTGTGGAATATTTTCGATCTTGCGATCCCATTCCTTATTATTCTTGCTATTCAGTCGGCAGTGTTGGCGATGTTCACTTACTACGTAACATTCCGCATGATGGGAGGCAACTACGATGCGGCGGTGATCGCTAGCGGACACTGCGGTTTTGGGTTAGGTGCTACACCGACTGCGGTCATGAATATGGGCTCCATCGTGAGTCGATATGGTCCATCACCACAAGCATTTATGGTGGTTCCAATTGTCGGTGCATTCTTCATCGACATTGTGAATTTAGTGATTTTGCAAGGATGCATCGCTTTTATTAAATAACATTCGCTTTTTTACCGAAATAACAAAGCCAGCACCTATACGCTGGCTTTGCTATTTGTAACACGAAATCTTGTTTGCCTGACTTCAAGCCGTGAAATCAATGCGTTACTATGACGACATAGTGTTCAATTTTGCAGCAGCATGAGGTACCCACATGTCTGAAAAAATATCGACGTCGGCATTAGCGAAAATGCGCAAGGTAGAAGCTAAGCTGCTGTTTGCCGATCTCAAACGTGCAGGCTACATCGTTCGCCAAGATGAAAAGTGGATTTTGACCGAAGAAGGGGCAAAGTTTGGCGGTGAGTATGTGGATCACCCTAAATTTGGCCAGTTCATCGTCTGGCCGACCAACTTACATATTGAGCTGACTCCCAGCTCAGGGAAAACATTGAGCGCGACACAACTGGGTGAAAAGCTGAAATTGAATGCGAAGCGCATGAACCAGCTTTTGAGTGAACTGGGTTGGTTGACCAAATCCGAAGAGGGATGGAGTGTCACAGAAGCTGGTGTGCGCGCTGGTGGGCAGCAAAGAACCGATAAAGAAACACAAAATACCTTTGTCGTATGGCACGATGTGGTGCTGCGTAACAAGCGTCTTAAGCAGTCTGTCATTGAGTTTTTAGGGCAAGACGCGGAGTCACATTCTACGGATAAATCGTACTCAAGCTTTCGCCAAAAATTTGAAGCCAAGCACCGAACATTAGATGGGCATTACGTACGCTCTAAGGGTGAGTTGCTCATTGACAACTGGCTGTACTTGGCTGGTGTAGTGCACGCTTATGAGCGTCAGCTGCCGATTGACCAAGATGTCACTAGCGATTTTTACTTACCAGGCGGTAAAGTCTATTTGCAATTTTGGGGAAGTGACGATGGGGAGATGGCTCAGGCCGACCGTGATACCATTCGTACTGTTTATGAGCAGCATCATTTCAATCTTATCGAAGTCGAACCGAGTGAACTAGACAAGTTGGATGAAGTGCTTCCTAAGCGTCTTCGTCAGTTTGGTATTAAAGCTTATTGACGACTTAAGCCCGCTGTTCAGATAAGAAAAAACCCGTGTTCAACACGGGTTTTGTATTTTTAGTGTGTTTCTAGGCTGCCATCCTATGGGTTAAAAGCCTTTGATGTTTTCTGCTTCTAGCTCAGAGAAGTACTTCACTGTCTTCACTTTCAGTTCTTGTTGAGCTGGTTCGTCGCATACGATCACCGCTTTAGGGTGAAGTTGAAGTGCAGAAACTGTCCATAGGTGGTTTACACAACCTTCCACGGCTGCTTCAAGTGCCTGAGCTTTGTTATGACCAGTGACCAAGATCATCACTTCTTCTGAGTCTAGAAGCGTACCAACACCGATAGTCAGCGCGTATTTAGGCACTTGGTTGATATCGCCGTCAAAGAAGCGAGAGTTCGCAATGCGAGTGTCTTCAGTGAGGGTCTTGATGCGAGTACGAGAAGAAAGAGATGACGCTGGCTCGTTGAACGCGATGTGACCGTCGTTACCCACGCCGCCCATGAACAGGTTGATCTTGCCGTAAGACTTAATTTTGTCTTCGTAACGCTTACATTCTGCGTCGTGATCGTCTGTGTTACCGTTCAGTAGGTTGATATTTTCTTCTTGAATATCAATGTGATTAAAGAAGTTGTTGTACATGAACGAGCGGTAAGATTCTGGGTGATCCGCAGGGATGCCAATGTACTCATCCATGTTAAAAGTCACGACGTTTTTGAAGCTGACTTCGCCGGCTTGGTAAAGCTCGATTAGGGCTTTGTAGGTTGCTAGAGGAGTGCCACCAGTTGGTAGACCCAGAACGAATGGACGCTCAGCAGTAGGTTTAAAGTCGTTGATACGCTTAGCGATATGCGCAGCTGCCCACTTACCTACTTGTGCTGCTCGAGTTAACGGGATAAGTCTCATTTTGTGCCCCTAGTTATTGGAATTGACGATGTACTGAAACATTAATTCGCATTATAAAATAAGTAATGGCGAACTGCTATTGTTTTAGGTCAAAATTTTGCTTTTTCTTTAACCAATGTTGGTTTTGTCGACGATTTTTATATCTAAATGCTTTTATAAGACGATTTTTTACAAAGAAATTGCATTATGAAACTGACGAATCAATAGATAAAATTTATGATCTAAATTAAGTTCTGCCTTCGCACTTAACCTTGTTTTTTAACAACCTACAGAGTGCGAAATCGCACACGAACTTCAAATATTATGGGTTAGATATGGCATGGCGCTCATTCTTTAACCATAATTGAAATGTGTAAACCAGTGAGGAATTCGGTATGAAAAATGAGTTAGATCCGAGCAAAGTACTACAGGCTTACGAATGTGTGATGAACAACGGTACACCAACCGAATTTGGTAAAATGTATGAAGGTGTAGAAGCGTTTTCTGACTACGATGGGTACAACGTTTTCTTGAGAGGGAATGGTGTTGAGCTAAAAATTGGCTTCCACAACACCTATCACTTGGAATATGACCAAGAGCATTTGAAAGAGAGCTTTCTGAAAAAGATTGCGACGCTCGCCAAGTAAACGGTCATCACCCAAATATTAAAAAAGCCCTTGGGAGAATGCCCCCTTGGGCTTTAGGAGAAGAAATGAGCTTGTCTTGCTCGCTCAGTAAAGTCAAACGAGCTTTCGCCTACTGCTAGAAAAAGGCGAGAACTAGGTTATTGGTTATTAATCGTCTTCAACCAAACTCTCTTCAATGTATTCTTCTGTGGCGTCAGGCTTGTTACGACCATTTAGCGTATGGAAGCGCTTGCGACCACGAGCAAGTTGGGTGTACTTTAGCCACGTACGCTCAAGTTTTGTTTTTGCTTTGCCCGGGTTTTCTAACACCTTGATGAAGTGTTTCTCTTCGCTGTTTTCAGGTGTTAATTCGCCTGACTCTAAGCCAAGCATTGTATCCCCATAAATTGTTAGGATTTCCTCTTCTGAAAGAGTAAAATCGCCAGACTTTGCAAAGCCGCGTGGGAATTTTACGTTATCGTAAAAACGTTTTTTGCCATGACGGAATTCAGTGTCAGACATGTCAACAGCCTCTGTAACCGTTATTGATGAATGTAGTGAACTTACGGCGAAAATTAGGCTTAAATCTAACAAAAGAAAAACAAAACTTTTTTGTCGTCATGATTTTAATTAGTTGTTAATCTGGTTTTATATTAACCAGGAGATGGTTTATGGATGTAAAAGTCTTTCGAACATTTTTAGAGCTGGCAAGAGTTCGTCACTTCGGACGTGCTGCTGAGAACCTTTATATTACCCAAGCCGCTGTGAGCGCACGTATCAAACAATTGGAAAGTTACTTCGATACGCAATTGTTTATTCGTGATCGAAATAACATAAAGTTGACCTCTGCAGGTGAGCGCTTAATCAGCTATGCCGAGGTAATGGTCACTACATTGCAACAAGCGAAGCTAGAATTATCGCTTGAAGATGGCAAAGCGCTGCAACTAACGTTAGGTGGCACGCCAAACATTTGGGACGCTTATTTACAGAATTGTTTAAGTGTCGTCACAGATTCGTTTGGTGGTTATGGCTTCATGGCAGAAGTGATGGGACGTGAGATGCTCAGTCGTAGCTTGCTAGAGCGCACGTTAGATATGGCATTTGCGTTCGATCAGATCAAAGCTGATGAGCTTAACTGTAAAAAAGTGGCGGATGTTGTTCTCGTTCTGGTATCAACTGAGAAAGATTCTTTAGACACCGTTTTCGAAAACAAATATGTGTACGTTGACTGGGGGACGCGTTTCTCCTCAGAGCATTCTGAGCGTCACCCTAAGATTCCGGCTCCATATTTACGCACTTCAACAGCGCGTATCGCATTGGACTTTATTTTAGAGAAGGGTGGAGCCGCGTACTTACCAATCTCTCTCGTGGAGCCATTTATCGCTAATGGGCAGCTTCACAAGGTGTCTGGAGTAGAAGATTGGTGTCGCCCTATCTATTTGAGCTATCGTAAAGCTAGCTCGTCTGTAGACGCGATTAAGCAAGTGGAAGAAATTGTCAAAGAGATCGATCCACTGACCGCTTACAGTTTTCAGCAAATTGGTTCTGGCACTTCCGACGAATAGCGTTGAATGAAAAGTCAGAAAAACGAAAAAGCCGCCTTGAGAAATCAAGGCGGCTTTGTTTTTATCTCGATGAATCGATAGTTATGGTAAGTCAAACAACAGGGCTGTTGTGCTTTCGTTTGATGTATTGCGCAAAACAACCTTACTCTGGTGTTCAACCTTCGCGCCGTCGCCAGCCGTCAAAGTGGTATTGTCGACACTAAGGCTCCCAGTCACTTGATGGATGAATAGATTTCGGCCCGACTCAATCTCAAAGTTTAGTTCGCTACTTGGCTCAAGAATTAACTGATGCAAAGTCGCATCTTGCTTAATAAGTAGCGTGCCGTTTTCTCCAGTTGGAGTTGCGATAGTCGTTAACCCAGGATTGCGACCAAAATCTTTTTGCTGATAACCTGGTTTGGTTCCAAATGTGTTCGGTTGAATCCAAATCTGTAGAAACCGCAGCGTATCTTGGTTCGATGCATTGTACTCACTGTGGTAAATCCCTTTCCCTGCCGACATGAGTTGGAATTCACCTGCAGGTAGTGTTTTGACGTTACCTTCACTGTCTTTGTGTGCGATAACACCTTCCAACACATAGCTGATGATCTCCATATCACGGTGGCCATGTGTATCAAAACCCGCGCCAGGCTTGACTACATCGTCATTAATGACTCTCAGCTCAGAAAAGCCCATATGTTGAGGATCGTAGTAGCTACCAAAAGAAAACGTATGTTTGCTATCAAGCCAGCCAAAGTTTGCTCGACCTCGGTCTGCTGCATGTCTTACCGTAATCATAAGGCCTCCTTAAGAGAGCTTTTTGTTTAATAAGTTATCTAACGCTGCTTTACCTGCGCCAGAGAACGCCAGAGAAACGCTCGCTGCCAGTAATGCCAAGCCAAACTCGTAACCGTTGTTTGCCATGAACAGGCCATTCTCAAAGTGGACAGAGAATATCGCTACCACCATCGTGAACGCCAAAGCAACCGCTGCTGGTCGAGTTAGCAGACCAAGTAAAATGAACAAGCCGCCAAAGAACTCTGCGCTGCCCGCAAGTAACGCCATGAGTACGCCAGGACCTAAACCGATAGATGCCATCCACTGACCTGTGCCTTCTAGGCCGTAGCCACCAAACCAGCCAAATAGTTTTTGTGCGCCGTGCGCCATAAAGATAATGCCGATTGGAACGCGAAGTGATAGTGCGCTGTAACCTGCGTTTGATGTGGTAATTTTCTGTAATAGTGCTTTCATGATTCTGTCCTCTGACTCTTTTCAATGAGTGGGAAGCGTGTGCTCCCGTGCTGTTGAGAACAGTTTAGGTAGAGGCGAACATAAAAATAACGGGAGGATTTTGATAAACTCGTTCTAAAAAATTGAATGATTGGTTTTTATTTATTTAAATCAATGTCTTGATTTTTATATTCGGGTGTTTATTTGCCGATTATTGTCTGTTTTAAATCAAGGTCTGTCATTATTTTCGATAAACATTTTTGCTGTTAAACAAAAAAAGAGCACATGTACTGTGCTCTATTGCTTTCGCTTTTAACAAGGGAGAAAGGTGTGTTAAAGAAAACCGTCAGAGGTTCATTAAGCTCTCTAATGACTCCTCTACATTGTTGTAGTGATAAGTTCGAATATTACGTCCATCCGTCGCATTAATCTGAATTTCTGAGATCTCGTTATCTGAGTCTCTTTCGATAATTCCAATAGAATGATCTACGGATTTACTGGTAATAACCTTTTGGTTTCTTAATACAATTACGCAAGTATGTAAGTCCATGCCAATTCCCTTTAGCCGACGTTGTTGTGATGTTCTGGATCTAACTTTAGTGTACAAAAGCGCTAATGCCAATAAATCTCAATATTGAGTTCCGAAAATGGCTAATTGTGGGCGCTTAAGCAAGCTACAATAACACTATATTGAACGATGCCTATGAACAATAAATGACAAAAGGCATGAGCAAGGAAAGCACTATGTTTATTCACCCCCATACCTCACTGACCTTCGAGCAGTGTCACAAGGCGCGAGTCGCGCGAGACAGTCGTTTTGATGGGCGATTTTATGTGGCGGTAAAAACAACGGGAATCTTTTGCCGTCCGATTTGCCCGGCAAATTTGCCTAAAGAAGAAAATGTTGAGTATTTCGCTGATAAGACGCAAGCCCTTCAAGCAGGGTACCGTCCGTGTTTACGTTGTCGACCTGACAGCGCGCCTGGATCTTGGGCATGGAAAGGTGTCGAGACGACCTTTCAACGAGCGATTTCGTTAATTGATAGAGGGGAGTTGCATCACCATTCGGTGTCAGAGTTGGCTGAGCGTGTTGGGATTTCTGACCGTTACTTACGTATGTTGTTTGAGCAGTATCTAGGTATGTCACCCAAGCAGTATGCGCAATATCAGCAACTAATGTTCGCCAAACAGTTGCTTCACTCCAGCTCTATGTCGGTCACCGACGTGGGGTTTGCGTCAGGTTTTAACAGTACGCGCCGCTTTAACGATGCTTTTCAAAAGTTTCTCAAACTAACGCCTTCTCAAGTACGCCGTAAAGAGTTTGATGGTGCGGGTTGCAATCGAATTGCCTTACCTTATCGAGGTGAGTTGAATTGGTCGCACATGTTGGACTTCTATCGTTTGCGAGCGGTTGAGGGGGTTGAGCTAGTGAGTGATGAGAGTTATCAGCGCAACGTTTTTTTGGATAACAGCAAAGCCTGGTTTAAAGCGACAAAAGGTGAAGGATACTTAGAACTGGCGTTTGAAATTGAAGACGTAACGAAGCTGCAAAACTTGGTGTCTGACATTCGTCGTATGTTCGATCTTGACGCTGATATTTGTACTGTTGAGCAGCATTTGGAGTATGTCGCGCCTGGGCTCGTGTCGAGTAAAGGTATTCGTATTCCTGGTGTATGGAATGCATGGGAAGCAGGGGTTAGAGCGATTTTAGGCCAGCAGGTGTCGGTTAAAGCTGCGATTGGTCAACTTAACTTATTGGTGGCCACACTTAGTGGAGAGTCAGAAAAACGTTTTTTCCCGACTCCCAGTGATATTGCGAACGCCGACGTGAGCTTTTTGCGCATGCCGCAAAGCCGTATAGAGACGCTAGTGCGCTTCGCCCAGTTTATGCAGGACAACTCAGAAGCTGCCCCCCAGCAGTGGCTAGCTTTGAAAGGCATTGGACCTTGGACCGTCAGTTATGCTCAACTGCGAGGGCAATCTCAACCCGATTGCTTTCTAGATAAAGACTTAGTGGTGAAAAAGGCGATGCAGCGTTACCCATCACTGAATACGCACACTGCGGCCCCTTGGGGAAGCTACGCGACGTTTCACTTATGGAATCAATCATGAAAACATTTTATACCGAAATGCCGAGTCCACTAGGAACGGTGACTATCCAATCGAACGCTGAGGGCTTACTTGGCATTTGGTTTGAAACATGCACCACTAAGCCGAGTGAGCTGGGGGGGCGAGACGAGCAGCATCCGGTCTTGCGCCAAGCTGTCACCCAACTGGATGAATACTTTGCTGGTCTGCGCAACGAATTCGACTTGCCCCTTGCAGCGACAGGCACTGATTTTCAAAATCAAGTTTGGCAGGCACTAACGACCATTCCATATGGGGAAACGTGGAGCTATCAAGATCTCGCGAATGCGATAGGTAACCCTAAAGCTGTGCGTGCTGTTGGGTTAGCAAACGGGAAGAATCCGATTTCTATCGTGGTACCTTGTCATCGCGTTATTGGCAAAAGCGGAAAACTGACTGGGTATGCAGGTGGAGTGGAGCGCAAGCAACGTTTGCTCGCGCTGGAGCAAGGTACACCGCTTTAAGTGAGGCGATTCTCGTATTGGGATTAAGCGTGCTACACAGGGGTAACGATAGTGTAGAGTTTCATAATCGTTATACGAATAGAAGAAGGACAATAAGGACATGCCTTTCAAAACGGATTTTGATGCCTTCATGAGTGAGTGTTGGCAGCATCACGAGGAAAATCCCGAACAAGTTTATGCTAAGCTAGAAACGGCTCTGAGCGAGGTGGAAGACGTTACCCAAATCGAGCGAATATTCGCATTGATGCTGCATACCGCTATTGGGCATCTCCAGTGCCCAGAACAGTTTCTTACTTGTTTAGATCACTTTGATGAACGCAAGGTTGCCGAGAGTTTGGCATTTCAACGCAGTATTGCCGTTGCGCGCTATTTCGTAAATGGCACTGACAATATGGAATTATTGGAAGAGCAAGAACAACGCCGAGTTTACGCTTTGATTTCGAATGAACTTTCTGCACTTGTTCAGCTTGAACTGGCGAGTCAATGGTTGGTGAAGGCAGCGTTAGGAATGACGCCGAACGATGCAGAAGGGCCATTAGCACGCGCTATCGCGATCACTGCGAACAACTTAGCATGTCAGTACGAAGCGCTGGCTGAGCGCACGTGCATGGAAACATCGAAGATGTTAGAAGCAGCAACACTCGCGCTAGACTATTGGAAAGTGGCAGGGGGGTGGATGCAAGAAGAGCGCGCAGAGTATCGCTTAGCTATGAGCTTGCTTAAAGCGGATAAACCGCAAGAAGCCAAAGTGCATGCTGAGCGCTGTGAAGATATTTGTCAGCAACATGGTAGCGACGCGCTTGAGCTGTTCCACGCACATGACTTGCTGATGCAAGTACACTTCCATCTTAGCCAGAAATATAAAGCTAAATTGGATGAGGAGATGCAGCAGCACTGCAAAACGAGCTCGTTGACGTGATCTTAGCGTAGAATGAAAAAAGCCCCGAGCGACTGGCTGGGGGCTTTAGGGTTGTTGACTATGCAGCGATGATTATGCTGCTTGCGCTTTTGCTTGGTATCGTCCTGGTTTATGGTTCATCGCCAAAATCAAGTTCGTTGCGATGGCACCTAGAACAGATAGAGCGATAAGGTGCACATCTACAATGAACAGTGACATCACCACGATGGCACAATCTAACGCCATTTGAACTTTACCCGCTCGAACTCCAAAACGTTCCTGAAGGTACAACGCTAGAATGTTAAAGCCACCCAAACTCATTTTGTGACGGAAAATTACCAACATACCGATTCCAATCAGCCCACCACCCAAAAGTGCCGCATAGAAAGGTTCGATTCGTGAAATCTCAATCACATGATGCAGATGATCGACCGCAAAAGAGACAATCGAAACCGCAATAAAGGTATTGATAGTGAAGCGCCAACCCATGCGCATCACAGATAAAATATAAAAAGGGAGGTTAAGAGCGAAAAATATCTGACCAAAACTGAAGTCACTCACTTTGGTTAGGAAGATCGCCAAACCAGCCGTACCGCCAGTGAGCAATCCTACTTTGCTAAAAAATATCACCCCAAGTGACACCAACGCACTGCCGAGCGTCAGAGCCAAGAGGTTCTCTCTTAGGCTATGATCTTTGTCCATAAATTAATTTCCTTGGTTTAAAAACCGCGCCGGAGATAACACGTCTCACGGACGCGATAGACAGTCGCCAAAATAGCAACTAACAAATCGGCCAATAAAATGTCGCGAAAAGTGATGGATGTCGAGTTTTTGGACGAGATTATGATGATATTAACCTGTTTAACATAATGTACACAGATAGAAAAACAACAAGGAAAAGTTATGATTAAGAAAGTTGGCAACACCCAAATCAACACATTACATCGACTGAGTTGTCACTGTGGAAAAGTTGAGTTGGAACTGGCGTTACCCAATGGTATTGAGAAACCGAGACGGTGTGACTGTTCTATGTGTCGACGTCGTGGCGCGATTGTCGCGTCTGTACCTTTGAACGGTATTCGTATTGTGCAAGGCGAAGACGTCTTGAAGCAGTATCAATTTAATACACACACTGCGAAGCACTTTTTCTGTGGCGAGTGCGGTATTTATACGCACCATCAGCGTCGTTCTGACCCGAGTGAGTATGGCTATAATGTCGGCTGCTTAGAGGGCGTCAACCCATATGAGTTGGGAGCGATTGAAGTGATGGATGGCGTTAACCATCCATCCGACCGTTAGGTTACATTGCAAGTTAAGTGACTAATTCTAGGTGTTTTTAAGTAAATAAACCGCTATTCATCCACAAGTGTACCGCAATACTGGCGGCATAACCCAAGGCGATGACGGGAGCCCACTTTAAGTGGCCAAAGAAGGTGTATTGTCCACGCGCGGCTCCCATTAAAGCGACGCCTGCCGCGGAGCCAATGGAAAGCAAACTGCCACCGACACCTGCGGTTAATGTGACCAGTAGCCAGTTGCCCATCGACATGCTTGGTTCCATGGTCAGTACAGCAAACATAACCGGAATGTTATCGACGATTGCAGATAGGACACCAACCATTACGTTTGCCCAGACTGGGTTCCATTGCGTGTACATGACGTTTGAAACCAGTTCGAGGTAGCCAAGTAAACTTAAACCGCCAACACACATTACAACACCGTAGAAGAACAACAAGGTGTCCCATTCAGCTCGAGACACACGATGAAACACATCAAACGGAACCACTGAGCCTAAGCGCTTCAATGCCTGATCATCGCCATTGGCAATTGCCATAGCTGCTTTTTTTGCGAGTGAGTGTTTGAGAGTTTGGCGCAAAAAATATCCGAAAAACTGTAAGTACGCCAAGCCCATCATCATGCCCATAACGGGTGGGAAGTGCAGCACAGCATGGAAAGAGACTGCGGTGGCAATCGTCAAAATGAACAACGCGACAATACGCCTTGCCCCGCGTTTTAGCTCAACGTGTTGGTGAATCGTATTCGGTTTTGTGTTTGGAACAAAAAGTGACATCAAAAATGCGGGAACCAAGTAGTTCACCAATGACGGTACAAACAACGGAGTGAACTCAGCAAAGCTGACATGACCGGCCTGCCACACCATCAGGGTTGTAATATCACCAAATGGGCTGAATGCACCGCCAGCATTGGCTGCGATAACAATGTTGATACAAGCAAGATTGACGAACTTAGGATTATCACCAGAGACTTTCATCACTACAGCGCACATCAAAAGGGCCGTAGTTAAGTTATCGGCAATCGGTGAAATGACAAAAGCGAGAAACCCCGTCAGCCAGAACAACTTTTTGAATCCAAAACCTTTACCAACCATCCACGCCTGTAAGGCATCGAAGAGTTTGCGTTCTTCCATTGCGTTGATGTAAGTCATCGCCACGAGCAAAAACAGCAGCAACTCGGCATATTCCAACAAGTTGTGTTCTAGTGCGGATTTGGCGATTTCAGGCTGGTTGTGCTGAGCAAAGGTGTAGCCAATCAGAATCCAAATTAACCCTGCAGCGAGCAGCACTGGCTTGGATTTTCTCATTTTCAGATACTCTTCCAACATAACCAGTATGTAAGCGATCGAAAAGATAATCAGAGCCGCGTAACCGACACCAGAATTAACAAGATTCAGTTCATTGGTTGATGCAGCAAAGGTGGCGCTAGAGAACAACAAACAGCAGAAAGCCACAATTGGATAGATTGGCATAGACATTTCTCCTTTGTCTGGTTGGAGAAATATTAGCCACAAATGAATGAGTTAGTTGTGAGAGAGCTCGAATTAACAGTAGGAGTTAGGAAATGATAGTGTGCGCCACTATTTTCTGAGTGACGCAATGCTTGCTGCGCCGAATAAAACCGCAGCGGCATATAAACCGTAAGTTAACCAGTGACTAATCTCTAAAAAAGGAACGAGTCCTTGACCTGCCCACATACAGCCTCCGTTTAATGAGCAATGTTGTAATAGTCGAGCCAATTTAAAGGAAATGAACAATGTTTTTTGTGAGTGAAAGCAAATTCTGAAGGATTAGAAAGTCAAAAATTGGTCAGTGAGAGAGAAATCTCATTTTTAACTGGCTAGCTCTAACCCTTTTGAGTTAAAGCTAGCTATATCTAGAGCTGAATGCATTTAGCGTAGGAGCCATTTTTTCAACGGTGAAGCGTCAATTGCTTTCACAAGCAGTATGGTTGCAACAATCGTTGCAGGATAAATAAACACATCTTTCGCGAGGTGTTGCAGCCCGATAAATCCAGCGACATTCATCATGACAATTATGATAAGCAGATGGCTAACATATATTCCTAACACGCTAGGAGATAGTTTGAAGACCCAAGGCATGTCGCCAAAATGAGGGTGAGCCAAAAGCCACATAAAGACACCTACAGCCCAGATAACGGTACCGAATAGGAAGTCGTGCGAGTTGAAAGCGATGTCATGTTGCATCAGCCAGTAAGCTTCACCAAAATGCAGTGCCATGCCAAGAATAATGCATCGAACCGTATTGTTTCTCGACCACCGCCACTGCGCTTCTCGTGCGGAATAACCTAGAGCAATTAGCAACGTGCTGAAAAAAGGCCCGTTACGAGTAAAGAAAGGCGCTGGCAGGTCGGTAATGGTCGCGTAACTGCCAGCAAAGACCCCGTATATGTATAGCAATACTGCGGTTGGCAGTATCAGTTGCGCCATATTGATATGCACGAGAAAGGCAATTAACGCTACGGCAATGACCAGAGCCGGAATAAACCATAGATGAACGAGTCCGCCTTCGATGAGTGAATTGATCGGGGTTGACATTAAGTACCCCCAATAACCTTGCCTTTCGGCGAGATACCCTGCCTCAGCGACCGTCTGCCATTGGAATGGCATCAGTAAACTGATCATGCTCCAAATGAGCCAAACCTTCATTAACGGTTTGGCGTAGTTCTTAAGAGTATCAATAGGTGAGTGACTCAACTTCGGCTGGATTAGATAACCCGAGATGAGAAAGAACAACGGAACAGCAAAACGAGCCAGTTGGTTGAGCATATAGCCAACCCATGGTATCCCATCCCACTGCCAGTACGTCAGTGCCATCTGGCAATGCAAACCCACAATCGCAAGCATCGCAATGATACGTGCAAACTCTAAGCTGGCTATTTTTTGTTTCTTTGCCATTACATTGTTTACCTAAATAAAAAACTTAGGTGAAAATAGCAGGTTGTTACTGAAGTAATACGTGAAAAAGTCAACAGACTTGCGCTTACATTGAAGCTGTTTTGAAAATTAAGACTTACTTCAAACTTCTTAATTATTAACCTATTAACGCAATCAATACCTGATTCGTGAGTCGAAAATAGCACTGAATAATGGTTAGACCAGTTAACTCGAGATTGCAAAAAAGAACGATCGTGCTAAAAATAAGATTATGCAAAAAGGAAAAGTGACAAAAGAGTTTATTCTGCAGCGGGCTTTTGAGATCGCCAGCGAAGACGGATTAGAAAGTCTTACGATTGGAGAGTTAGCCAAGCAATGCGGTATGTCGAAAAGTGGTCTGTTTGCCCACTTTAATTCGAAGTTGAATTTACAGCTATCGGTGCTTGATCACGCCAATAAAGTGTTCGCTGATCGGGTTATTGAGCCTGCTCGAGAACTCGGGGATGGCAATATCGAGCGTAAAATTAGAGGGTTGCTCGACTCTTGGATGACTTGGAATCACGCATTCCAAGGAAGTTGTATGTTTCTTGACGCTTGGAATGATACGGCAGATAAAGATTGCCCGCTTCAGGCCGGACTGCGTAAATCCATAGACACTTGGCTGAGCTATTTGGAGATCCAAATAACGAAAGGCAAAGAGAAGCAAGAATTTGCAGCAGACTTAGATACACGCCAAGCAACGTTTGATTTGTACGGTCTCTATTTGAGTGCGCATGTTTTTTACTCAATTAAAGGTGAGCAAGAAAGCTTGCGTCTGTTTTGGCAAGGGATCGACAACTTATTTTCTCGCTGGAAAGGCTAATATCGGTTATTCGCTTCCCAGATTCGTAGACATAAAATCACAAAGAGCGGCTGAGTTCGCTCTTTCTTATCAGCGTAAAAAGCACGACCGTTCTATTTTTTGCAAAGCTGATAGTTAAGGACATGATTATGAGTGAAAAAATTTACTTTAATACATCGCAACGTTTCAGTATTAAGCGCAGTTTGGTGAACATTAGTACTCGGTTACACCATACACTGGCCCCGTCACATGCAAAGAAGACCGCGCGCAAGCTTCTTCTGACACCTGCTCGTACGCAACCTAAAAATATTGAGCCTCAAGGGCTTATCAAAGGTGAAATTAAAGGGCATGCAGGCATCATCAAAACCTATACTTTGGGTTCTGGACCTATTTGGGTGCTAACTCATGGTTGGTCTGGAACGGCAAGTCAGTTTTATCCACTGATGGAACATATTGCGTCGAAAGGGTTTACTGCTTTGGCGTACGATCATCCGGCACATGGTGAGAGTGAGGGGCAGTATGGGCACATTCCGGGGTTTGTCAGAGGATTAGAAGATGTGTTGGATACGGTCGAGGATATTGTTGGCCTAGTTGGGCACAGCATGGGCACCGCTTCTGCTCTTGAGTGTAGGCACAGTAAATTAGAAAACAAGCCTTTGCTGCTTATTGCTCCGGTATTAAATTACGTAGAGAACTTATTCGGTAGCATTGCACGTTCCGGTTACTCGATGAAGCTTTTTAATGCTGTGGTTTCAGAAGTTGAAGACCAATTTGGTTATCCGTTACAGTCCATTGATCCGATGAAGCGTTTGTCTGAGCGTCCGTCTCACACCATTATTATTCATGATGAGCAAGACAAGTTCACCAAATACAGTGTCTCGGCAAAAGCGGCTGAAGAGATTAAAAACGTTGAGTTAGTGACAACACAAGGTCAGGGGCATGGTCGAGTGATGAAGTGTGAGCAAGTCTTCAGTAGTTTTGACCGTTTGCTCGATAGTGCTTGGTAACCCTTACTTTTACTGATTGATTCGCTCCGTTTTGCGCTAATTCGATTTGAAAGTAACACCTCAGACTTTTTCGTCTCTGGTGTTGCTCTTCTCGTTAAGAAGTTAAATCCAAAAAGGACAGCCGAAGCTGTCCTTTGTTTATTTAGCAGAACGTCTGCAAGGCTGAAGTTAGTTACAGTTAGCTACGCCAACTTCTTTCCAAACGCCCCATTCGCCAGATTGGCTAGGATCGTCACCCTGAGTCCACCATTTCGCTTCCCACGTTTTACCTGCGTGAGTCACTTGGTTACCACCTGTGTACACTGCGCTCGCATCCCATGCGTTGTCACAAGTACCAGGGTTCGGATCGGTTGCGTGCTGTGCAACAACCACTGTCGCGCTTGCCGATGAAGACGCTTTACCGTCGCTCACACTTACAGTGAAGCTTAAGCTTGTGTCTTGCGGGTATTCCGCAGCAGTGAACGTGACTTTAGAGCCTTCAACCGTTGCATTCAGACCTTGAGGTAGAGTCCAGTTGAATGTCAGGGTATCGTTGTCTGCATCGCTAGACGCAGATGCATCTACAACCACAACGTCACCAGCGTTTGCTGTTGCTGGAGCAACAACTTGTGCTACTGGTGCGCTGTTCACTGGGTCAACAACACCTGCTGGTTTCACTGTTACTACAACGAGGTCAGATGCCGTTGCACCCTCGTTATCAGTCACCGTCAGCTTGAAAGTTAATTGCTCTTCAACAGTAACTTCTGCTGCATCAAAGCTTGCTTTCGCTGTGTTTGCACCTGTTAGTACCACTGCTGTGCCAGATACTTGTTCCCAAGCGTAGCTTGCGATGGTGCCGTCAGAGTCTTTTGACAGGCTGCCATCTAGAACCACATTTGCAGGACCTGTTACCGATTGATCTGCGCCAGCGGCTGCGGTTGGTTTACGGTTTGGTTGAGGAACCACACCACCAGCCATACCTTCGTGCATCGCGTTTAGAATGTCACCGTTATCCGCGTCAATTTCCCAAGAGAATAGACCAGCAAGACCAAGAGACTTCGCGTAGCTACCTTTTGCTAGCACTGAACGGTGGTCATCAAATGTGATCAACTCGCCCGTAGTACGGTTCCATACCCATGGTGCTTCTGCTTGTGCATCGTAGCCGTACTCGAAGCCGTTAATACCAGTGTTGTTTGCACCTAGCATGAATGACTTAATGCCTTTGTAGTCAATTACGCCATCTTCCCAAACACCTTGCGCTGTGCTGCCCTTCAGTTTACCTGTAGCAGTACCTGTCATTGGGTCGTTTGGATCTGTGAGTGTATCTGGAGTTACGCCTTCCCAGCCACGACCGTACATTGCTGTACCAAGTACTAGCTTGTTCGCAGGAACGCCTTGAGCAAGAAGAAGTTGGATGCCGTTATCTGCTGTGTAAGCAGGACCTTTGTACGGTTCGCCGTTCTCATCAACGCCACTACCGTCACACTGACCAGGACGCATGAATGAACCACAGTAAAGCGCAGTTTGGTGACCAGGAACGTTATTCCAACCACCGTAGAAGTCGTAAGTCATTGCGAAGATGTAATCCATGTACTGAACTGCATCTGCGTAGTCTACGTCTTCAATCTTGTCGTAACCGACACCGATAGCGGACGTTAGCTCGTAAGTACGGCCTGTCTCAGCTTCTAATTCATCAAGCATTACGCGCAGTTCACGCATCAGTGCGATGTATGCTGGGCCATCGTTTACAGGGTCGCCCTTATCGGCTGCTGCACCGCCGCCGCCAGGGAATTCCCAGTCGATGTCAACACCGTCGTAGAATTTCCAAGTTTTCAGGAACTTCTTAACTGATGCGACGAATGTGTCACGGTTTTTCTTGTCCACGAAATCGAAGAATGGGTCAGACAGTGTCCAACCACCGATCGATGGGATGATTTTTAGATCAGGGTTACGTTGTTTCAATGCCATTAGCATTGCGTAGTTACCCTTGATAGGCGTGCTGTATTCATGACCAGCTTGTGGGAAGCTCTTCTGATAAGCAGCCCAAGGGTCATGGATAACGACTTCATAATCAGGCACACCTGTACAAGCAGTTTGTAGCGCGTTGAAACTGTTGCCGCCAACAGACTTCACAGACTCATTTGGGCCACAAATTGGGATAAAACCGTAAAGGATGTGAGTCAAGTTGTCGACCGGCATATTATCGACGGTGTAGTCACGGCCATAGATGCCCCATTCAACAAAATACGTACCCATCACGACGCTTGGATCGGTATTGTAGGTTTTGTTGTTTGGATCAACATTCATCGTTAGTGGCTTCAGGTGAGAACCATCGGTATCTGCAATTGTGATTTCAGCTGGTGCGCTTTTCGCACAACCTGTCGCATCACATGCTTCGATTTCCATTTGGTATAAGCCACCTTGGCCGTATTCAAACGAAGCTGTTGTTTGGCTACCAGTGATAGGGCCGCTTGCTACTTTTACACCATCAAAATAGACGTTGTAAGTGTCACCAGGTGTGCCACTCCACTGGTTAAATTTAACAGTGATCTTCGCTTGCTCATGGTATTTCACCATGTCGTAGTAGCCTGACGTGGTTTCCATCGCGAGTTCAATTTTAGAAAACTGAAGGTTGTTGGAACCGTACATATCGATACTTGGTGCGGTTGGAGCAGCAACTGCAGCACCTGATAGCGCTAAAGCAACTCCAGCTGCACATAGGTTAAATCGAATCATAACTTCTCTCTCAATCCTTGGATTCATGTTCTACCTAGAACATAGGCTGCTCTTGCACCAGATAAGATGATTGGATTTACTCCACGTGCAAAAGCATCACACTCAGCATTTCAGAGAGTTTTTTTTCGTCAAAAAAAATTAAGACGGTTTTCGAGGCACTTGAGAGAACTTAACTAAAACTCGCACTCTGTTACACAGAAAGTGTCAGACTGAGTCAATAATTTATAAAATCTCAGCAGAAACTAAAATTATTGTTTACTCAGTAACGAGTTAGTTAAATGCGATGAAGGCCTTATTTTGTTGTTTATTAAGGTTTTGTTTCATTGATATAGAAAAGGAAAAATAGCCGTGAAGACGTACTAGTCACGGCTGAAGTGTTCACTCAACGCGGCACGACGTTTAGAGGCTGCGCCGGTTTCTGAGCCCTGAACGGTATGCTCAAATCCTTTACGAATGAATCGCTGATCTGGAATAAGAGGTTCAATACGGCGTATTTGAGGTGAAAGATGAGAGCCTGAGATCTGATACGCGGTCTTTCCTAATCCGGTATTCAACGTGATGACCTTGCCATCGAATTCAAATTCCGTCGTAATAAGTCGATGGTTTCGGTATACCCCATCTTCAGTGAAAACGAGACGTTCTGTTTGGTAGGGTGGCGCGCCAATCTCAATCCATTCGCCGTACACCTTTTCCGGATCAATGTGGTCTTGATAGGACAGGTGGATTTGATAGCCAAAAAACGTCAACATACCCATCCCGAAGCAGACAAATGTACTCTTGAGGATTTTGGATTGGTGGCGAGCCAAAAATGAAAGTTTTGGTTCTTGTCGTGCTTTTCGCCTTCGGCGAGTCGAGTCCGTCATAGATCTAATTTTCTCCACTTTTTTAACATGGTGGAAACCTTCCTTTTTAAAAACAAACAATCCCGCCATTGAGACGACGAAACTATGATCTAATGTCCACTTTTACATTCAGATACACATCTTATTGATGGTTTTGTTGTTTGCTCACATTCATTACTTCGCAGGTTTTCTTGCTCGGTTTAGGTCGCCTGATTAATCCTCGCTAAAAAAGGTTCTCGCTCAGTAGCAAAGGATGTGCGTTATTACGTTGAGTTTAATGGCTTTCAAAGCTTGAGTAACGGAAAGAAACAAGGTAAAAAAGAGCGGACTTTTGATAAGGAAACCAATAATGAATATTAAGGAAAATAGCTATTTTGCTGGTAGTGTAAAATCACTAGGCTTTAACCAGAAAGATCAGGATGTTAGCGTTGGTGTGATGCTTCCTGGTGAGTACACGTTTGGTACTCAAGCACCAGAGCGTATGACGGTTGTAAAAGGTGCGCTTGTGGTCAAGCGTGTTGGCGAGAGCGATTGGACGACTTATCAAAGTGGTGAGTTTTTTGAAGTGGAAGGTAATTCTTCATTTGAGCTTCAAGTGAAAGAAGCGACTGCGTATTTATGTGAGTACTTCTAGCGTTCATTTGTTGCTCGTCATAAAACCACCTTCGGGTGGTTTTTTCGTCTATGTGCTTCACTTATAACGCATCTTTTTGGTTATTTGGGTATATACTTAATAAAAATGTACCCATCGACCAGGGAGGAAGTGATGGCAGTACAACGCAAGCATTCTGATCTCCCTCCTCGTTACGAGGATAAAGATCTCACCAATGAGCAAAGACAGCGCTTTACCGAAGTTGCCAACGCCGCTCATAAGAGACGTGAATTTTATCGACGTGCTCTAGGGAAGAGCTTAATGGGCAAAATGAAGGGCCGTGCGTTTAAAGATCACCCCACTCGTCAGCAAGACAAGCCGAACAGAACGTTGCAAGTAGTGTGGTTAATCGTATTCCTCGTTGTGGGGCTTTGGGTGATGCATGTGTTCGCTTAGTCATTAGCAAGCTTCTGGTACCGCTGGTGCATCAGATGTTGACTGTTCTTCCGTATTGCAGTGCTCATAAAAGGCGTACTGGTTTTTACCAGTATGTTTAGCTGCGTACATTGCTTTATCTGCACATCGAGTCAATTCAGACAAATCCTTTGCATCTTGCTTATAGATAGCAGCACCTACACTCATCGTTAACTCGTTAATCATATCGTAGCTTCGGTAACCTGTCGGAAACAGATTCACGATCCGTTTTAGGATGCTGTCGAGGTCATCTTTACTTTTTACATCGTAAAGCATGATTACAAACTCGTCGCCCGCAAATCGAGCGATGGAGTAGTCGTGTTTATCTGTTTTTCTATCTTTGTTGCGAATGTTATTTTTTAATCGAGTTGCGAAGGCTTGAAGTACTTGGTCACCAATATCGTGCCCGTAGGTGTCGTTGATGTGCTTGAAGTTATCGATATCGAGAAAGACCAATGCGGTGATGCTGTCATCAGATGAGTGCTTGATTTCATCGAGCTTTGCGCGCGCCCAAGTCTCAAAGCTCCAGCGATTGGCAAGCCCAGTGAGCTGGTCAAAATATGCTAACTCCTCAATCCCCTCACGATACAGTGTTTGAATGTAATTGAGGACTTTCGTGTAGTAATACGAGAACGTGTGACACACAAACGCGGTCGCTATCAGGGTCAGCATCAATCTCCGCTCTATGATTTCTGTGGCTGTTGGCAGTCGATCTAAAAAAGCGACCCCAAAAAAGATCAGTAAAATGTAGGTGCCACTGAACAACAGACCGACCTTAAACTCATTAATTAATACCAGAGTGGCGACAATAGGATATAGCCATAACATTTTGCCTGACGGAGCGTCGTTATACAGAAGTAACAATAACCCTTCGAACATTAAGACAGCACTTAGCCATAAGTCGGCGTATTGATGGTGCCGCTGGACTTTTATTACATAACTGATTGCTAAGCATGCCAAGGCACACAAAGCATGGAAAAAGCTTAAACCCCAGTTATTCTCAAGTGATTGAGCAATGGAACCATAAGTTAAACAGGCAGCGGCGATACTGGAGCATAAAAAGACAATTTTCTTTTTTCTTGTTGAGCGGATGTCCGCCATTTCTTCTAAGCGCGCCCCAGCCAATGTCGACATTACGTATCCTTGCTTAATTAACGTGTACGCTTATTCTAGGCGGTATTTTCGCGATAAATAGAACAACAAAGTTTCCAAATGTGATATCAGTCATTTTTAGTGCAAAGCCATCAGTGTGATTTGGTGCGAGTGTTCAAAGAGGAATGGTGGCGCATGCAGGTTTTCATGACGGTTCTTCATGGCTCTATATGGTTGGACTGATAACTCAAAGTAATGTATCTAGTTAGATGCATTTATATTGATTATCCTAATTCTGTTCGGTGCTCGTTGATTGAGAGTATTGTTCACCAATCTCTACTCTACGTATCGTCAAGGCATATGTCGTTTCGAAAATGCATTAGAAATATTTTTCCGAAACAGGGCGAAATATTGTTGTCGTTATGACCAATATGAGACTAGAATCCGCGCTAAATCACAACCTCATATCGAGCTTCGTTCGAGTCACTATTTTTAAACTGCTTCACAAATATTGTGAGGCAGTTTTTAGTTGTAGGAAAGGTTACAAGCATGCCTAAAAGCCAAAACATCAACCAACGAATGTCCATCGTGGCATTAGCTTGGCCAATTCTTGTCGAAATTTTGCTACGGACGGCTTTAGGAACCAGTGACGTGTTCATGCTGAGTGGCTACTCAGACAAAGCCGTATCCGCTGTTGGTGTGATCACGCAGATTACCTTCTTTTTAATCATCGTTTCGACGTTTGTCAGTAGCGGTACGGGGATTTTGATTGCCCAATACAATGGCGCTGGGCGCGAGCAAGAGTCAGTGAGCGTTGGTGTAGCGAGTATTGCGTTGTCTGTGCTCGTCGGTGTGCTATTGAGTGTGATTGCCGTGCTTGGTGCGATATATCTACTCCCGTATTACGGCTTGGAAGCGCAAGTCGAGCAGTACGCTCATGAATATCTGCTGATAAGCGGTGCGATGACGTTTAACGTTACGATTGGCGTTGTTTTTACAACTATTCTGCGTAGTCATGGTTATTCACGTTCCCCAATGGTGGTGAATTTGATCTCGGGTGTGTTCAACATCATTGGTAACTATATTGCGCTTTACCAGCCATTTGGTTTACCTGTGTATGGCGTGCAAGGCGTGGCAATAGCAACCGTCGTCAGCCAAGTCATCGGTACGTTAATGTTATGGTTTATTCTCGCGCGCAGCAGCATTGAGCTACCAATGTTGACCATGAAACAAGTGCCCGCAGAGATTTACAAAAAGATCTTAAAAATCGGCGGTATGAACGCGGGTGAAGTGCTGTCTTACAACGTGGCGCAAATCTGCATTGTGTACTTTGTGGTGCAAATGGGGACGGCATCGTTAGCGGCTTTCACTTATGCGCAAAACATTGCCCGTTTCTCGTTTGCTTTCGCGTTGGCAATTGGTCAGGCAGCGCAAATTCAAACTGGTTACTACATCGGTAAAGGTTGGGTGAGCAGCATTTTAAAACGCGTACAAATCTACTTCTTAGTGGGATTTGTGGCATCAACGGCGGCAACCACACTGATTTACCTGTTTAGAGAAGAGATTCTGCGCGTATTTACCGATCAACCAGAGATACTCGCATTGGCAGGTTCGTTAGTCATGGGCTCAATTTTGCTCGAGGCCGGACGTGTGTTTAACCTGATTTTTATCGCGGGGCTCAAAGGCGCGGGTGACATCAAGTTCCCAGTGCAAATGGGGATTTTGAGTATGTGGGGACTAGGCGTGCTTTTCTCTTACATCTTTGGCATCCACTTGGGTTATGGCGTTTTAGGGGCTTGGATGGCAATCGCACTCGATGAATGGGTACGTGGTATCATCATGGCAAGGCGTTGGCGCTCTCAGGTGTGGACCAAGTTTAAGGTGAGCTAACGGTTTTCGGTATCGCGCATCACGCTTATTCTGTTGTTAGAAAACAAAAAAGGGCACTGATAGTCAGTGCCTTTTTGTTATTTAAAATCGGGAAGACGTTAGAATTCGCACTCAGCTTGGAACACCATACGCTCTTTGCTGTATGGATGATCCAGCTCTAGCATCTCAGCATGCAGGTGTAAGCGATTCGATTTTTCACCGTATAAACCATCACCAACCATCGGCATGTTTAACCCCATGTGATGAGCACTGTGTACACGTAGTTGGTGAGTTCGCCCGGTTTTCGGATACATGTATACCTTGCTGCGTCCATCTTTGACTTCAATCAGTTGCCAGTAGGTTTCTGCATGTTTCCCGTGTTCAAAACACACCAGTTGACGTGGGCGGTCGTCTGGGTCACCACGCATTGGCAGTGAAATTTCCCCTTCAGGCTCGTTTAATACGCCTTCGAGCAGTGCCATATAACGTTTTTGTACGCCGCGAGCCATAAACTGTTTTTGCAGACTTTTGTTCGCGCGCTTAGTTAAGGCAAACACCAAAATGCCAGAGGTCGCCATGTCGAGACGATGAATCACAAACGGCCCTTCCACATCAGGGAACATCGCTTGTAGGCGCGTATAAGTAGAGTCCTTGATAGTTTTACCAGGCACTGAAAGTAAGCCCGAGGGCTTGTTGACGACGACCATAGCGTCGTCTTGGTAGATTATCTCTAGCTCTTTGTCTTCTGCCCAATTCTCCGCCAATGGGTTAGGTTCGACATCCAGCCCTTGCATCATATGGCCCAAAATCGGCTGACATTTGCTGTTGCACGATGGGTAGAATTTTTTGTGTTGGCGAACCTCAGACTTTGGCGACACACCCCACCAAAATTCTGCCAGCGCCAGCGGTTTGAATCCGTATTTAAACGCGTACTGGAGCAGTTTTGGCGCAGCACATTCCCCTGCACCTGCTGGTGGTACTGGGTTTGTGGTGTCCGCAAAAATGTCCACCAAGTCGCGTGTTTCGCCATGGCTGTTTAGGAAGCGGTATTGTTTATGCAGTTTGTGCTGTAAAGCGTTGGAGAGCGTCTTGCGCTGCTCTTTCAGGTGAGCAAGTTGCTGCTCTAACTCGGCCAATCGTGCTTCTTTGGTTGCAAGCTTTTCATCCCACGCTTGCTTTAAGTATTTGAGAACATTTTTCTCGGCGACACTTTGCTTACCCAACTCATCCAACAAGATTTTGAGATCATCGGCATTGAGCGTTTGCTCGCCCTGTTGGCGCTGTCGTTTGCGTGCGGCGCGGCCATCAATCATCACTTGGCGCTGTGTTTGCTCCTCTTGCTGATAAGCGGCTCGGTCGGCTTGGATTTGCGCTTTAAGATCTGCCAATTCCGGATTCGCAACACAGGTTTTGTACTCCGCATTGGCGGCGTTGATGGCATCCGTTTCTGCGCGGAAGAAGCCTTCATCGGTCAGCATGTCGTACACAGGAGGGACAAATCTTGGAATCAAGTTTTGGTCGGCAATTTTGCCAGAAAACGCACTTAAAAAGCCGAGCTCGCCTTGAGGGCTTTTTACCAGCAATACGCCAAACATTTTGCCTCGCCCCGTTTCTTCATTAACCAAACCAAAATCGTGTTCGAAGTCGGTTTGCGCTAATAAGTGCTGTTGCAATTGCTTTGCGGCTATAACGCAAAGAGGATGCGGCGTGTAGTAGAACGGAAACGTAAACTGCGTTGGTAATTCATAATCAGAAGTATCAGCAGTAAAACGAGTAAAACAATGTTCAGGCGAGTGCATGGTGGGTATCCGCGCGAGTAAAAATTCGAGCGAGGATTGTACCTGTTTGAGTCAGGATTGCCATGTCGGTGTTGGCACTCGCTCTTGGATTAAGAACAAGAGCGAGTGGGAAAGAGCTTATTGCAGTTTTTGTAATGCAAGCTTCCACTGTGCCGGTTTGTCGTAGTAGGTCGAGTGCGGCAAGGTCAAGTACTCGCCATTTACTTCTGCAATCATGGTTGGATAACCACCAACGTGTAACTGGCGCATCAACTGTCGGCTAGAGTGAATTCTCTCGTTTAGCTCGGCTTCGCTTAACGTCATGTTTTGCTCCCACGCATCACTTGCTAAACCTAGCGATTCTGCAATGGCTTTGAGTGTCGATGCTTCATTCACTTTTAACCCGAGTTGATAATGCGCAGATTGGATGGTCTTTAGCATGTGCCATGGATTCAGCCCCATTTTCTCCGCACTCAAGATCGCTTGTGTTGGTAGATAAGAATCAAGAACAAACGCATCGTCGCTTTTCACGCGTTGTAGATATGCTTCACCAAACGTTGCTCCGGTTTCGGTTGCGATACGAGCGTCACTGTTGATGATGTGCTGACGAAATTCAGGCTCAATTGCGCGCTTCTCAATCATGCCGCCGGGATGAAGCTCCACCTTAAATTGAGAGGTGTCCATCAAGGCTTCGATGAGTGGTGATGCCCCGTAGCACCAACCACACATGGGATCGAAGAAGTAATGCACGGTTACCATGACATTTCACCAGTATGCACTTTCGCACCGATTTCTAGCGCGATTGGCAATTGAGCTTCTGGGTATTTCGCTGACATAGTGTCAATGAGTTGAACGCTGTTATTGCTGTGTTTTTTCGCTTGCTGAAAATCCTGCAAGTATTGTTGCGAGTAGCGAATGGTGTCTGCGTTCAGCTTTGTGCCTGCTTTCATGTGACCAGGGATGACCACTTGAGGTTTAAGCGCAAGCATCTCGCTAAGTTGTTGCTCCCAAGCATTGATAGCGGTTTGGTCAGCGGCATCGGCCATCCACAAATGTACGTTTGAGTACACGGCTACGTTACCTAGAATCGCTTTGTTATCTGGAATCCATAGGTAAGGGCGGTGTGCTGATGTGCCATGGTTGCCACGAATTTCAATCTTATGACCTTCTAGCTCCAATGATGTTTTGTCGTACGCGACAGGGATCACTGGTTTTACCGGTGCGTTTGCGCCAAGCTTTGGTCCCCAGTACGCCAGCTTTCCAGCCAATTTCTCTTTAATAATTTTTTGAACCGCAGGCGTTGCGATGATCTGCGCATCAGGGAACTGTTGGTGTAAGGCCTCTGCGCCAAAGTAGTAGTCTGGGTCCGCTTGGCTGATAAAAATGGTTTTAAGCGTTTTGCCTGAGTCCAGCACTTTAGCGGCAATGCGCATCGCGTCAGCTTTGGTGAAGCCAGTGTCGATAACCATGGCGTCAGTCTCACCGTATACCAAGGTTGAGTTTACGTGGAAGCTGTTACCGTCGGCGTTGTAAACCTCAAGAGTAAGGGGAGAGGCTAGGACAGGGCTTGCCATTAAAATGGATGCAGCAATCAAAGTTAATTTTTTCATAATAAGCTCCTAAAGAATTTGGGGCCAAGCGACGATGGCTTGGGAACGGGAGCTATATTAGGAAATTGATACGCTCGGAAAAATACACAATAATGTGCATCACTATTTCTTATTTCGAGCAAATGTATGGACAGAGTAACGGCAGCAAAAGTGTTTGTGGATGTGGTGTATTCTGGCAGTTTTACCGCGACCGCAGAGCGGTTAGACATGTCTCGGCCAATGGTAACTCGTTATGTAGAGGCGATGGAGAACTGGCTGCAAACTCGTTTGTTACACCGCACCACGCGCAAGGTGTCCCTCACCACCGCAGGGGAGCGCAGCTTGCCTCAGATTGAGCGCTGGTTAAAACAGGCCGATACATTAACGTCGAACATTGCCGTTGATGGTGAGCTGTCCGGAAAAATCCGTCTTGCGTCTAGTACTTCATTTGGATTCTCACAGTTGATCCCCGTAGTAAACAGTTTTATGCAAAAGCACCCCAAAGTGTATATCGACATAGATCTGCAAGATTCAGTGAGTGATCTAACCGAACAACGTATCGATCTGGCGATCCGAATTGCGTCAGATCCCGATCCTTCTTTGATTGGTAAGCCGATTGCGGTGTGCGAATCGGTGTTGGTAGCATCACCGCAATATTTGCAAACTCACCACGCGATCGCGCATCCGCGAGATTTATCTTCACACGACTGTTTGGGATACAAAAACTTTGAGCGTCACGTGTGGCATTTGTCTCAGGGCGACCAGTTCGAATCGGTGGGAATTGAGTGTCGCCTAACCAGCAATGAGGCCACGGCGTTATTGCATGGCGCTTTACAAGGCATGGGTATTTCGATGTTGCCAACTTACTTGAGCAATATCTATCTCAAATCGGGTCAGCTTGAGTCGGTGTTGCCGGATTGGAAGCCAAATGATCTCAACATTTACGCGCTGTATTCATCACGTAAACACTTGTCTCCTGCGGTGAGAGCTTTCATCGATCACAGTGAAGATTACTTTAAACAGCATCCTTGGTAATAGCGAAAGGCGTCGTCATCCCGACTTGAGATTCATACAAGATCCTGTACCTTACATGGATATATTTTCGCAGCGTCATTTAGAGTTTTAGTTAATGTCACAAGTTCGCATCAAATTTATTGCTTCCGATATGGATGGCACATTGCTTGACCAATACGGTCGTTTGGATCCGGAGTTTTTCGATCTGTTTTTGCAACTGGAAGAGCAAGGTATTTTGTTCTCCGCTGCGTCTGGTCGTCAGTATTACAGTCTGCGAGACACGTTCGCGCCAATCAAAGACAGACTGTTGTATGTGGCTGAAAACGGCACCTTGGTGATGTACCAAGACAAAGAGCTCTACAGTTGCACCATTCCTAAAGCGGAAGTGGCGGAGATTGTGAAAGCGGCTCGTGAAATTGACGGAGCGAACATCGTATTGTGTGGCAAGCGCTCGGCGTACATCGAAACGCATGATCAGCAATCGCTGGAAGAATTTCAAAAGTACTACCACCGCTGTGAATATGTGCCGGATTTGCTTGAGGTCGAAGACGAGTTTATTAAGGTAGCAATTTGTCACTTTGACGGTTCGGAAGAGCTCCTGTTCCCGACCATGAACGCAAAGTTTGGCGCAACGCATAAAGTCGTAGTGAGTGCAAAAATCTGGCTGGATGTGATGAATGCCGAGGCGTCTAAAGGTGCGGCCATTCAGCATCTTCAAGAGACGATGAATTTTACTCCGGCAGAAACTATGACGTTTGGTGACTACCTCAATGACCTCGAAATGCTGCAAGTCAGTGAGTATTCGTACGCGGTTGCCAACGCGCACGAAGAGATTAAGAAAATTGCTCGTTATTCTGCGCCAAGCAACCAAGAGGCTGGGGTACTCAAAGTGATTAAAGAGAAAGTATTAGCGAAGTAACGCTCATTCTTTCGATGTTATTTTCTTCTTCACGTAAAAAGCCCCGCATACACTGCGGGGCTTTGTTTTTTTGGGGGGAGTAAGGTTCCCGTTTTAGCGTACGTACTTGGCGGTTGCGCTGACTAAAAAGTGTTGCAATTTCCCGTCTGATTTTGGCACCCACAAGTCGTTATGATAATGGTAAATACGGCCATTTATGGTCACAGACAAGGTATTATCACCCGTTTGCTCCATGCGAATAAACTGATCCGAAGTGACCAAAAACGGCTCTTGCTCTTCAATGCTCTGGCCCGTTGCCAATACGAAGTAGCCGAATCGGTTGCCAGCATCCGGATCGGTTGAGTAGATTCGATGCCCAACTAGGCTGTAGTCGTCGTTGAGTGCCTGCTCAAGCGTTTTTTGCCCGATGGTTTCGTGCGATGGAATAAATACCCAAGCCAACACACCTGCCGCAATGACTGCCAGTAGAAGCAGTACTTGCATGAACTTTCTCATCATATATACCGTTTAACGTTGAAATTTCATTTTGTACATGCGCTTATCCGCTATGCTGATAAGAAAGTCAACATTATCACTGTCTTTAGGGTATTGCGCTAAGCCCATGCTTGTTGAAAGTGTTGAGACTTTATCGGAGTTTAATATTTGTGCATCAAAGACGGTATTTATCTGCTCACGTACGTTCTCTTCATTGAGATGTTCACCTTCAAGGATAACCGCGAACTCATCTCCTCCCATGCGATAAACAGTAAAATCATTGAGTGTCATAGAATTAAGCCGCCTAGCGATTTCCCGCAGTACAGTGTCGCCAACTTGGTGTCCGTGTGTGTCGTTGACTTCTTTAAAACCATTTAAATCTAGAATCCAGAGAGAAAAGGGCCTTTTTTCTTGAGTAAATTTGTTTAGGGTTATGAATAGTGCATTGCGGTTCCCTAGGTTCGTCAAAGGGTCGCTGAGCGCCAATTTTCTATGAAAATGGGATTCACGATAAAAGAAATAAGTTAGAGAGATAATCGACAAAACGAACGTCGCAAACAACATATATTGTGCTTGCATTAAGCGCTGGGTTTGACCTTTTTGTGCTTCATAAGCTTTACTGCTTAGACGGAAGTTTTGATTAACGAAGTCTATTAAGCCTAAATATAGTGTTTGAGTTGAACGATAAAATGCAGCAGCAGCTTGGCTATCACCTGTTCTAGCTTCTACTAGTTGTTTTTCTAGCTCTTTGAACTCTTCAAAAAGGTTAATGAAGTAAAGGTGCATGTTGTTCCGAGAAAAGAACTTATTGGCTTTCGTGCTACTGGTCAATAAGTCAAAGCGACTCCACGCTAACTCGTATTGAAGCTCTGCACCATCAATATTCAATACGTTTTCATCTAACCGTCTGGCCTCGCCGACAAGTTCTGATAGTTCTTTGGAGAGTTGGAATAAAAACCAAGTCGCTTGTTTTTGTTCGTTATTAAAATTTTGTGAGAGTGAACGTGTTTGCTGTAAAAGCACGACATTCGCGAGAAGCAAAGAAACGGCAAACACCACCAGCAGCATTTTGCTGGTGGTAGAATATTGCAATATTCTTTGTTTCTTAGAATAGGGTTCTGATAATTTCATTCTTATTATTTTTCTTTTATTTCATTTACTTGCCATACCATTTGCGCATGATATTTATTGTAGTTTAGCTCTGGATAGAGATTGAGTGGATATATCACCCAGAAAGGGCCTTTATTCCTGACTTTTATATAGTTCTGATCTTGTTGATAAGCCAGTATTGGTTGATATCGAAGAATATCTTGTCGGGACAATGTCGAGTGGTAGTCGTTTAAGCTGCTGATATCAACCTGCTCTGGTACCTTTCCGTAGACGTGTGTAAGAAGCGTGCTGAGTTTAACGCCTAAAAACTCTGACGAGGCAGGAAGCCAAGGCAATATCATCGTGTAGCTAGTGGTAGGTAAAGCTTGGATCTCTTCCAGTTCCAGTATGACACTAGGCTGCTGGCTACTACTAAATACGATCGTATTTGCAGACAAGAATGGCGCAACAAAAAACAGACCTAGCGCGACTATCTTTTTCATCATATGCCCTTTTGAGTTTTATTCTTTTTTCTTAGCTAGGACAAAGGTGCTAGCGGTAATTTATTTATAATTATAGAGCCAACCGGATGAGATTTTATAATACGTTATGTTTCAAAAATAACTGTCGGTTTACGTCACGTCAAGGTTATTAAGTTGCTTCTTAATTAAAAGCTCAGAGTATTGGGATGATGGTAGAGTTTCGTAATGATTTCGCGGTATTTAATTACTTTTTAGTGCAACTTTGTATCATTTTTAATAAAGATGCTGTGTCGGAAATGAGAATTTAATAAGGCGAGAAATGGACGTCGAATTTGTTCTTAAGTTACATTATTTTACATATTTAAATCATCGATATTCAGATATGTATTTGTTAGTACGTAAAGAAAATAAAGTCACCTAGTTTTGGTGACTTTATTTTTTATTTCATGAGCTTACTTAAATTAACTATGCAAACAAATATTTTGCATGGAAGTTGAGGTGCTCTTCAATAAAGCTCGAGATGAAGTAATAGCTATGGTCATAGCCTGGTTGCATTCTCAAGGTTAGGTTTGAATCGTGTATTTTTGCCGCAGCAATCAGCGCTTCCGGTCTAAGCTGCTCATTTAAGAAGCCATCAGCATCACCTTGATCAACCAAAATTGGTAATGGTGATTGTTGTTGTTTTAGAAGTTCACTTGCATCGTATTGCTTCCAGCTTTCAAGCTCCTTGCCTAAGTAAGCAGTAAAGGCTTTTTGTCCCCAAGGGCATTGCATTGGGTTACTGATTGGACTGAACGCTGAAATAGAACGGTACTGTTCTGAATTTTTCAGACCAATGGTGAGCGCTCCGTGGCCGCCCATACTGTGACCGGAAATTGACTTCACGTCAGAGACTGGGAAGTTACTTTCGATGATCGCAGGCAACTCCTCAGTCACATAGTCGTACATACAGTAATGCAGTGACCAAGGTGCTTGCGTCGCATTAAGGTAAAAGCCAGCTCCTTTTCCTAGGTCATAGCTTTCGTCGTCAGCGATACCTTCGCCTCTCGGACTTGTGTCTGGTGCAATGATCGCAATGCCAAGCTCGGCCGCCATACGAAATGCGCCCGCTTTCTGCATAAAGTTCTCATCGGTACACGTTAAACCAGAGAGCCAGTATAGCGCGGGTACGGGGTTTGATTTCGTTGCGTTAGGTGGCAAGAATATCGCGAAGCGCATGGTGCAGTTTAGGGCATTGGATTCGTGTGTATATTGCTTGTGCCAACCGCCAAACACTTTGGCTTGGCTTACATTTTCAATGGTCATGAATAAACTCTCTAATTAGCAGAAGGAATTCAGGCTCCCCAAAAGGAGAGCCTGAGGCAGCATTATTGATCCATATGGATAACTGTTCGGATGCTCTTACCTTCATGCATCAGATCAAACGCTTTGTTGACATCTGCTAATCCCATTGTGTGGGTAATGAACTCCTGTAAGCCGAATTCACCAGCCATGTAACGGTTTACGATTTCTGGAAGCTCAGAGCGACCTTTAACGCCACCGAAAGCGCTGCCACGCCATACACGACCAGTTACCAGTTGGAATGGACGAGTTGAGATCTCTTGACCTGCACCAGCAACACCAATGATGACTGACTCACCCCAACCTTTGTGACAACACTCAAGTGCTTGACGCATCACGTTTACGTTACCGATACACTCGAATGAGTAGTCAACACCACCGTCTGTCATTTCAACAATCACTTCTTGGATTGGCTTGTCGAATTTTTGTGGGTTGATTACGTCAGTTGCACCAAGTTGTTTCGCTAGGTCGAATTTGCTTTCGTTGATGTCTACACCGATGATGCGGCTGGCACCAGCCATGCGAGCACCGATGATTGCAGAAAGACCGATACCGCCGAGACCAAAGATTGCCACTGTGTCGCCTTTTTCAACTTTAGCTGTGTTTAATACCGCACCCATACCAGTGGTTACGCCACAACCTAGAAGACAAACTTCTTCAAGTGGTGCTTCTTTGTTTACTTTCGCTAGTGAGATTTCTGGAAGAACCGTGTACTCAGAGAAAGTAGAACAACCCATGTAGTGGAAGATAGTTTCGCCGTTGATAGAGAATCGGCTTGTGCCATCTGGCATTAGGCCTTTACCTTGCGTTTCACGAACGGCCTGACATAGGTTCGTTTTGCCAGATTTACAGAACTTACACTCACCACATTCAGCAGTGTAAAGTGGGATAACGTGGTCGCCAACTTCAACGCTTGTTACGCCTTCGCCAACCATTTCAACGATACCGCCACCTTCGTGACCAAGGATTGAAGGGAAGATACCTTCTGGATCGTCACCTGATAGTGTGAATGCGTCAGTGTGACAAACACCAGTTGCTACGATGCGTACTAGCACTTCGCCGGCTTTTGGAAGTTGTACATCCACTTCTTCCATTTTAAGCGGCTCCCCTGCAGCCCAAGAGACCATTGCTTTTGATTTTATGTGAGTTTGACCAGGTTTGATTTCAAGCGACATTGGATGTTTCCTTTATATTTTCAGTATATGGAGTGACGTAATAAGCGTAGTTAAGGTTTGCTTACCGCGCTGCGTCGTTTTGTTGGTGCTCATTTTAGGTGTTTCAGTAAAAATGATAATCCGTCCATTTTGAAAATGATTTTTACATATGCGTAATAATGATAAGGTGAGCGTGTAAAAAGAGTGCGATGCCTCCTTAAAGCGGAAGGGAAATGGAAAAGGTGATTGACCTGAAGTTAGATAGAGGGGCTAAAGTAGAAAACAGTCAAACCATCAGCTAAGTAAGAGTGATTATGAATAAGACGGATCTGAGTGCCTATTTAACCAAGCTAGGCTTGCCTAGTGAATTGCCCGCCGATTTGGAGTCATTGCACAGAGTTCACGTGGCGCAGCATCGTTGCCTGCCGTTTGAGAATTTTGACATCGCATTGCAGCGAGGCGTCTCTGTTGAGATTGAAGATATTATTCAAAAAACCGTGTACCACTCTCGCGGTGGTTACTGCTTTGAATTAAATGGTTTAATGCTTGATGTGCTCAACACTCTTGGGTTTGAAGCGCGAAGTTTGCTAGGGCGTGTACATGTTTCTGGTACACCAACAGGTCGTAGTCATCAAATCACGTTAGTGACGTTAGAGGAACAAACATGGATTGTCGATGTGGGTTTTGGCTCCAATACCCCTCGAGCGCCATTGCCATTTATCCTTGACCAAGTGATTCAGACGGATTTACAAACCTTCCGTTTTGTCAAAGATGCTCAGTTTGGTTATTTCCTCCAAGTGCTTTCAACCGATGGAACGGACGTGTGGAGCAATCTATACAGCTTTGACCTAGAGTTCGTGTGTGCTGGTGACATTGCATGTAGCAACTTCTTTACCTCGACTTCGCCTAATTCGCGTTTTACCAGCGCAAGAGTCGCGGCGAAAGCAACAGAAAGTGGGTTGGTGACATTGCTTAACTACACACTCAAATACACCAGCGAAGGTGAGCAGACAGAATTAGAGTTAGAACCGGGCCAAGCCTATCTGGATGCATTGAAAGAATACTTCGGCATTGAGCTTGATGCGCAATACGACGAACTTCGTCCGTTACCTGACGCGTAAAGTTTTCCCGTTTTCAAAGCGTAGCGCGACGAGAAAAATGTAATCACTATTTGTCTAGAAGAGGTCGACAGGAATACAGCATGGCGAATTGGGAAGGAGTCAGCGAGTTTGTTGCCGTAGCGGAAACTAACAGCTTTACAGCTGCCGCGGCTAAACTGAAAACGTCAGTGGCACAAATCAGTCGCCGCGTATCGGCACTTGAAGAGCGTCTTGCGGTTAAGTTACTGCATCGCACGACGCGAAAAGTTTCTCTGTCTGAAGCTGGACAGCTTTATTATCAGCAGTGCAAACACTTGGTCGAAGGGCTAGAACTAGCTGAGCTTGCTGTAACGCAAATGCAAACCGAACCGCGAGGTTTGCTGCGTGTGACAGCGCCTGTGACCTATGGGGAAATGAACCTCGCACCGCTCTTGCATCAGTTTTTGGAGAAGTACCCGCGTGTGGATCTCGATTTAGTTCTGACCAATCAAAAACTGGATTTGATAGAGCAAGGGGTAGACGTGGCGATTCGTCTTGGCCGCCTGCAAGATTCCAGCATGATCGCAAAGCGTCTTTCGTCGCGTCAAAATTACGTGTGTGCTAGCCCTATGTATTTGGAGCGATTTGGCGAGCCTCACACATTATCCGAACTGGCTCGACATCAGTGCTTGGTTGGTTCGGTCGATTATTGGCATTTTAAGGAAAATAAACGCGATAAGTCTTTGCGCGTGTCGGGGAGGATTAAATGCAATAGTGGTTTTGCGCTAATGGGCGCCGCCAAACGTGGTTTGGGTTTAGTGCAGTTGCCGGACTATTACGTTCAAGAAGCCCTAGATAACGGTGAGCTAGTCGAGGTGCTGACCGATTACCGAGACGACCGTGAAGGCATTTGGGCACTGTATCCACAAAGCCGAAATTTATCGCCCAAAGTGAGGTTGTTGATCGACTTTTTAGCGCAGGAACTAGCGGATTAGAGTTTTCATGAACTTTAATACAACTGAAGTTGCTAAAACGCCCGGTGATGCCGGGCGTTTTTATTAGGATGAGAGCTGGAATCGAAAAGACATGAATCACTATTGGTTGGATTCCGCGTCTTCACGTTTAATCACTTTGTGCCCATCTTCAGACACGCCTTGCTTCCAATAGCTGCTGATGTAGATATTCTCGCGATCGACTTCTTTTTCGTTGCGGAAATATTGGCGCAGCGTACGCATTGAATCGAACTCACACGCACACCATACCGAAGCGTTACCATCTAACCACTCGAGTTCGCGAACGCTATCAGCCAAGGTTTGCTGTTCAGTTAGCCAAATCAACTCCATACCGGCTGGCGTATTTAGGGGTTGAATGTCGGCTGGAGACATCACGCTGATCACAGCGTAGCCTTTGGCCTCTTCTGGCAGCGTACGAATTTTCGCAGAAAGTGCTGGAAGTGCCGTCATATCGGCAGCCATGAAGAACCAATCCGCCTCAGTGTTTAAGTTGGAGATGCTACCTGGCCCAACAATGCTGATCGTGTCGCCTTTTTGCGCGGCCGTTGCCCAACGCGCTGCAAATCCGCATTGCAGATCTTGCGTTACGTGTCGGACGAAATCCACTTCGATTGAACTGGTTTCTGGATGAAAGCGTCGAATTGTGTAAGTGCGCATGATTGGTCGGTCGTCTTCTGACAGGATGCTCAGATCCGAGCCACCCATATCGTTAAACAGTAATTTGATGTAACTGCCTTCGCAGTCACGAGGAAAGTGGCTCAGCGCCTCACCTTGCAAGGTAATGCGCTGCATGTTTGGAGTGATGGTTTCTGTGTCTGTGACAACAAGCGTTTTAGGTTGAGGCTTCTTTTTCATTGTTACTTTACTCGATAATTATTCTCTTTCTCATTTAAAGATTATCAAGTTCCCTAACAAGAGGGTAGCGTCTTTAAACAAATTTACACTGTGAATTAACGCCAAAGCCTCAAGAAAAATATTACCTCTATCCTTTCTCTAACCACGTGAAGTGAGTCATTTTTAACCATAAATGGACTTATATCATTGGAATCGTAGACAAAAGCAACAGCGCAGCCATGCTGTAGTTGAACCCCTTAACGCGTTTATCGGTGGTCAACCAACGCTGCAATTGCATACCTGCCGCCGTCCAAAATGTCACCGATGGCAAGTTGGCTAAACAGAAGATACCGGCGATAAAAGTCAGTTCGAGCCAAGAACCGCCACTGCTGTATACCGTAATGGCCGTCAACGCCATCGACCAACCTTTTGGGTTCACCCATTGGAATGCGACAGCCCCTAAAAAAGACATTGGGCGAAAATCGTGTTTTGCTTCGGTTTTGTCGCTGGTGGCGATTTTGTACGTCAAGTACAGCAAATAACTCAAGCTCAATACTTTCAAAATGGAGTGGGTGAGTGGGTAGGCATGGAACAGGCTCATCAAGCCAATACCCACCAAAATTAGCATGGCACCAAAGCCGAAGGTAATGCCCAACATGTGTGGGATAGTGCGTTTAAAGCCGACATTTGCCCCTGAGGTCATCAACATAATGTTATTGGGACCCGGCGTAAAAGTGGAGACAAAAGCGAACAACGCCAAAGCACCCAGTTGATGATATTCCATAGATTGTTCCTTGAATCAGTTCTCGATAAGTTGAGAACAACTATAAGTAGAACTGAGGTCAATATTGTGCTTTTATTTGATGATTAGAAACTAAATAAGCAATGAAACATCATCATGGATAGATTTGACGAAAGAATATTGCAAGTGCTCAAACGAGACGGAAGAATCTCCAATGTGGAGCTGTCGGAACGCGTTGGTTTATCTCCGTCTGCAACCTTACGCCGAGTGCAAGATTTAGAGCGTAAAGGCGTGATCAAAGGCTACCGAGCGGTACTGGATAATCAGCAACTTGGCGTGGGTTTTGTCGCTTATGTGTCGATTGGTTTGGCCTCGCACTCTAAGCAGGCGCAGCTGGGTTTCGAAGAGCATGTGCGTTTTGTAAACGAGGTGGTGGAATGTCACAACATTACGGGATCTAACGAATATCTCATACGCGTAGAGACGCAAAATCTCGCCGCTTATAAAGCGTTCCATGCTGATGTGTTGGGTGAGTGCGAACACGTCAAGTCGATCACAACCATGGTGGTGATGGACACACCAAAAGACGAGCGATAGCCAAACGAGGGTGACAGTTTTTGTGGCACATGAATTTGAAGTGACTCGAAAGAGTCAGTCGAGTATGAGAATGGTTCACAACAAATGCTGGAAAGCAGATGGCACTCTTACAATTTCCATATTTATTCTCACCTTCTAAATAATCCCATCCTGCTAGTTTTGCTTAAACCGCTTGTGTTTCAGAGCGGCGAGTCAGCAAAATTAAGGATGAACGATGAAATCACATGTAACACTTCCTCTTTTGAGCTTAAGCGCTGTTGCCGCATTGAGCTCATTTAACGTCAACGCCCATGGCTGGGTAGAGTTTCCAAGTGCTCGTCAAAATACGTGTTATTTAGACGGTGGCTTTTGGACCAACGAGATCCCTAACCAAGCGTGTAAAGCGGCTTTTGATGAATCTGGCGCGTATCCGTTTGTGCAGCGTAGCGAAATTGCAGCAAACGTACCAAATTACCGAGATATGGAGCATGTGAAAGCCGTGGTTCGCGACGGTGAGCTATGTTCTGCTGGCGATACAGCTAAGAAAGGCTTGAACATTCCTTCTCCAAACTGGCAGCGCACCAATGTTACGCCAGATGCAAATAACCAGATTGAATTGGTGTTTTACGGCAAAGCGCCGCACAACCCATCGTACTGGGAATTCTATCTCACCAAGCCAACTTATGATGATTCAAAACCTCTTACTTGGAGTGATTTAGAGCTGATCGACACCGCAGGTGATGTGTATGTTGATGCGGAAAAACGCTACCGTATTCAGGTGACTTTCCCTGCTGATCGTTCGGGCGATGCGGTGCTTTATACTCGTTGGCAGCGTATTGATGTTGCCGGTGAAGGTTTCTACAACTGTAGTGACATTACGTTAAACGGAACGGGCACGACGCCACCGACTGACCCTGTTGATCCAACCGAACCGGGCAATAATCTGACATCTCTGGGCTACTTTGTTCAGCAAGGTTTCGGACCAATAGAAGCGGGTGACACCATCCGTTTTCGTACGTTTAATGCGACAGGCAATGAAATTGTCGATATTTCACTACCAATCAGTGCAAACAATACGGCGACTTGGGCGGCAGAAATTGCGGATCAATTTAACGCGCAGCAAACGGGCGATTGGTATGTGGGCATTTGGCATCAAGAGATGAACCACTACATGTTCGATAATAAGAACGTGAATGCGAACCAAGTATTAGCGCCAAGCGCAGACTTCAGTTATGCGTTGTCACTGATCAAAGCGGATGTCACGCCACCAGTTGAACCAACCAACTTGTGGGACAAGACGGCCGTTTACAACCAAGGTGATGTGGTGACGCACAACGGTAAAGAATGGACTGCCCAGTGGTGGACGTCTGGTGAGGAACCAGGCACAACGGGTCAGTGGGGTGTATGGCGTTAAGCCATTTATTCGGGCCCTGAACAATAAAACCCTTCTCATGTGAGAAGGGTTTGTTTTTTCAGTCTAAAACGACCACTTTGGTTGAGTGGCTGTCTTGAAAATCAGAGCACATATCGTTATTCGCTTGCTCTCCACTCGCTCCAGTTGAGCATCGCGTAGTCTGCCAGTTTGAGCATCGGAATGTCTTCATGCGTATCTCCGTAGGCATAAACAGACGCAAACTCGTCGAGCGAAAACGCCGCTTTCACGCGTGAGACTTTTCTTTCTAAACTGCAATCACCTTGCTGGTAAAAGCCACTCAGTTTTGGCTGTTCTGAGATCAGTTCACTGCACAGCAAGTGGTAACCGTTCGCCTCACACCAAGGCTTGAGATACGCATTGAGTGATGCCGACACCACTACGATGGTATCGCCTCGGTGTTGATGCCAAGCAAGCCTTTCCATCGCTTCTGGCCGTAAGTACAGCGGGATCACTTCATGGGCAAACTGAGTGCCAATCGCTTCAATTTTCTGCGTTTCTTTCCCTGAAAATGCAATAAAACTGCTGAGAGGGCGCATAACACGAGCGGGTAACACTCCGAGTTTGTACAGCGCATAAAATGGCATGATAGCGACCTTTCCTACTCGTTTGCGCAGGCCATAAGCAGAATAGTGGAGGAAAAGGCTAAACATATCCTCTCGGGTGATGGTGCCATCAAAATCAAACAGTGCCAGTGACGGCTTAGTAGTATCGAGCAAACTCAGCGCCTATTTTTGGGTTTAAGATCATTTTGTGTTTATTGATAAAACACCGCCAACCAGATGGTTTCTTGCGTTGGGTCAGTCCAGCTCACTTTGTGTTTGGTATGAGCTGGAATCGTAACGTGATCGCCTGCCTCAAGTCGTTGCACGACACCTGATTCAAAAGTCAGCTCACCTGCTCCTTTAAGAACCAAGACCCATTCATGTTCTTCTTGATCGTACCAGCCACTTTTGGGCGAGGTTTGCCCCGTTGAGACAATGCGTTCTATACGCAGGTTTTTGTGGGTCAGCAGGTCTTCGAACACTTCCTCGTCGAGGTTATTCGGTAAGTCTTTAAAAAGATTCATGGCCTTTCCTTAGAGAATGATCAGTCCAAAAGGCGCAAGCAATTGCTCTTGTTGCCAATCACAAATTTTAACACCAAACAGAGAAACGCGGCGAACATCCAGCCCGTCCAGTTCGACATGAGTCAGATCACACTGCTCAACGTTAAAGGTTCCCCACTGTTCTGGCGAGAATTCGCAGCGAGATAAATCCGAGCCTTTGAGAGTTGCCCCTGCGAGGTTCGCACCGTTCCAACGGTTTTCAAAGAGGTCACATTTTTCTAGTAACACTCGCTCGAAGTTACAGTAGTTGAGGTTGCAGCCAGTAATAAAAGCAGAACAGAAAAACATGGTGTTACTGACGCGATTAGCAAAGTTCGCACCTTGGAAGTTTGCCCCTTTGAGATCGCACTTACGTAGCTCCAAGCCCATACAATTTGCGCCGTTAAACAGGCTCATCGCCAACATGCAGTTCGTAAAGCTGGCATCTTTTAAGTTCGCGAAGCGAAAACTACACCCTTCTAGCGCTTTGGATTCGATAAAGCGACAGTCGATGAACTTAACATCGCGCAGATCGGCATGGTCGAAACAGCACATATAAAAGTGGCAGTTTTTAAAGGTAGCATTCTGAAAATCGTGATGAGAAAAGTTTTCTCGTTCAAAAATGAGATCGGTTTTTAACATGTCTTCTCCTTAGCTGCGAGCAGACTAGCACTCCAAGTGACTGATTTTCCAGAAAAATAACTTCTTGTATTTCAGTGCTTTACAAACCCCTCAAATCGCGATTTTAAGAGGGCAAACGAGCGTTTTAAGTGGGTTGTTTTTTGAAAATAGAAGACGTAGAGGACGAAAAAAGTTTTTGCTGGCTACGAGCCTTAACGAGAGGATTCGCATTTATGGGTATGCATGGCAACTCACACGCACAGTTTGCATTACAGAATTGTATCCTATTTGCATAATTTGTTGATCAATATGGCGTTTCTCCATACAAAAAACCTATATTTTTCACAAATTGATTTCCATCAAAATAGTAGGGTTTCTATGTGCTAGATTGCGCACAGCTCAAAAAGATATAGATACCCGTGTGCTTCAAGGCGCTGAGTTTACTTGAAATCTCAGATCAGTTAACAGGCACCCCTTTGGGTACGACATAACGAAGCCCTACGAAAGGAAATAAAAATGAAAAAAACAATCTGCAGTCTAGCAGTGGTTGCTGCACTCGTGTCACCAAGTGTTTTCGCTCATAAACAAGGTGACTTCGTTCTTCGTGTTGGTGCGGCGTCTGTCGTTCCAAACGACAGCAGCGATAAGATTCTTGGTTCTCAAGAAGAATTGAAAGTGGATTCAAATACGCAGCTTGGTTTGACGTTTGGCTACATGTTTACAGACAACATCAGTTTAGAGCTTCTAGCAGCAACACCATTCAGCCACGATATTTCAACAGACTTGTTAGGTCTTGGTGATATCGCGGACACCAAACACCTTCCACCAACGCTTATGGTGCAGTACTACTTTGGCGAGCCACAAAGTAAGTTCCGTCCATACGTTGGTGCAGGTCTGAACTACACCATGTTCTTTGATGAGGGCTTCAATAGCACGGGTAAAGGCGCTGGTCTTTCAGATCTTAAGTTGGATGACTCATTCGGTCTAGCAGCGAATATTGGTGTGGACTACATGATCAACGATCAATGGTTCCTCAACGCCGCTGCGTGGTACGCAAACATTGAAACAGAAGCAACTTACAAAGCAGGTGGAGTGAAGCAAAAAACCGACGTCAAAATTAACCCTTGGGTATTTATGATCAGCGGCGGTTACAAGTTCTAAGAAAAACCAGTAGTTACACGCACATTACTATTATTGGCATGACTTTGGGGGCGGTTACGGGGACTGCCCCTCTTTTTTATCCTCGTTTTGATTGCACATCATTTACTCCACTTAGCAACATGCAAAATTGGATCTTTACCTTGCAGATCATTTTATTGTCGGAAGATCGAAAAGTCCTACACTGATCACATAATTGAACAAGTGGACAATATAAATGAGCGACGATATCGCAAAGCATTCCTCCTCCAGATCTAAGCTGGTAAAAACTCTTTTCTTTACTCTCTGTGTTATCGCATTTGGTGCGATGTATTGGTCTTGGCAGTATTCAGACAGTCACCCAAGCACAGAAGATGCCTATGTTAGGGCAAAAATTTTGTCGGTAGCGCCTCAGGTAAAAGGCCAAGTGGTTTCTGTGGATGTCAAAGACTTCCAATCTGTTAACAAAGGTGACCTACTGCTGAAGATAGATTCACGCCCATATTTGTTGGCAGTGAAGCAAGCAAAAGCGGCATACCAATTGGCGGTCCAGCAACATGACGTTGCCGATAAGCAGGTAACTGAAGCCGTTGCGGGCTTAGATGCGGCGCGCTCTAACCTGACAGAAGCGCAAGTGGAGTACAAACGTACGGATTCCTTGGTGAAACGCAAACTGGCGTCGGACCAAGATTTAGATACGGCAAAAAACAAACTAGCCAATGCCCAAGCGAGCCTGGAGCAAGCGCGCGCGACGGTAGAAAAAGCCATTGCGAACCGTGGTGAAGAAGGCGCAGAGGCTGCGGTTGTTCAACAAGCGGGAGCACAGTTAGCGCAAGCAGAGCTGAACTTGAGCTACACCGACATTACGTCACCAGTGGATGGCATTGCCGGTGAGATCAATACGCACGTAGGCTCGGTCGTTAGCGTGGGTCAAACGTTGTTCCCTGTGATTTTAAAAGACAGCTATTGGGTACGCGCGAACTTTAAAGAAACCGATCTTACTCATATTAAACCTGGCATGCATGCGGATGTGGTGATTGATATGTACCCAGACGTGGTGTGGAAAGCAACGGTAGAGCAGCTGTCGCCTGCGAGTGGTACATCGTTCTCCTTGATGCCACCAGAAAACGCAACAGGTAACTGGGTTAAAATCAAACAGCGTTTCCCTGTACGTTTGGCATTAGAAGTACCGGCCGATGCGCCGCAACTTCGCGTGGGTGCGAGCTCAGAAGTCACCATTGATTTGCAAAGTAGCGTGCAATGAGCCATCAAATTACGGCAGACAAACGGGGGATTGCCACCGTCGCCGTGATGCTTTCTGCCATCATGGTGTTAATCGATATGACCGTTGCGAACGTGTCGCTATCGCACATGATGGGCGCGTTGGGCGCAACGGCAGACCAAATTACTTGGGTGCTGACGGGTTACAGCATGGCGGAAGCGATCTTCATTCCGATGACCAGTTTCTGGGTGTCGCGCTTTGGTGAACGCAAAGTCATGCTGGTTGCTGTGATCGGTTTTGTGATTGCCAGTGCGCTTTGTGGGCAAGCACAGTCTCTTGAAGAGATGGTGCTATTTCGCATTATTCAAGGCGCTTTCGGCGCGTCGGTGATTCCATTAGCGCAGTCGACGTTAGTGCAGATTTATCCGTACGAACAAAAAGGCAAAGCGATGGCGATTTTCTCCATCGGCATTTTGCTTGGTCCTATTTTGGGCCCAGTCGTGGGTGGCGTGATCACCGACAACATCAATTGGCGCTGGATTTTTTACATCAACTTGCCATTCGGTTTGATTTGTACCTCTTTGATTTATCGCTATATCCACATCGACAACAAATCCAAACCTAACTTTGACTGGTGGATCATCGGTTACATGGCGTTAGGTGTGGGCGCGTTGCAGTTTGTGTTGGATAAAGGTAACGAAGAAGACTGGCTCAACTCACGCATGATCCAGACCGCGATATTACTCGCTGTCATGGGGTCGGTGATGTGGATTTATCGCAGCTGGAAAACCAAAAGCCCAATAGCGCCATTGTGGCTACTGAAAGACCGAAATCTTATGGTCTCGTCGTTGATGATTGCCGTGGTGTCGATGGCGATGTTTGGCCTGACGACTCAACAACCGATGCTGTTGGAAAGCTTGCTGGATTATCCGGTCTCAACCACTGGCTTATTAATGGCACCGCGTGGATTGGCGTCAGCGGCGATGTTGATTTTGGTGATTAAGCTCAATCCGCAATTCGATCCCAGAATCAAAATAGTCTTTGGCTTGAGCTGCATCGGGATTGGTAGTTATTTGATGACGCAATACTCACTGCAGATCGATACATTTTGGATTGTGATGCCGAGTATGATTCAGGGGATGGGGCTTGGTTTAACCTTCTCGACGCTATCCACCTTGGCGTATTTAACGATTCCGAAAGAGCAATCTGTTGCGGCGGCGAGTATTTACAATCTGTTCCGTACCATTGGTAGCTCGTTTGGTATTTCTATCGCCACCACGTTCCAATATCGTGATAGTCAGCAGCAATGGCATGCGCTGGGAGAGGGTATTAATCCTTATAATCCTAACTTGCATGACTGGGCGGCCAATCAGGGGCTTTCTATTACCGATCCGGTTGCGTTAGACCAATACCAACAGATGTTGCAGCAGCAATCGCAAATGGTCGCGTTTGTGCACACCTTCCAGCTTGTGGGAGTGATGTTCGTGATCATGATGCCGATGCTGGTTTTCATCCGGTCGCGAGAATAACAACAAGTTCCGGTGAATCGTGTAAGAGAACGCCTCTCAAGTTGTATTTGCTTGAGAGGTGTTTTTTATTGGACGGTGTCAATGAAAGACGGACGTTTACTCAAACGTCACTTCATCAAAATGCGGATTGGCTTTGAGCGCGCGCATTGCGACTAATTGTTCAGTCGGGAAAGCGGTGTGCTCACCATCCATATCTAAAAACAAGCACTCTTGTCGCTGCATGTCGTAGCCTGTGTCGAACGCGTTGCCCTGATGAGTTTCACCATTTTTTAGCGTGATCTCGATAGGGAGCTTAAACATACAGGCGATTTCAATAAAATCGTATTGGCTGCAAGTCACCATAGTTTTCTCCTTTCAAACCGACGCAGTATTCAGAAGGTTTGAGAACCGCTTCCTTAAATAGAAGACGTTTGATTGAAACTGAATCTTCATCTTACACCTCATTTTGGTCACGAAATAGACATACACGCACGTTTTAATAAACCTACTGTTGAGCGTTCACAAGCGAGACAAAATAACGATATGTCTGAGACGATACTTAAGCGCACATACCTAACGAGTGAACAAAAGCCAAGTTCACTGATTCCGCCTCAAACCTACCATGCGCAGTTGGCGCACCGTGTTTACCACTCGCCTCAATTTGAAAACGGCCGCGTTAAAAACGAGATGCCAAATGTCCCTAGCCCGCAATCATTCTGGCAGGTGTGTTGGAGCTATCTTGGTGGTAGAACGCCATTGAGTCCTAACGAACATCTGCCACATTTCCCAATTCAACCTACGCAGTTTGCGCAGCGAAGTGAATCGATGCGCGTTACTTGGCTGGGCCATTCCACCATGCTGGTGGAGGTCGATGGCATTCGAATTCTGACTGATCCGGTATTTGATTACGCTTCTCCGTTCATCGCAAAAGCGTGGTTTGAACGCAATATTCCCAATACCCATGCCAGAGATTGTTTGCCGATTCCTGAAATTATCGTGATTTCGCACGATCATTACGACCATTTAGAAGCATCGACCATACGTTTCTACGCCGATAAACCCGTGACGTTTTATGTACCCTTAGGGGTTGGCAAGCATCTGATAAAGTGGGGCGTTTGCGCAGACAACATCGTGGAATTCGATTGGTGGGATAGCGTGCACTATGCCGGAATCGAACTGATTTGTACGCCCGCTAACCATAATTCTGGTCGTACTTATTTCGATAAAAACTCGACCTTGTGGGCTTCTTGGGTCATCAAAGGTAAAGAAGAGACGCTCTATTTTAGTGGCGATTCAGCTTACGATTCGCACTTTTCCGAGATCGCACTGCGATGTGGACCAATCGACATTGCCTGTTTGGAAGTGGCTGCTGATGTGAAAGGCCAAGGTTATCCGGTCGAAAACTGGGGGCACATGCAGGCTCATCATACCGTGCAAGCGTTTCGCGACTTAAATGCGAAAAAACTGTTGCCAGTACATTGGGCTACATACGAACTGTTTACTCACCGCTGGGACGAACCGATTTTAGATTTGCTTACCCATTGTCAAAAAGAACATATAACGCTGCTGACGCCAATGCCGGGGGAGAGTTTTTACGTTCATCAAGAACATATAAATAAACAATGGTGGCGAGAAAAAGAAATAGGTGAGCCAGATATAATTTTGACTTAATAATATGTTCTTACTTCAATAATTATTTTAGAAATTAACCTTGTTATTTTCAGAATATAACAAGGTTTTTACTCGCTTACTCATCAATCACTTGAGGTTTTAACTCGACGACATTTCCTTCCGGATCATGAATATAGAGTGAGCGACCGAATCCTTGTGCGCCGTAGCGTTTCGCAAACTCTTCGGTTTCAATGCCGCGCGCACGCAGATATTCCAGTAATTCATCCTCGGGAAAAGGCGCCAATTGCAGGCAAAAATGGTCAATATTACGACCATTTTGAACTGGTGGCTTACCGCCGAGTTGGCCCAATTCGCTGTCTACCGTCACTACATCAATTAATGCGTTACCTGCCCTAAGTTGAGTTAAACCAAGTTCCGTTACTTCGCGTTCGACAGGGCAGCCCAAAATGTCTCGATAGAAATGCAACATAGCATCGAGGTTACAGGTCCTTAAAACAACATGATCAAGCGCTTTGATGGCGATTGGATTTTTGGTGGGCATGCTTCACTCCTTTTTGCATTGTGTTGAGGTAAGTATAAAGTGACCTTAAAAGTGGTGAGAGAAATGATCAAATTCCAGATGTTTTTTTCTAGAGCGAGTGCAGAAACACTGCAACTCAAAGCAAACAAAAAAGGCTAGCGTATTGCTAGCCTTTTGGAATATGGATGGGGCTATTACTCGTAATCAGAAGCGTAAGTTTCTTCGTAAGTGTGTGAGTAAAGCTCGAATAGGTTGCCGAATGGGTCTTCTAGGTAAACCATTTTCGCAGGCTTATTATCGTCTTCTGGGTGGTAACGCATGATGTCCATGCGAACTTTGCCACCTAGTGCTTCGGTGCGTTTGATAGCACCTTCAAAATCGTCTGTCTGCAAACAGAAATGGAAGATACCGATGCGAGAAAAATCCACTTCATGGCGCTCTTGACGCTCTTTCATTTCGAATAACTCAAGGCCAATGCCATCACTTGTCACAAGGTGCGCAATGTTGAAGCCTTTAAAGCCTTCCCCAAAGACCGCAATACACATTCTGCCAATTGCCGTTTCGCGTTCTTCAATCACTTTCGTGTTGCCCATAACGACTTTTAGACCTAGCGCTTGCGTGTAAAACTCAACCGCTTTGTCCATATCTCCGACCATAATACCGACATGATTCATTTTCATTTGTTTGCTCCCAACATGTGTGTTTGAACGTTGTCTTGTTTCGATGTGGGAGAGTATATGGCGTGATGTTGATTACATGAAATTATCATAAATTATAAAGATGATAATTTTATTTAATGATGTGCATGTTGGGATTGATTTAGTGAGCTAAGGCCTCAACAGCTTGCCTCACCGAGGTGAAATGAATCTTGATAATGCACCGTTGCGCGAGGCTGAATTCATGCGATTGGATTAATGACGTAACCTCTTCTACGGACAGCGTTCGTTCTTTTAGATGTAAAAGAGTGGTGTTCGAGCCATTGTTTTTCAATTCAAACGTGTTGCCATTTGAGTCGATAACGTAATCATCTTGCCCAAAAATGAGGGCTTCGCATTCAGAGTCTAAGTCGGACTGGGAATGCGTGTAGATCAGCTCATCGTCGCCGTCTAGTTTTAGCAAGCATGGCCAACATACTGCGTGGTCTCTCATGGTTAACTCATTATTCATTGTTATTTAGAAACTTGACCCAGGTTGTTGCAAAAACGCTGACTCTTCGGGAGTGCTCTTTCTTCCCAGTATCGCATTGCGATGAGGATAGCGCCCAAACTGGTCGATGATGGCTTTGTGTTTTAGCTCAAAATCGTAGTTATTTTCAAGCCCTGATGCGCGGAACAATTTTTCAGCTTCGACATGAATGAGGCGAGATTCGCTGTGCATAAACGGCATGTACAAAAAGCTTAGCTGCTCGGGCGCTAATTCTTTGTCGTGACCTAACCGAATTGCCTCTTGAGCCAATGCTAATGCGAGTGGGTCTTGTGCAAACGCTTTTGAGGTGTTGCGATACACATTACGTGAAAACTGGTCGAGGACGATGATTTCGGCCAATCGTCCTTGTGCGCTGTCACGCCAATTAAACAGTTCACAACGAGCCGCTTGTTCTAATACCGAGGCAAATCGCGATGTAATACGCTTGTCCAGTTCTGGGTTGTTTTCAAACCAATTTTGGGGCGATAGCTCCTCGAACCAAAATTTGATGACTTCTTGGTACATGGATCTTCCTTCCTATTGCATTAGCTAAAGAATAAAAAGCCAGAAGGCGAGCTCCTGGCTTTCTGCGTGTTATCGTCCGTAAGTCTCTACGATGTAACGTTCAAAATCGTCACACATTTGTTCGTCAGAGATGGCGTTGCTTGCCAGCTCTTTACTGCCGTCGACGACTTTAATCGCGGCGTTCAGTGAAGCGACTGGTACTCGCTCTCGCGTCGCAAGTGAGTCGATTTTCTTCTGCTGCACTTCCCATGCCTGTTCTGGCGACAGGTTACACACGTCTGCAAGGTATTTGGCATTGAAGCCTTCGCCAGTCAGGCAGACAATGGTTTCGTTGTGCGACAAGTGATTGCCTGCGTGCCAGTAGTGTTTTGCCAGCAGTGGGCCAATTTCTGGGTTATCCGTCAGGTAACCAAACTTATCAAGGAAGTATGCTCGGGTCTGATACACCGCCATGTGCGCGAGTAGATAACCTTGATACGCACAAGCCGCTTCGTCGGATAGCAAATGTGGAATCGCCATCAGTGGGCGAGGGCTGCATTCCAAACCAAGGATCTGTTTTTCACAATCGCGAGCTAGCTTAGTGATGCGCTCTGGCGTTAACTCGTCATCGCTCAGTTGATACAACGCGCGCTCAAAATAGGGCACAACCAAGATGCTACGTTCTTCATAAGCTTTGAATGGCTGACGGCTGTTGATCATTGCTTGAATAATCTCATCAGGCACAGAATTCCCTTCATCATCCAGTGCGTACTGTTTTAGCCAATCGGCATCGGTTAACAGGCTATCACAGAACATCGACTGAGTTTCTGCATAAGCCATTGACGTCGGCGCAAACTCCTGCGAGAAACAAGGTGCGTTCATTTTTACGTTCGCAAAGTGTGCTGCGTGGCCGCCTTCGTGGAACAGCGTGTTAATGCCATCGTAGCCACTGCCCACTTGGTCTGGTTTGGCATTACTGGTGAAGTTCACCTGCGCTGCGACCCATTCGCCTTGATTATAGAAAGAAGGGATAGGGCCGTGGCAGAACCCATTCGGGTACTTACCTTTGCGATCTAGTAAATCCAGCGTTAGCGTCGCGCCAGAGTAATCAATATTTAGGCGACCAAATGATTCTACCCAGCGTCTCAGAGATTTTGAGAACGGCACGTATGGGTCAAGGTCACGCATAACGTTACCCGCGAATGAGTAAACAAAGTTGTAGCCTGCTAGTGCGCTTGCGCCTTTCTCTTTCGCCAAGTTTTCTAAGCTGTTTAGATGCGCATCTCGCGTGCGTTGTTCGAAATCTTCCAAAATTTCGAATAGCTGCTCAGTGCTCATCTTTTCCGTTTTTTGCACGGAGTAATCAAAGAAAGTCGCATAACCCAGTGAGCGAGCGAACTGGTTGCGCAGTTTGATCAGTTCAATAAAGCCGTTTTGCAGTAGCCATTGTTCAAGGTTCAGCAACGCTTGATGAGCCGATTGGCGAACTTCTTCATGATTGCTGGTGCGAATGGTTGAGCTTAATACTGGAAGTGAACCTTCTACTTGCTCGCCGTTCTCATCGGTAAATGTTTGTACGTGGTTCTGTTTTTTCTCGAAGAGCTCAGCTTCAAAGGCAATGAGCTGATTTTTCAACGCTTGTGCTTTTTCGCCCTCGATAGCGTGAGATTCAAACATCGCCAGCCAACCAGATAGACCCGTAATGGTTTGTTGTTTCTCTTGTGGGTCGGTAATTGAGTCCGCGGCTTCAAGCTGTTGTTTGATGGCAGTAATTTGCTCGGCGTTGCTTAAAAAGCTTGTCCATGCCGTTTGTGCTTGCGTCGAGCCATCATGGTCATCGCTGATCCCCATGTAAGTTTCCCAAAAGAAATCTTCTTTGGTGCGGTGAATCGCAAGGTAACGTTGATTGAGGTCGTTGAGGTAATCCGTTGCGGTCATTTTGATCCTTCAAATGGTTTCGTTATGTAGACAGTTGATTATTGCACGCTTGGTCGCGAGAAAGGAACGCTAATCTCATTTGTCGATTTTGCATCGCGTAAAGGTGATTTTACTATTTGTTTACATTTGGGTGAGTTAATAGGAGTTATGAGCTTGCAGTGTTAAGACTGGTATGGAGTTTACAGTTTATTAAGTAATTAATCTGCGGTGCGCTATCGATGATCCTTATCAGGTGTAATAAGATTTCCATATCGTGGCGATACAGTTGGAAACGATATGATAAATAAGACAAAAGTTACGTTATTGGCGGTAGGTACGATTTTAGTTGGATGTTCCACAGTCGCGCCACCAAGAAATGATGCGGTTGAAAGCATTCAACAAAAGTGTTCTGTGATTTTAAGCAATGATGTTGCTGGCGACCAGCGCTGGCAGACGTACAACGGCTTGCTTGTAGAATATGCCGTGCATGGCGTTAAGAGTCAGACACAACTGGAACGTTTTGAAGCGTTTGTGCAGAGAGTGCAAGATGATGAGTCTGGACAGTTAGTTACTGAGTTGATTGAGGTCACCGACTGGGGATGCTCAAACGGCAATTATCTTGAAGAGATGAGCTTGTTTATTCAAGAAGTTCAAAAGTAAAAAACCGAGCGTTAAGTCGCTCGGTTTTTCTGTTTGTGGAACGCTTTTGTGCGCTGGCTCGTCAGGACGTTTACTCCTCTGGATACTCGCCCATACCTTGCGTTTTACCTTCCGCTTTCCAATGCTCTCCAGGAGCAAATGCTTCATCGCATAAATCTACGGTGTAGCCCATTTCTGTGATTTCCTTCAAAGTGAGGTTATCAGCAATATTTGCAACTTCCCCCGATTTATTCCGTAACTCCATGTTGATCTCTCCTCTGTAGGTAGACGAGTGGCATCAATGCACAGTGAAGAATGCATTGGTAACCTTTGTTCTAAGTATATAACCCGCTGCTAAAAATGAAGGTTTAATCCACTTTTTAAATATGGGCAATTGGATAATGCTTTGAGCTGCTTCCGTTATTTAGAACCGCAGCATCGCGATAGTTTGCCATTTGTGATTTATTGAGTGATTAAACGGTCAATTTGGAAACTCGAAATGGTGATTCTCGACCACGCTTTAGCACAACAAATTGTTGATCGAACCATGTCCATCATTGGTCACAATGTGAATGTGATGAACTCGGCAGGCATCATCATTGGCAGTGGCGACCCTAAACGTGTTGGGCAAGTGCATGATGGCGCGGTACTGGCGCTGAATCATGGCGATTCGCTAGAGCTTAATGAGCAGCAATGTTTGACGTTGCAGGGTGTCAAACCCGGTATCAATATGTTGTTGAAATTACATGGCGACGTGGTCGGTATTGTTGGCGTCACAGGAGAGCCGGAGAAAATCCGAGATTTTGCAAAACTGGTTAAAATGACCGCTGAACTAACAATCGAGCAAGCTGCGCTGGTGGAAAAATTTCAGTGGGACAGACGTCATCGTGAAGAGTTTATTCTGGCTTGGATCAATGGCAAATTGACCGATGAAGAGCTGAAAGATTGGGCGATGCGTCTTTCTATCGATGTTACTCAACCACGGGTGGCAACGGTGATTGAAGTCTCGACGCCGTCGGCCTCGAAAAGCATGAAGAGTGTGCGCAATATTGTTGAGCTGCTTGAATACCCAGAGCGTAACAACCTAGTTGCGATTGTCTCAGTGAATGAAATTGTGGTGTTGAAACCGTGTCATTCCGCCAAGCAGTGGGATAGCCAAGTTGAAAGTGAGCGCATTGATAAGTTGATGTCGCGTTTAAGCGATCACGATTCGCATACGTTTCACATTGCGCTAGGGCAGCTGTTTAATGAGCCTAAAGATGTCGCGTTGTCATACCAAAGTGCGAAGCAGGTATTAGCTATTGGCAAGCAGTTCTACCCAGAGAAACGTAAGTACCTGTTCGATGAACTTCGTTTGCCTGTTTTGTTAGCGCCGTTGGCGGATATTTGGCAAGGTGAACAAATTATTGATGGTGTGAAACGGTTGAAAGAGAAAGACAAATCTGGGCAATTACTGAAAACCCTAGATGCACTGTTTGAATGCAATGGCAATGTAACAGAATGCTCTAAAATGCTGTTTATTCACCGGAACACTCTGCGCTATCGGTTAGAGAAAATCACCGAGATAACAGGGCTACCAACCACCAATTTTGTGGGGTTAGCGGAGCTTTATATTGCGACTCGGCTCTCAAAAATGTCGTGATGTTGTGCATTTGCACAATACGCGTTATTTTTTGACCACATCATTTGTCACTCCGCCTAAAGGAATTCGAAAGCAAACGATTAATAATTCATGCGTCCCTACATGTTGAGTGAGCCAACACGGACTCGCTCAGCAAAATAAGAATAAATGGAGTTATCATGAACCTTATATTAATCCTGCTTGGGGTGATCGCATTTATTGTGCTCACGACCACCAAATTCAAATTACATCCCTTTTTAGCGCTGATCATCGCGGCGTTCCTTGCGGCATTTGCTTACGGCTTACCGGCAGATAGCATTGCCAAAACCATTGCTTCTGGCTTTGGCGGCATCCTTGGTTACATTGGTTTGGTTATCGTTTTAGGTACCATCATCGGTGTTATTTTGGAAAAAAGTGGTGCGGCGATCACCATGGCCGATACGGTCATCAAAGTGTTGGGTGAGCGTTTCCCAACATTGACTATGAGCATCATAGGTTACATCGTTTCTGTTCCGGTATTTTGTGATTCAGGCTTTGTCATTCTGAACTCGCTCAAAGAATCACTCGCGAAGCGTTTAAAAACCTCAAGCGTTGCGATGAGTGTGGCGTTGGCAACTGGCTTATACGCAACGCACACGTTTGTGCCGCCAACTCCTGGCCCGATTGCCGCTGCGGGTAACTTAGGCCTGGAATCTAACCTTGGTTTAGTGATTGGTGTGGGTGTGTTTGTTGCAGCGGTTGCGGCGTTAGCGGGTATGTTGTGGGCGAACCGATTCCAACATGTTGAACCAGATGGCATTGAAGCCGTAGAAGAAATTCAGCAAGACTGGCAAGCACTCAAAGCGTCTTACGGCAAATTGCCAACGGCGAACCAAGCATTCGCTCCTATTTTTGTTCCTATCTTATTGATCTGTTTTGGCTCTATCGCGAAATTCCCAAGCCTACCGCTGGGCGAAGGTTTTGTGTTTGATGTTCTGACTTTCTTAGGACAGCCACTAACGGCATTAGTGATTGGCCTGTTCCTTTCTGTTCGCCTACTCAAATCAGACAACAAGATTGAAGAATTTGGCGAGCGAATCAGCCAAGGTATTACGGCTGCTGCGCCTATTCTTTTGATTACCGGTGCGGGTGGCGCATTTGGCGCGGTATTAAAAGCCACGCCGCTAGGTGAATACTTAGGTACAACGCTATCGGCGCTGGGTGTGGGTATTTTCATGCCATTTATCGTTGCGGCTGCGCTAAAGTCGGCGCAAGGATCATCAACGGTTGCATTGGTGACCACATCGGCTTTGGTTGCGCCTATGCTCACGCAATTGGGGCTCGATTCAGAAATGGGCCGCGTATTAACGGTGATGGCGATCGGTGCAGGTGCGATGACGGTTTCTCATGCAAACGACAGTTTCTTCTGGGTAGTTTCGCAGTTTAGTCGAATGTCGGTGGGCCTAGCGTACCGCGCGCAAACCATGGCTACGCTCGTTCAAGGTGTCACGGCAATGGCATTGGTGTACATTTTGAGCCTCGTTCTCTTATAAGTCTCTGGAAATACGTATGAAAGTGGTAATTGCACCTGATTCATTTAAAGAAAGCTTAACCGCCAAACAAGTGAGCGAGGCGATCAAAACAGGTCTTGCTCGCGTATGGCATGATGCTGAGTTTGTTACGGTTCCGGTCGCAGACGGTGGCGAAGGCACGGTTCAATCTTTGATAGATGCAACTCAAGGCGAACAAGTCTTCACAACGGTGACCGCGCCATTAGGGAATGATGTTGAAGCGTTTTATGGCATCCTCGGCGACGGCGAAACCGCGGTTATTGAAATGGCGGAGGCCAGTGGTCTGCACCTTGTGCCGAGTGATGCTCGCGACCCAAAACTGACCAGCAGCATTGGTACTGGACAGCTGATCAAACACGCGCTAGATAGAGGTATTCAACGCTTAATCATTGGTTTGGGCGGCAGCGCTACCAATGATGGTGGCGTGGGCATGTTGACCGCGTTGGGGGTGGCGTTTCTTGATGAATCTGGTCATGCAATTACCCCAAATGGAGGCGGGTTAGCGGCGCTTGCGTCCATCGATATTTCTGGTCTTGACCCTCGTTTAGCAACTTGCGAAATGTTGGTAGCGTGCGATGTTGATAACCCACTCTGTGGTGACAAAGGCGCGTCGGCTATCTTTGGCCCTCAAAAGGGAGCGACCGTATCAGACGTCACTCTGCTCGATAACGCATTGCGCAAGTTTGGCGAGTTGACGGAACAAGCGACGGGTAAGCATGTACTGACTCGTGAAGGGGCGGGTGCTGCTGGTGGTATGGGCGCGGCCTTGCTCGGGTACACGCCAGCACGTTTGCAACCGGGAATTGAGATTGTGCTTGAAACGGTCAAACTTGCTCAGCATGTTGCGGATGCGGATATCGTATTTACAGGCGAGGGTCGAATCGATCATCAAACCGCACATGGCAAAACGCCGATGGGCGTTGCTCAGGTCGCCAAGCAGTGTAATTTACCAGTCATTGCATTAGCAGGCTGTGTGGGCGACAACTATCAGGCGGTTTATGAGTGCGGCATTGATGCGGTGCTTGCTTGTGTACCAAGGGCGATGAGCTTACCTGAGGCCATGAAAGAGGCCGACGTCAACGTTGCCAATTTAGCCGAAAACGTCGCGAGAATGTGGAAAATTAAGTCGCACTGAGGGCGATAACGATACGAGAAAACTCCACCTTTGCGTGGAGTTTTTTGTTGTTACCTGTTTGCGTGTGTGGGCATAAGTTCATTTAGCAAGAGCGAGTTAACAGACATGCTTTGCTATCAACTTTGCCAGTGTTTGCATCGCTTGACTCCAATCGGTTTCATGACCAAAGTTTGCCACGCTGAGGCGTACGCAATGCCGATATTGCCCTTGAGTGCCAAATACGGTGCCGGGAAGTAGGCTGATTCTGTGCTTATTGCATGCTTGATACAACGCATAGCTGTCCGTGTCTTCGGGCAGTCGCAACCAAAGTAAGAACGAGCCTTGTACGGCGTTGATCTGGTATCGATTTTTTAGAGGTTCGTATTCATCCAAGTATTGATGAAGCATCTGGATAAATCGTCGCATGTTGTTTTGATAAACCCGACCCATTCGCGCAGTATGCGCTCGATACTTGCCTGACGTTAGAAACGTTGCCACGGCGGATTGCATCAGGTTCAAACTGCCCATATTCTCACACAGTAGATATTGTTCAATTTGGTCTCGATATCGCCCCGCCAACATCCAACCAATTCTCAAACGCGAATCGAGCGTTTTGGATAACGAATTCACGTAAATTACGCGTTGCTTGTCATCGAGCAATCTCAGGCTTGGCAACGGCTTATCATAACTTAACCCGCCAAACACATCGTCTTCGATAATAGGAATATTGCCGGACGCCAATAGTAATTGTTGACGCTTTTCTAGCGGCATCATGGCACCAGTTGGATTGGTGAAGTTTGGCGTTACGATGATCGCTTTTATGTCCCATGTCGCCATTGCTTTTGCTAAGGCTTCGGGGCACATACCGTCGCGTGGGCAACTCGGAATTTCCACCACTTTGAGGCCGAGTGATTCTAGCATCAATAAGTTGCCAAAATAGCAAGGGGACTCCACCGCGACGATATCGCCTTTTTGTGTCGTTGCGCGCAGCGCTAGGCTAATGGCTTGTTGCGCGCCGTGCGTCACCATGATCTCATCCAACTTGGCTGGCGTGCCCAAATCTTGTGTGATTTTCGCTAGTTGTTTGATTAAGAGGTGATCACCGGGTGGTAATTGGTAATGGCTCGGTACATGCGTTTGCTGGCGGCTGTGGCGGCCGATCTCGGCGTACAAGCTTTTGATCGCGGGGGAGTCAATGTTTGGGTGGGCAGAACCGGTAGGCAAACGCTCTTGGTATTCAGGATAAGTAAGGATTTCTTTGCAGATCGAGAGCAAATCCACGCGAGTCGGATCCGGAATTGAGCGAGAGGTCGGCAAGGCGACTTTAACTCGATAACCCGATTTGGGAACCGAGTAAACCAAGTTTTGTGCTTCCAGCTCTTGATACGCACGAATCACGGTATTTTTACTGACGTTTAATTCTTGGCTCAACGAGCGAATGGAGGGCAGTCGATCATCCGCCTGATAAACGCCACCATTGATGGCTTGTTTGAGGTGTTTTTCCACCACGAGGTACTTATTCCCTTCACCGCTTCCCAATAAATCTGTACCCATAAAAACACTTCCATCTGTCACTTTTTGAAAACACTGTACCTAATTACATTAGCAGTATCTCAAAACATAAAACAAGCGTGAGTGAGGCGAACATGTTAATCCGAGCCATCCCTTTTGTATTTGTCATCCTTTGGGCTTCTGGATTTGTTGGTGCGCGTTTTGGTTTGCAATATGCCGAGCCAGCGACACTACTTTCTATCCGTATGGCATTCAATGTCTTACTGTTTTTGGTTCTTGTGGCGGTATTGCGTAGAAGGTTGCCGACAGGAACAGATTTTTGGCACAGCTGCGTGGTTGGGGCGTTGATCCACGGTTTCTATCTGGGCGGTACTTATTTCGCTATCGCCTTGGGTATGCCTGCTGGGTTGAGTTCGTTGCTGGTGGGTATTCAACCGATTTTAACCGCGGCTTTGCTGGTGGCGTTTGTTCGTGAGGAATTTAAACCCTCGCAATGGTTGGGTTTGGCTCTTGGTTTTGTCGGTATCGCTATGGTGTTGATGGGCAAAATGGAGTGGCAATCCGAGCAGCATAAAGTGCTGGCTATTGGTTTGTGTTTATTGGCTTTGGTTGGTATCACGCTAGGGACGCTTTATCAGAAAAAACATTGCCAACAAGTGGATATGGTGGGTGGTGCGACGGTGCAATATTTGGCCGCGCTCATCATGTTTCTGCCCGTTGCGATGCAGTTTGAAACCATGCAAGTGCAGTGGGAACTGGAGTTTATTTTGACTGTGTTGTGGTTGGTCGTCGTGCTCTCTTGTGTAGCTATTCTACTGCTGCTGTACATGGTTAAGAACGGTGCTGCATCGAGCGTAGCTTCTGTATTCTACCTGGTGCCGCCAACGACGGCGATTCAGGCTTGGCTCGCGTTTGGAGAGTCATTTGATTGGATGGGGATTTCTGGTTTCGTACTGGCAGCTACGGCGGTGTATTTGGTGGTTAAAAAGCCGGATCTGACGATAAAGAAATCGATTCAAACAGAATATACCTAAATTGGGTAGGGACATTTGCGTATCAGTGGGTACAATCTGCTTCATCTTAATCCGTGGAGCAGAATGATGAAGGTAAAGCCAGATCGAATGACCGCCATGCGTAGCATCATCGAGCAAGTAAAAGCGGAACTACCAATTTATGAACCAGAAACGTTTGTATGTGGACCAGAAGGGCAGTGCATTGGCTGTCCGAAGAAATTGTTGGAAATGGTCGATTCAGAAGTCACTTATTGGGAGTCAGCCATGGAGCGCGGCATTGTTCCGCAGTTCGATGAGATTCGTCGTTTTGGCAAAATGTGCACGAATGTTCGTCGTGGTCTGGTGCGAAATAATGTGCCTTTACTCAGTAACTAGAGAGTAAAAACCGTCTAATATCTGACACATAGCGTCGTTTTGTTACACTGCTCTTTGGCTGCTGTTCTCAAGTTTGAGTGGTGTTTGTCTCTTCTTGCCCCTTAAGCCTTTAATCGTAAGAAATTGGCGATATATTGGCTCGGTCTCACATGGATGTGGGGCTATTGTCTTGGGCTAGTTGAGATAAGAAACGTGAAATCAAAGGGATTTACGCTGATGGAAATCACCATAGTGCTTACCACTTTGGCTTTCATCGCATTAGCTGCTTTACCAGTACTACTCGATATTCATCGCCAAGCATACGCTGCGATGCTGCACAGTTCTCAGTCTTCTTTGGGTACGGCTCTCAAATTCTTTCATGCTCAATCAGTGATTGATAACGCTTACGGCCAAGAGCACGTTCACTACATTGACCGACATGTCAAAACACGCAAAGGCATGCCAGAAGCGAGTGCCGATAGTATTCGAGCTTTGTTAGAAATCGATCTACCAGCCAGAGGTTATTCGAAAATTGACGTGCCGTGCAAAGGCAGTGATTTTTGCATCATCGGTCAGCAGCACCCAAACAGTGCTCATTTTGTCGCTATTCCTGATTATCAGTTCTTAGATAAATCGGGTGTTGATCGCGTGGTGTACATTTGGCCGCAAGGTTACACACTGGCAGAAGAAGCATGCTATTTCTACTACGTGAATCAAGCCTCTAACGATTCAATTGTTCGAGGGCATGTGACGCAAGGGTGTTAACCCCGAATAAGTGTTGCGAACAACGGTTATCGTGACTCTACAAATCTGGGCTTTTCGAACGGCTTTGCGCTTTATACAATATCATTTTTTGACTCATCAAGACTTTACCATTTGGCAAGGTCACTTCCCCAAGTTCCCCCTGATGTTCAAATCCAAACCGTTCATACAAAGCAATCGCTGGTGTGTTGGTTTTGTATACGTAGAGTGCGATTTGGTCGTAACCAAATTCCCAACCACGTGCGATCGCGACTGCCAATAGTTTCCGCCCCAATCCTTTGCCTCGGTAGTTTTTGTCGATGTGAATACCAAGAATACCGACGCGAAGGCGTTGCCCTCTTTCGTAACCGCACATCTCAGCTGGGTAGATTTCAACACTACCGATAAGTTTTTGGCGGTCAAACGCGACAAACTGAGGGATGGACTCGTTTTCCACACGTTGCAGGATTCTGCGAAGCGTTGCGTTATCGGGTGCAGGAGAAATCAAAAATTCCCCTTCGGAGTACACTCGATTCCACAGCGCGGTGAAGCGCGCGATATCGCTCACCTTGATGGATCTGATTTGCATTCATCTTCCTTGATTAGTGCAGGTTAGTAACGGTTAGGGGATAAGCTCAGATAAACAACGAATTTGGTTAGGAATGGCTTCGGCTGGTGCATCAGCGCCCGTTGGGTTAAACCAAATTGTGTTTACGCCCGCTTTCATCGCAGGGTAAATATCTTTGTGAGGTAAATCGCCAACCATGGTTATTCCACTCACGTTAACCCCTAACTGTTTTGCGATGGCGAGATAAAACTCAGGTTGGTTTTTAGCGATACCGAGGTTGGCAAAACAAAAATAGCCATTTAAGTATTGGTCTAAGTCGACGCGAACAAATGCACGCTGAACCTCTTCCATGTTGGAATCAGATGCACTGGTCGCAATGTAGATGGGATGATTTTGGGAAAGTATTGCCAGTGTTTCTCTGGCTTGAGGAACTGCTTCTACGTGTTCCCAATCGCACATTTTTCCTTGTGCGTGAGGGAAATCTACCATCAAGGTGTTCCCCCAATCGAAAAGATAAATCATGTTCGAATCTCCTTATCCGCACATCATATCGTCTTTTTCTAAAATCAGGGGGTAAATTGCATCGATAAATGCGATTTAGGTGGGTTTAGTCGTGAAAAGCGCTTAATTGTCGTTATCGTTACAAATGTTTCAGCATAATGCGTGAGTTAGTTTTAAAACCTTGATTATCGTAAAAGCGCTGTGCTGGCTGATTGAATTCCATCACTTCCAATCGAATTTGTGTGGCATTGGCGTCGCGCGCCCATTGCTCACAGGCTAGGAGCAGTTGGCGGCCGATTCCTTGCTGCTTTTGCGCTTCATCGACAACAATTGTTCCCACGCGACAAATTGGGTCTTTGATCAGAAAACTGACGGTGTCGTTTTGGGTGATCATCGCGGTTAAGAAGCCGAGAATTTGCTGTTCGCGTTCGGCAATCAAAAAGAGTCGCTCTTTGTTCTCTAGTGCTTGTGCAAGAAATTCGCGGTCAGCTCCTGAAGGCGCAACAAAGGCTTCTGGCGCATTCGCAAAATGCAGTGAATTAATTTGAAAATTAAGCTGAAAAATTCCGTCTAAATCTTCGGGAATCGCTTGTCGGATATGGACTTGCATTCTATCTGCCCCCTGCAATATCGATAAATGATCCTGTGACATAAGAGGCTTCGTCACTTAATAGCCAAGCGATCGCATTTGCTACTTCTTCTACCGTGCCACCGCGTTTAAGAGGAATTTGAGGGCTGAGTCTATCTACTCGGTTTGGTTCTCCGCCGTCGGCATGCATATCAGTGTAAATGAAACCAGGTCGAACGCCATTGACGCGAATATTGCGCTCTGCCAACTCTAGCGAGAGCCCTTTAGTTAAGGTATCCATCGCGCCTTTTGATGTGGCGTAATCGACATACTCAAATGGCGCGCCTGAGCGCGACGCTCCAGAGGAGACATTCACAATTGCACCGCCTGCACTGAATCGCCTCGCCGCTTCTCGACAGCAGAGAAAACAGCTATTCACATTGGTGTTCATTACTTTCTGAAAGCGTTCCAAGCTGATTTCTGACAAAGGCGATTGAGTAAAGAGGATTCCAACGTTGTTGACCAAGTGCGTCACTGCACCAAATTCACGTTCTGTTTCATCAAACAAGGAGAGCACTTGCTGCTCATCGGCTACGTCTGCGGCGATGGCAATCGCTTTGCCACCGTTTGCTTGTATTTCTGCCACAACTTGGTCGGCGGCCTCTTGCTGAGTGCGGTAATTAACGCAAACGCGATAGCCTTGCTCGGCCAGCTTTTTCGCCGCTGCGGCTCCAATGCCTCGGCTTGCGCCGGTAATGATGACTACTTTATTCAAAATACGTCCTTATTTATGTAGTGAGTAGATTTTATCGGCGTAGGGTTTGCCACCAATTTGGTATGCGTCTGGAATGACCTCAATGAGTTCGAAACCACATTTTATCAGGACACGCTCTGACGCAATATTGCCTTCAGTGACCGTCGCGGAAAAGTGGTTGATGTTATGTGTCGAGGTTGCCCAGTATAAAAGCGCTTGAAGAGTTTCTGTTCCAAACTGTTGGCCATGAAATTCCGGCAAAAGTAAGTAACCTACCTCTGCCTTACCGTTTTCAATAGCAAAGCCAGTGATGCCGATGGGTTGTTCAGATTGCTTATCGAGTATTACAAGGCAAAGCCAATGCTGGCAATTTGGGGTCCATGGTAATAATCGCGAAGCAAATTTTTCTCTTATTTCTGTTTCGCTGGGACGATCGAAACAGAGCGCAATAACCTCTTGTTCGGAGAGTAATCGTTGAAAGAGTTCCCAGTCACTGGCTTTGATGGGTCTTAATTGGCTTCTGTGCGTCTCGATATAAACTGACATGCGTGTCCTTACTGCATCAATGTGGAGATTCAGTCTCTCATCCTCTTATCTGTTTAATCAAATAGTTGCATTCATAAAAGTGATTTATGTGGTGAATGGTTGGCTGGGTAATGGATTATTGCCATATATTCATCTTTGAGATGCAAATAACAAAATTTCATACTTGAGGCATACAGAGCAACACGGAAATGATGTGGATCAAGAGAGGACTACCCATAAAGTAGTAATTTGCGACCTATAATTACATTTTATTTGGAAGTGTTGCTAATTATGTCAATAAAAAAACGATATGTTGCACTGCTGGTTGCTGCCGGCATTGGTGTGGGCTGGTTAACTTTGGGGGGGAGTGCGGCAGTAATGCATTACACCTCAGATACTGAATTTTGTCTCTCGTGCCACTCTATGGAAACCCCTTACAAAGAGTACCAAGGCTCAGTGCACTTCAGTAATGCGAAAGGCATTCGCGCGGAATGTTCTGACTGTCATATTCCTCAAGAACCAATGGATTACCTGATCACCAAAATTCGCGCGTCGAAAGACATCTACCATGAATTTGTGACAGGTAAGATCGACACGCCAGAGAAATATGAAGCACATCGTAAAGATATGGCTGAAACGGTATGGGCTCAGTTCCGTGAAAATGATTCAGCGACGTGTCGTTCGTGTCATGATTTCGATGCAATGGAAGAGTTTGAGCAATCACGTGATGCGGCGAAGATGCACGCTTACGCGAAAGCAAACGATCAAACGTGTATCGATTGTCATAAAGGTGTGGCGCACTTTGCACCAGAAGCAGAGCTAGACAGCAAGGCATTTGAAACGTTGATGAGCTTCACCACAAAAACATCACCTAATGCCAAGGTTGTTTACCCTGTGACTGAAATCGCAATGGGTGAGATGGGTAAAATTAACCCAACGACGAAGTTGGAAGTAATCAGCTCTGAAGGCGACAACCGCACTGTTAAGTTGAACGCATTCCAAATGAAAGGCGCAGAGCAAGTGCTTTACATGGGAGAAGGTCAACGTGCCATCGTTGCAACGCTAACAGAGCAAGGCCAACAAGCGCTTGAAACTGGTGAATTTGAGGCAGATGTTTACGGCAACGAATGGCGCGCGGTTTCTCTAACTGGCGCTATTGATTCTCCAGTTGTTGACACGCTTGAACCAGTATGGTCATACGCAGAAGAGTTGGACAACGTTTACTGTGCAACTTGTCACGCGAAAATTCCTTCAAATCACTTCACAGTGAATGCATGGGGACCGGTAGCGAAAAGTATGGGTGATCGAACTGATATTTCAGCCGAGAACCTAGAAATTCTAACCAAGTTCTTCCAGCACCACGCGAAAGATGTGGTTGGTCACTAACGATAAATAGAAGGATAAGATTATGACTAATATGACCCGTCGCGGATTTCTAAAAGGCACTGGTATGGCGGCTGGTGCAATGGCATTCACTTCATTTGCACCTATGTCTGTTGCGTCTTCAAACCAGCGTGGCAAGGGCATTTTGACAGCAGGCCGCATGGGCCCAATGTTATGTGAAGTGAAAGATGGTAAGTTGGTTTCGACTACCAATGCTCTTCCACAAACTGTACCAAACAGCCTACAAAGCACCGGTCCTGACCAAGTGCACACTAAAGCGCGTGTTAAGTACCCAATGGTTCGCAAAGGTTACTTGGCAAACCCATCAGCTCCCGAAGGAGTTCGTGGCAGCGATGAATTTGTACGGGTGTCTTGGGATGAAGCTTACAAGCTGATCCACGAGCAGCACATGCGCATTCGTAAAGAATATGGCCCGGCTTCTGTGTTTGCTGGTTCTTACGGCTGGCGTTCAAGTGGCGTGCTGCACAAAGCACAAACCTTGCTGCAACGTTACATGAGCATGGCGGGCGGCTATTCAGGCCACTTGGGTGACTACTCAACGGGTGCTGCGCAGGTCATCATGCCGCACGTTGTGGGCTCTATCGAAGTGTACGAGCAACAAACTACGTACCCAGTGGTACTAGAGCACAGCGATGTGGTTGTGCTTTGGGGCTTAAACCCGATCAACACTCTAAAAATCGCGTGGAGCTCAACAGACTGTGCTGGTCTTGAGTTCTTCCATCAGTTGAAAAAATCAGGCAAGACGGTTATCGCTATTGACCCTATTCGTTCTGAAACCATCGAGTTCTTTGGTGAGAATGCGGAGTGGATTGCTCCTCACCCAATGACCGACGTGGCAATGATGATGGGCATCGCACACACCTTAGTGAAACAAGGTAAGCACGATAAAGCCTTCCTCGATAAATACACCGCAGGTTACGACAAGTTTGAAGCGTACCTGATGGGCGAAGAAGACGGCGTAGAAAAATCAGCAGAATGGGCATCACAAATCTGTGGCGTACCTGCGAAGCAACTTGAGCTACTGGCTGACATCTTCAGTAAAAACCGCACCATGCTGATGGCTGGTTGGGGCATGCAGCGCCAACAATACGGTGAGCAGCGTCACTGGATGCTGGTTACACTGGCAACAATGTTGGGTCAAATCGGTTTACCGGGCGGTGGTTTTGGTTTCTCTTACCACTACTCAAACGGTGGTAACCCTGCTCGTGATGCTGGCGTACTTCCTGCGATTTCGGCATCGCTGGGTGGCGGCTCTTCTGCGGGGAACGACTGGGCGGTGTCTGGCGCGGTGCAAAGCTTCCCTGTGGCGCGTATTGTCGAGGCGTTGGAAAACCCAGGTCAATCCTACCATCATAACGGTCATGAACTGACGTTCCCGGACATCAAGATGATTTGGTGGGCAGGTGGTGCGAACTTTACTCACCACCAAGACACCAACCGTCTGGCCAAAGCGTGGCAAAAGCCTGAGCTGATCGTGATTTCAGAGCCTTACTGGACGGCGGCTGCGAAGCACGCGGACATTGTTCTGCCAATCACCACATCGTTCGAGCGTAACGACTTAACGATGACGGGTGACTACAGTAACCAACACTTGGTGCCAATGAAGCAAGTGGTTGAGCCGCAAGGTGAAGCGCGTAATGACTTCGATGTATTCGCGGACATGGCAGAGATGCTAGCTCCGGGTGGCCGTGACGTATACACCGAAGGCAAAACCGAAATGGAATGGCTGTACGGCTTTTACAAGGCGGCGCAACAAGGTGGCCGTGGCTCTCGCGTAGCAATGCCGAACTTCAGCAAGTTCTGGGAAGATAACCAACTGATCGAGATGAAGTGGAACGAGAAGAACGCACAGTTTGTTCGTTACGCAGATTTCCGTGAAGACCCGATCATGAATCCACTCGGTACACCAAGTGGTAAGATCGAAATCTTCTCGAAAACCATTGAAGGCTATCAGTTGGAAGACTGTCCTCCACATCCAACGTGGATGGCACCAACCGAGTACACGGGTACTGCGAAAGATGGCGAGTTGCAGCTAATGACCGCGCACGCAGCGCATCGTCTACACAGCCAATTCAACTACGCGAAGATTCGCGAAGAGTACGCAATTGCAAACCGTGAACCTATTTGGATTCACCCTGAAGATGCGAAAGCGCGTGGTATTAAAACGGGCGATCTAGTTCGTGCGTTTAACAACCGTGGCCAAGTATTGGTTGGTGCAGAAGTGACTGACCGAATCAAGCAAGGTTCAGTGTGTATTCATGAAGGCGGTTGGCCGGATTTGGATCCTAAAACCGGCATTTGTAAGAACGGCGGTTGTAACGTGTTAACGTTGGATATTCCGACCTCTCGACTTGCAAACGGCTGTGCGGCGAACTCGGCACTGGTTCGTATTGAAAAATACACTGGCCCAGAATTAGAACTAACAGCGTTTGAACCACCAAGAAATGGCTAGAAAAAAGTAGCGATTGAAAGCAAGAAGCCAGCGAATCGCTGGCTTCTTTTTATCTAGTCATCGTTCACATTAGCGCGAAGCGAGAGAAACAAACGGCATCTGTTTCTTAATCTGAAATGTCGGGAGTAAAGTAAATACAATCGCGACAAACAAGACCGAGCCTATTAAATCTTCAGGGCGATGCATGCCCAGCCATAAGCGGGTATATGCGACGCTCATTCCCCACATCCACAATGACAGTGCAGAGATATAGCACTTGTTCTGTAAGAACAAACCACCAAAGAAAGCCAAACAAATCGAAACGAAAATCGTATGGCCGGATGGGAAAGAATAGTCTTTCTCGCCTTGCCAATGGCGCGTTCGCCAATCACTGACGTGTTCAGAAATCTGGTTAATTACGTTGGCTTGCTGCTTTGTATCCAACTGATAAAACGCTTCTGGGTGCTCAATCAATTGCTCTTCAGCAAGCAGTTCGGCGTAGGGACGCGGGCTTTCTGTCATCAGTTTTAGCCCCGTTTTGCTGGCAAAACCAATCACCAGTAACAACCCTAACATTGAGAGTTTTTGTATCCACTCAATGCGACTTGGTTTAAAGCGAAATAAAGAAAGCAGTAGCAGTGTTAACGTAATTAAAAAACCTTTGCTACCAGCAGAATCTGTGAGCAAAGTAAAAGTAATACCCAGACTTTCAGGCACCTGTGAAGTGAGATTGTGATAAGAGCCAAACAGCGACATTGAGATGATGCCAAGAACAGACAAGGCGAGCATCATCAATCCATATTTTTTGGTTTTCATTGAGAGCGTTTTGTTTTTATTGAGGGTTATTCAACCACGTGAAAATAAGGGGCTTATCTTACGTTATCTGGCGTGAAAAACTTATCAACGCTTTGTCAATTTGACGAGAGAATGAAGGTTGAGTGATGAATTGATGATATTTATCCGGAAGGTAAAGGCGCTCATCCTTAAGCGCTGGGGTCTTAATCCATCAGAGAAAGTAAGTATTCTGCTGCTTTGGTTGGGTTTTCTGCATGACAAATGGCAGAAACCAAAGCCAAACCATGTACACCTGTCGCACTCAGGGCAGGAATGTTGGTTTCGTTAATGCCGCCAATGGCAACAATCGGCAGTGAAGTCGTCTCTAACGCCATCTTCAAACCATCAATACCCCAGTGTTTTTTGGTGTTGGTTTTGGTCGGCGTCGCGAAGATGGCACTCAAGCCGATGTAATCAATGGGCAGAGAATCCGCCTCTGCCAGCTGATCTTCAGTCTCAATCGATAAGCCGAGGATCTTGTTTGGGCCAATCAATTGACGAGCGATCTCTGCTGGCATGTCTGACTGCCCGAGGTGAACACCATCGGCATCGACGGCAAGGGCAACATCAACACGATCATTGATGATTAGCGGGACGCCAGTACCTTCAAGGATAGTCTTTACGGCTTGAGCTCGTTCGATAAACGCACGCACATCGCCGTGTTTTTCGCGGACTTGTACCATGGTCACGCCACCTTCCACGGCTTTTTTCACAACACGCTTTAGTGTGGCTAAATCTTGTTGGTCATCGGTGACCAAATATAAACGATAGGCGTTCATTGGGTTTCCTTTAAGCCTCTCATTGAAAGAGGATTGAGAGGCTAGTGTTAAAAGAGATAAAAGCTTATTGCACGTGCAGTTTGAGGCGCTTCGCCAATGTTTCTTCATCCAACTGGTAAAGCTCATCCAACAGGTTCATTTGCAGGCTACCTGGACCACGAGCTTGTTCCGCTGCAATCTCGCCAACAACACCCAGTACCGCTGCTGCTGCGAGACCAGTGTCATCACCAACGGCAGCAAAAGCGCCCGTTAGTGCCGTGAGCGTACAGCCCATTCCGGTTACGTATGGCATCATCTCGTGACCATTGTTCAGTTGCACGGTTTGCCCTTTCGTGACGATGTAATCGGTCTCGCCAGAAATCACCACGCTTGCATCATACTCTGTGACTAAGAAGTTGGCTGCACCAAGTGCTGTGTCGCTGCTGTCTAACGCATCGACGCCTTTGCTTTGTGCTTGCTCGCCAGCGAGTGCAATGATTTCTGAGGCGTTACCTCGGATGATGAGTTTGTCTGCAAGGCGTGCGATTTCACGTGATGTCTCTGTACGTAGTGAGCTTGCTCCGCAACCGACTGGGTCGAGTATAACGATTTTACCATTGGCATTGGCTTGCTCTACGGCATAGCTCATACGAGGTGTCCAAACGCTGTCTAAGGTACCAATGTTGATAACCAGTGAGCCCGCGAACGACATCATCTCTGCCATTTCCTGCTTGGAGTGCGCCATGATTGGAGAAGCGCCGATAGCCAATAGCGCGTTTGCCGTGTTGTTCATCACCACGTAGTTAGTGATGTTGACGACTAATGGCTTTTGCTGGCGTACTGCGGTTAATGCTTGGGTGATTTGTTCAATTAACATGAGACTCTCCGATTAATCTTGCTGAGCATTCAGACCTTGTTGCCAGAATGCTACTTCCATACGCGTTGCAGTTTTGAATACCTGAATCAGGTTTTGACCACGCTGGCTATTGATGTCGATTTCCGCCAATAACTGGTTAAAGTGTTCTGCACCTTTTGCGACACCAGATTGGAACTCCTCACCACCGTAGAGATTAATCCAACTTGCGTATGGGTTGCCTTCGATTACGGTCTTTTCATCTTCAATCAGCACCTTACCGATTACGGCATAACCGATGGAGCATGGCGCTAGTGCCGCGTATAGATCAACAAGATCGCCCGTCATGCCAGCATCTAATACGTAACGGGTGTAAGCCACAGTGCCGAAATCTTCTGGCTCGTTTTCTAAGTCGGATTCTGTCAGTCCCCATTGCTCACAGTAAGTCACGTGGTGGGCGATTTCAGAATCGAGCAATGCGTGTACGCTTGGTAGGGCACGGCGCATGTCATCCAAAGTACGTGCTTTGTAGATCGCTAATGCGTAAGCTCGTGCGTACTGCTTTAGGAAAAGAAAATCCTGCTTTAGGTAATGCAGAAAACAAGGCTGAGCCAGAGTGCCTTGCGCCAATTGCTGCACGAAAGCATGCTCAGTGTATTCTTGCCAATCTTGGCGGCAAGCGTCGATCAAATCTTGGTATTTCATTATGGGTATCTCGTTATCAAAAGACCCTAGGCTTTGAGCCTAAGGTCAGTAGAATTAGTCAAAGCTCGGTACGTAATCTTTCGCTTTTGGCAGTGTTTCGATGATTTTTTGTGAATACATGAATTCGGCATAATCATCGTAGCGTTTCAGATCTACTGCAGATGGACGAAGAGCGAAACGAGTTAGCGTGTCGTTCCAAGCGCGTTGGTTAAGTTCGTTGTTGAGGGTGTCTGGTGAATAAGCCACAAACTCTTTCCACGACTCTTTTGGATGGTTAACGATGTAAGTGGTCGCTTGCTCTAGTGCTTTATTGAATGCCTTGATGGCTTCTTTGTCGTAGGTTTTTGCATTGGCTACGAAGACCAACTCGTCATACGCTGGCACGCCGTGTTCTTCAGGGAAGAAGGCCTTAGCTTTATAACCTTCTAGTGCCAGTTGGTTGGTTTCGAAGTTACGTAGACCGCCCCAAATCGCATCCACCTTGCCAGACGCAAGAGACGAAGACAGCGCCCAACCTACGTTGATGATTTGTACGTCAGAAAACTTCACGTTCTCTTGAGCTAGCATGGTGCCGATTGTTGCTTCTTCGTTGCCTGCGATCGCAATACCGATCTTCTTGCCTTTTAAGTCGCCAAGGTTTTCATTCTTACCGTTGTCCAACACCATCAGCGTGTTGAGTGGCGTAGCAATCAAAGTCGCAGAGCGGATTAGTGGCAAACCAGCCGCGACATCGATAGTTAGGCTCGGTTGGTATGAAATCGCCATGTCGACTTTACCCGCCGCGACCAACTTAGGTGGTGTACTTGGATCTGCAGGCTCTTGAATGTTGACCTTCAAACCTTGTTCTTTGAAGTAACCGCGCTCTTTGGCAATCACGATAGGACCATGGTTTGGATTGACGAACCAATCCAACATCAGTGTCATCTCTTTTTCAGAGGCAAGCACGTTGGTTGATACCACTGAAGCGAGTAGAGCAGCAGCGCTCATAAGTTTGTTTTTATTCACGGGGTTCTTCCTTTTCTTTCCCAATTTCCTTTGGTTATTTTCGGCAATTACTTGCTTTCCCAAGGGATGGCTTTTTTCAATAATTTATCGGTGATGAAGTAGAGTGAGATAGACAGCACGGCGAGGATAAACAGCGCTGCAAACATCTCATCAATGATCATTCGAGCGTTAGCTTGGAGCATCAGATAACCCAAGCCTTCACTTGAACCTACCCACTCACCGACCACTGCTCCAATTGGCGCAATAACGACGGCAACACGAATACCTGAAGCTAAAGTTGGTAGTGCGGCTGGCAATTGAATATGACGAAGTAGCTGCCATTTCGACGCGCCCATGGTCTTGGCAAGATCGAGGTAACCTGTTGGTGTATTGCGCAAACCGTCATAACAACATGTCGTGACGGGGAAAAAGATGATGATCGCCGCCATGACAACTTTCGATGCAATGCCGTAACCAAGCCAAAGCATGAGCACTGGCGCGATGGCGAACACAGGGATCGCTTGGCTAGCAATCAGAATGGGCAGTAACCAACGCTTGAGCGGCTCGAACATCAGCATTTGCAATGCGAACAGCAAACCCATTGATAATCCAAGCGCCAAGCCAAGTAAAATCTCTTGCGCGGTAACCCAAGTATGTTTGAGCAGGACATCGTAACGAGTGACCAATCTATCCAGCACTTCAATTGGTGAAGGTAAGATGAAGCTTGGCATATCGAATATCACCACGACCAACTGCCACAATCCCAAGATCACCGCAGTGCTGATGACCAAGCGCAGAGCCGGATGTGTCACGCTTTCTTTTTTACCAATACGTGCCGAAACGGAGTTGTACTGAGTCATATCACTCATAGTCTTTCTCCAATTGGTCCAAAATCGCTTGTTGTAGCGCCGCGCATTCTCCATCGAGAACTCGTGGAGGCGTAGAACCCGGAACAACCAAGTGCTGAGCTTGCGCAGGTGAGCCTTGCAATACATAGAGTTGATGAGCTAATCGCACCGCTTCTTGTGGGTCGTGGGTAATCAGAACAACCGTCTTATCTTTCAATAATTCGGCAGACAAGGTTTGCAACTTATGGCGAGTAACCGCGTCCAGCGCAGAGAAGGGCTCATCCATCAGAACCAGAGGCTTGTCTTGCATCAGAGTACGAGCAAGGGCAACACGTTGTCTCATGCCGCCAGAGAGCTGAGCTGGCTTAGCATCCGCGTAATCGGCGAGTCCCACTTGGCTGAGTAAAGTCAGTGCACGTTGTCTATTTTGCTCTGGTGCTTGCTCTTGAGAAAATCGAGAACTGAGGCAGACGTTGTCTAACACATTCAACCACGGTAGCAATAAATCCTGTTGAGCCATGTAAGCGATACGGTCATGCAGTGCAGCGCCATCGGTTGTGATGAGTTCGCCATGCCAGTCAACTTGGTCATCCAGTAGGCCAGCTAAGTAACGCAATATTGTGGTTTTCCCGCAGCCACTTCGTCCGAGTAATACCGTCCATTTACCGACGGGAATGGTCATGTTCATTCCTGCTAAAGTCGGTGTTTGGCTATCTTTGTATCGCAGGCTAGCATCGGAAAGCTGAATGCCAATCGCGTTAGCGAACATAAGTATGACCCGCAAAAAAGTGGTTCACAGGGCCGTGACCTTTACCGACATCCAGTTCATCAGCGTGCGCGATAGCTTGGCTGATGTACTGCTTACCAAGGTGCACCGCTTTGTGCAGATTGTTGCCTTGTCCAAGATAAGATGCGATGGCAGAAGACAGCGTGCAGCCTGTGCCATGGGTGTTTTTGGTTGGAAATCGCTTGGCGCTAATTAACTCGGCACTGTCTTGCATGATAAGCAGATCGTTGCTGTTTTCATTTTCTTCAAGGTGACCGCCTTTGAGCAGAATAGCTTTGGCTCCAAGCGCACGAAGGTCGGTAATCATATCGTTCATTTCAGATTCTGACTGAGGCATTGGCTTACCCGTCAATGCTGCGCCTTCGGGTAGGTTAGGGGTAATGATGTCTGCGAGCGGAATCAATTCTTCTTTTAAAGTGCTGATTGCCGACTGTTCCAATAATAGATCGCCGCTAGTGGCCACCATTACAGGGTCAATCACGAGGTGTTTTGGCTGGTATTGTTTAATTTTGTCAGCAACGACTTTGATGATATTGGAATCTGCCAGCATGCCCACTTTGACTGCAACGATGTTGAGGTCGGTAAATACTGCATCAAGTTGGCTCTCTACATGGTCGAGAGGAATGGGGAAAATCGCAGAAACGCCTTGGGTATTTTGCGAAGTAATCGCCGTGATTACCGAGCAAGCAAAACTGCCGGTTGCGGACATCGCTTTGATGTCGGCTTGAATACCTGCACCGCCACCACTGTCTGAGCCCGCGATGGTCAATACGATAGGGGTAGGCAAGGCTGGCGTGTGATGTGAATGAGGTTGTGATTGCTGCGTCATGGTCGCTCCTACTACAAGACGTATAGGAACTGACTTTGACCGTTGCAGATAGATCGATTTTTCGATCGCTATCGCTTACCTAAGAGGGGCGACGAAAGGCAAAGTGTGCATAGTTCCCTACGTCAGTGCTAACTGAATCAGGTTCAACGGGTCTCGAATTTCGATCTCAGCCAACACTTGTCGTGTGGCCCCCCGACTATTTCGTTCGGATGATAGCAGGACCATTGCGGAAGGGATACGTTTTTTGAGCGTAATTATAATGAGTATTCAATTATGCGAGGTGAGTGATAAAGTAAGCACCTAAATGGTTTGCTGGGTGGAATTTACTAGTGCAACGCTCTGGTGAATGAGCAGAACCTGGAATATTTAATAAATAATCGTGGTCTCGTTAAGCAAGGATTAGCACAAAACAAGGTTAAAAAACTGTTAAAATTTAACGTGTTGCCAATTTAACTTTGTTGAACTTTTTCACAGTTAATTAGGAAGGCTAAGACGATCATCGAGCAAGGAGACTTCATGCTTAATTCTGTAACAGCGAAGTCAGTGATCGATCATGCTCTCTTTTTGGGGGCTGATTTCGCTGAACTATTCGTTGAACATCACCAAACCAACACTGTCCAGATCGCATCTGGTGAAGTGGATAAGGTTAACTCGGGTATCGATTTTGGTATCGGTATTCGTCTTTTTTTCGGTCATAAGGTGCTTTACGGTTACACCAACAGCACAGATGAAGCCGAACTAAAGCGCGTAACCTCGCTGCTTGCTGCAAAAGACAAGCGTGAGCAAATCGCGTCAGCGGGTTCTTTGAATTTGAACCGCTACCCAATCCAACATGGTTGCCGCATGCCGCTAAGTAAGGATGCTAACCTAGATTCAAAAATCGCGTTTCTATTGAAAGTTGACCAAGCCGCACGTGCTGAGAGTGAGCATATCAGCCAGTTTATTGGCAGCGTGCTTCAGCGCGAACAGCAAGTGTCTATCTTCAATTCAGAAGGTCTACACGTTGACGATACTCGTCACTACATCCGAGTTGCTGGTAATACTGTCGCTCAAAAAGGTAATGAGCAGTCTTCTGGTATGGAAGGTCCTGGTGCTCTTGCTGGCTGGGAGTTCAGTGAACAGCTTGATGCGAAAGAGCTAGGTCAAACTATCGCGCAACAAGCGTTGGTAAAACTTGGCGCTGATGCTTGTCCATCGGGTGAAATGCCAGTGGTAATTGGTAACGGCTTTGGCGGCGTTATCTTCCATGAAGCGTGTGGTCACTTGCTAGAAACCACTTCGGTTGCGAAGAAAGCTTCAGTATTCCACGACAAGATGGGCGAAATGGTTGCTCACACCGCGGTGAATGCAGTCGATGATGGCACCATGACCAACGAATGGGGCTCGATTCATGTTGATGACGAAGGCATGAAGACTCAGCGCACCCAATTGATCAAAGACGGTAAGCTAACCAGCTTTATGGTCGATAAAATGGGTTGCATGAAGACAGGTTACGAACCTACGGGTTCTGGTCGTCGTCAAAACTACAAGTTCGCACCAACCTCGCGTATGCGTAATACCTTTATCGAAGAAGGCGAGCATTCACTTGATGACATGCTGGCAGGCATCGAGCATGGTATCTATGCGAAGAAGATGGGAGGTGGCTCGGTTCAACCGGGTACGGGTGAGTTTAACTTTGCTGTTCGTGAAGCTTATCTCATTGAAAATGGCAAAATCACCAAGCCTCTGAAAACAGCAACGCTGATCAGCACGGGTCCAAAAGTGTTGAAAGAAATCAGCATGGTCGGCAAAGACATGGCACTTGCGCCGGGCATGTGTGGTTCCGTAAGTGGTTCAGTACCAACAACAGTCGGTCAGCCAACACTGAAAGTCGATAACATTCTGGTAGGAGGCGGTAACTAATGAGCCAAGAACAACAACTTCTTAATGCGGTTGATTACGTCCTATCAGAAGCAAAACGCCAAGGTGCAGAAGCGGACGTCATTGTAAACCGCAACAGCAGCTTTTCTCTGAAAGCGAACCAAGGAAAGCTGGATGAGTACAAAGTAAGCTCAAGTCAAGTGCTGGGTGTTCGAGTTATTAAAGATGCTCGTGTCGCGACAAGTTATTCTGAATCACTAGAGCAACCAAGTTTAGATTTGATGCTCACAAACGCGCTGCAAAGTGCTCGCTTTTCCAAGCAAGATGAACATCAAACCATCAGCTGCGTAAACAGCCAAATCACGACTGATGTTGCTGAGATTGTGCAAGAAGATACCACTTCTGTTGACGAAAAAATCGAACTGTCTCTCGCACTTGAGCAAGGCGTAGTGGCTCTGCCTCACGCTTCTAGCGCACCTTACAATGGTTACAGCGATGGCGAAACACAACTGATCATTGCCAATACTCAAGGCACATTGTGTCAACACTTCGAGCGCTCGTTCACTTGTTACGCGTATACCTTGTTTGAAAAAGACGGCAAACAGTCAATGGCGGGTAGAATGTCACTGGGTCGCCGTTTTGATGAGTTGAATCCAGCTTACTGTATAGAAGGTGGCTACAACCTTGCTCGTGATCTTCTGGAAGGCGCTCCGGTTGCGACAGGTAACTACCCTGCTATTTTCCACATCAATGCGCTAGCAAGTTTATTCGGTGCTTTCGGCAGTGCTTTCTCTGGCGTAAGCGCGATGAAAGGCATTACGCCACTGGGTGACAAGCTTGGTCAACGTGTTGCGAGTGATTTAATTACCTTTACTGATACGGCTTACATGCCAAATGGTATGGCAATCGCGAGTTTTGATAGTGAAGGCTTCGCTACTCAAGATAATGTCATGATTGCTAATGGTGAGTTGAAAACCTTGCTACACAACAGCCAGACCGCAAGTTACTTGGGCGCAGTCTCGACAGCAAGTGCCGCTCGCGGTGCAAAATCGAGCCTAGACGTATCAGCGAATCACAAAGTGATTGCGACGGGTAACAGCAGTGCGTCAGAAGTAAAAGCGGGTGAGTACCTAGAGTTAGTCGAACTTCAAGGTGTCCATTCTGGTGCGGATGCAGTGAGTGGTGATTTCTCATTTGGCGCGAGTGGTTTCTTGTGCCGTGATGGTAAGCGCATTCAACCAGTTCGTGGGATCACGGTAGCGGGTAACTTCTACAATATGCTGCAAGAAGTTGAGGCAGTAGGTGATACTCAGCTAATTAACGATAGCCGAACTTTCTTCTCGCCAGACGTTCGTTTTGCTCGTTTGAGCATTGGTGGTAAGTAAACTTAGCATTACTATAGAAACAAAAAGAGGACTCAATAGAGTCCTCTTTCATTATCTAGCAACGTGTGCGCGAATAACTAGAATTCGCGTATGTCCAACTCATTGTGGATCAATACTACACACTGAGAAGCGAAAAGCATCTTAGGACCTAAGCTGATCTTCTCTGTGCCAAGGCGCTTTAAGCTGTTAAAAGACTTTTTCGGCATCGGTATATGGTCAGTTAGCAAGAAACATGGATTTTCACCAATTTCTGCATCACGAACAAATTCGCCTTTCTTATCCAGCATATATAGTTGGTGATCTTCTGCCAGTTCTTGTACTAGGCGTTCAAAGCTCACTGTACGAACGGTAATACCAGGTTCGACTTCACGAAGTTGCTCTTTACCCATACCAACCGAAGCATCCAAAGCGCGAGCCACTGCTGCAATCAAGGTTGACTCATGGAAGCCGCCAATGTTGGTGATGTCGTTGGAGCGAATAGTAATGGTGCGTGAGAAATCTTTTGTGCTTTCTAAAACCAAGTGAACAACCACATCTTCACGGTGTGATTGAGCAACGAACATCGTGTTCATCATGGTATGAGCAAGAATCTCTGTATGCGCTTCATTACCAACACCTTCTAACAGTGCTTTGCTGGTGGTTGGCGCCGCGCGAGCTCGTAAAACAAAAGAGCGCATGAATTTAGCCTCTATATAGGAAGAGTGAATGCGCGGAAGTATATACCCAAGCAGGGAAGGGATGCGAGTTTAATAGCAAATGTGAACTTACTTACAAAGCTTCGATTGTGGAGCTGGGTGTGCTGGCTAGAATAGGAGGCAACCCTGTTAGGAGTGGTATATGGAAATCAAACAGATAAATAAAGACATTTATAAAAAGAAAGTAAACCTTGTGATTGGCGGTTTTGTTGCGTTGCTCGCCATCTCCTCTCTTGCCTTTAGTACCTTGTTGATTGTTTTGTTTGGCAACACTGAAGTCGTACCAGAACAATCAACGGGCAATTTCCATTGGAATTTGATTGGTGTCGTTCTCGCAGTTGCAACTTCCCTCTCTTTATTGAATCAAATTAAAACTCGACCATACATGGAAGAAGTGCTGTACGTTTGGAAACTCAAGCAGCTGCACAACAAGATCTTTCGTAAACTAAAAAGCATTAAAGCAGCCGCGAACAATGGCGATGTAAAAGCGCTGACGATCCTTAAGTTCTACTATACGACTCAAAGTCAGGTGTTTGAGCTAGACAACAACACACTGACGATGAGCAGTGTAAATAAAGAATTGGAGGCTATCGAGCAAATCGAAGCGGCGCAATCAATGAGTCTCGATATCACAGGCTTTGAAGAGTCTTGGCTAGACACATATTGATTGCCTATTTGCTACTTGAAGTTAACAACTGAGTGCTAAAAATAAGCGTTTGAGTGATATTTAATCATTCGACGCTTTTTTTTGATTTTTTTTCTGAAAAGGGGTTGCCAAGAAAAATCATCTCCCTATAATGCGCCTCCGTTGTCAGGGCAAAGCGGAAACGCAAAAGCGGTTGGCAAGAAGGCGAAAGAAAACTTCTAAAAATTAATTTAAAAAAGTGTTTGACACTGAAAATTAATTCCTTAGAATACGCCTCCGCTTCGATAGCAAAGCTTACGAAGCAAGCTCTTTAACAATATAGACCTATCAATCTGTGTGGGCACTCGTTGATGATAATCCAATTAGATATTTCTTTCTTAACGGAAAGCGGTATCAAATTAGGTTTCAATGAAACGAAGTGACCAATCAAGTCTTCGGACTTGGCACAGTCAATTCATTATCGTTCTGTTGGAACGATAATAGCTTTAAAATTACATTAGTAGTTTTGAAGTCAGTATTCATTGAGCCTCTCCCTATTTATTTAGGGAATCAAAAACTTTAAATTGAAGAGTTTGATCATGGCTCAGATTGAACGCTGGCGGCAGGCCTAACACATGCAAGTCGAGCGGAAACGA